>JBPBQT010000553.1:0-2129 GCA_050955065.1 Janthinobacterium lividum | reverse complement strand
GTACGACACAATGTAGCGCAGCAGCCCCGCCTGATCGATCTGCGGCCCCGCGTAGCGGATCTGCACGCTGCCCCAGTCCGGCTGCCCGGTCACCGGACAATTCGATTTCAGCAGGTTCGACACCAGCGTTTCCTCCACCGGCGCCTCGTCGAGGCGCGCGCTCAGCAGGCTCGCGTCCGGCGTATAGACGTCGGTGTCCAGATCCAGCCGGTCGAGATCGACGCCGGCGAGTTCGTCGAGGATCAGTTCGCCGAACGCGTCCGGCAGCGTGATCCGGATCTGCACGGACGCGCCGCAGAGCGCCGAGACGTCGCGGCGGATGATGTCGCTCAACTGCTCGGCCGATTCCAGCCGGGTCTGCGCGAAGGATCCCAGATACAGCTTGAACGACTTCGACTCGACGATGTTCGGCGAATCGGCCGGCACCAGCGCGGTCAGCAGCGCCACGCGCGGCTTGCCGCGCGGCGTCAGCCACGACAGTTCGTACGCGTTCCAGATATCCATGCCGAAGAACGGCAGCGCGCCGGTCAGGCCGATCTCCGCGCGGCCGCGGCTGCGCTCGATCGGAAACAGCAGGCTGGCATCGTAGGTGTCCCGGTATTCAACCGGTTTGCCGAGGGTGGACTGTTCGGGTGTCATCGAAAGAACCTCAATCCTGGTGAAGGGAAGGCGCAGCGCCGGTGGGCGTCGCGTCGGCGCTCGTGTCCGCAAGAAACAGCCGGTACACCGGGTTGTCCGTCTCGTTCCAGTGCGGATAGCCCAGCGCCTCCAGAAACGCGCCGAACGCCGCGCACTCGTCCGCGGGCACCTGGAGGCCGACGAGGATGCTGCTGTAATCCGCGCCTTGATTGCGGTAATGGAACAGGCTGATGTTCCAGTTCGGCGACATCGACGACAGGAAACGCATCAGCGCGCCCGGACGCTCCGGAAACTCGAAGCGGTACAGCAACTCGTCGCTGGCGAGCGGCGAGTGCCCGCCCACCATGTGCCGCACGTGCTGCTTCGCGAGTTCGTCCTGCGTCAGGTTCAGCGTCGCGAAGCCGGTGCGCTCGAAGGCCGCGGCCAGCGCCACGCCCTCGTCGCGGCTGCGCGTCTGCACGCCGACGAAGATGTGCGCGGCGCGCCGGTCGGCGATCCGGTAATTGAACTCGGTGACGTTGCGCTCGCCGACGATCTCGCAGAAGCGCCGGAAACTGCCGCGCGCCTCGGGAATCGTCACCGCGAAGACCGCCTCGCGCGATTCGCCCACCTCCGCGCGCTCCGCGACGAAGCGCATCCGGTCGAAGTTCAGGTTCGCGCCGGAACTGATCGCGATCAGCGTCGCGTCCTTCAGCCCCTCGCGCGCCGCGTACAGCTTCGCGCCCGCGACCGCGAGCGCGCCGGCCGGTTCGAGCAGGCTGCGGGTGTCCTGGAACACGTCCTTGATCGCCGCGCACAGCGCGTCGGTGTCCACGCGCAGCACCTCGTCGAGGTGTTCCCGGCACACGCGGAAGGTCTCGCTGCCCACCAGCTTCACCGCCGTGCCGTCCGAGAACAGCCCGACCTCGGTCAGTTCGACGCGCTCGCCGCGTTCCAGCGACTGCGCCATCGCGCAGGAATCCTCCGTCTGCACGCCGATCACCTTGATCTCCGGGCGCACCGCCTTGACGTAGGCCGATATGCCCGCGGCCAGGCCGCCGCCGCCGATCGGCACGAAGATCGCGTCGATCGGGCCCTGGTGCTGGCGCAGGATCTCCATGCCGACCGTGCCGGCGCCGGCGATCACGTCCGGGTCGTCGAACGGGTGGACGAAGGAGAGGCCGCGCGCCGCCTGGAGCGTCAGCGCATGCGCGTACGCGTCCGAATACGACTCGCCGTGCAGCACCACGTCCACCCAGCTGCCGCCGTGCGCGCGCACCGCGTCGACCTTCACCTGCGGCGTGGTCGTCGGCATCACGATCACCGCGGTGCAGCGCAGGCGCGCGGCCGCGAGCGCCACGCCCTGCGCGTGGTTGCCCGCCGACGCGGCCAGCACGCCGCGCGCGCGTTCGTCCGCCGACAGGCCCGACATCTTGTTGTACGCGCCGCGCAGCTTGAACGAGAACACGGCCTGGTTGTCCTCGCGCTTGAAATAAATTCGGTTGCCCAGC
>JBPBQT010000552.1:0-2212 GCA_050955065.1 Janthinobacterium lividum | reverse complement strand
GCACCGCCCGCGCGACCAGTGCGGCGAGCGCCGCGCGCGTGGGCAGGTCCGGGTCGACGAGCGCGTCGAACGGTTCGTAGCGCGTGCGCGCGCCTTCGTATCGCAAACCCGCATGCAGGCTCCAGCGTACGATCAGCGGTCCCGGACGCCCACCGTCGAGATGGTCGAGATGGTCGAGTGCCGCGGCCTGGCGCGCCGCGTCGGGCATCCGCGAATGAATGCCGACGCAATACCGTACGCCATGGTCGCGCAACATGCGCATCAGCCGCGGCGTGAGCAGCGCGGGGTCGCGAATCTCCAGCGCGTAACGGTGCGGGGCCGGCGGCAACGCGTCGAAGAAACGTGCCAGACGGTCGACCAGCGCGGGCAGATCGGCGCGCAGCGCATCGGGCAGGGGCGAGAGCTGGAACACCAGCGCGCCGATCTTGCCGGCGAGGCCTTCGACGCACGGCTGGATGAAGTCGTCGATGGCGGCGACGGCGTCGAGGAAGTCGGGGTTGACGCGCGCCGGCGCGCCGTTCGCGCCGCGGATCGCGCCGTCGCACACACGGGCGGGCGCCTTGACGACGAAGCGGAAGTCGTCCGCGACCTGTCCGGCGTAGTGCGCGTATTCGTCCGCCGTCAGCGGGGCATAGAACGAACGGTCGATGCCCACGCAGCGCAGCAGGGGGCTCGCGGCATACGCCGCCAGGCCGGTACGGGCGAGCGCGCTCGCGGTATAGGTATCGCGATACAGAAGGCCGCGCCATCCCGGAAAGGACCAGGACGAGGTGCCGAGATGCACGCCCGGGGGCAATGCTTCGCAGGCCTGAGCGAACAGTTCCGGGGGGGGCGCCAACGGCTCGCAGGGGACATCGTCCTGTGCCGCGCGCCGGGGACGTCGCGACGTTTTCGCAAGCGCGGCGTCCGCCGCCGGATCTGCGGCCGTCACTGCGGCAGCGGTATCGGCAGCGGCGGCAGCGGGCGGCGGGCCGAACAGATCGTCTTGTTCAAGCATGCCGTGCGGGCGGGGTGCGGCCCCGCCGGGGCGTGTTGTCAGGGGCGTTCAGCGGGGACCGTCCTCGTAGATGTAGCGGCGTGACCAGGGCAGGCCGGCGGCGGGGCGGCCCGCCTTGCGACCGACGATCTGATAGATCGCGACGTTGTCGTTCTCGAACGCATACGCGCAGCCCGCCAGGTACAGACGCCAGATGCGGTATTTTTCCTCGTCGATCAGCTCGCGCACCTTGCTCGTCCGGGCTTCGTAGTTGTCGCTCCACATCCGCAGGGTCTGCGCGTAGTGACGGCGCAGGTTCTCGACGTCGAACGCCTCCAGTCCGCCTTGCTGCATCGCTTGCAGGGCCAGGCCGATATGCGGCAATTCGCCATCGGGGAACACGTACTTGTCGATGAACTCGCCGCCGCCGTGAGGCGTCTCGCCGCTGCCGGGATCGGTCGATGTGATGCCGTGATTCATTACGACGCCGTCATCGACGAGCAGCTGCGACACTTTGGAGAAGTACGCCGGAAGGTGAGCGCGCCCCACGTGCTCGAACATGCCCACGCTCGTGATGCGGTCGAACCGGCCCGTGACGTCGCGATAGTCCTGCAACCGGATCTCGACGCGGTCCGCCAACCCCGCGGCCTTGACGCGTTCCGTCGCAAGATCGAACTGGTTCTGCGACAGCGTCACGCCCACGCAGCGCGCGCCGAACTGCTGCGCGGCCCGGATCACCAGCGCGCCCCAGCCGCAGCCGATGTCGAGCAGCGTCTGCCCCGGCTGCAGATCGATCTTGCGCAGGATGTGATCGATCTTTTTCAGCTGCGCGGTCGCCAGATCCTCGTCGCCGTTCTCGAAATAGGCGCATGAATACACCATGTTCGGGTCGAGCCAGAGGCTGTAGAACGCGTTCGAGACGTCGTAATGATACTGGATCGACTTCTTGTCCGACGCCTTGGAATGAGTGAGGTAGCGGGCCGCGCGCTGCAGCTTGCCGGGGGCTTCGGCCGAGGCCCTGGCGAGTGCATGGCCGACATTGATGATGTCGGTCAGACAGCCTTCGATGTCGATTTTTTCCTGGACGTAGGCTTCTCCCAGACTGTCGAGACTTGGCGCGAGCAACAGCGGCATCGCCGCCGCCGATTTCACGCGCAACGTGACCGAGGGCCGCTCGAACGTACCGAAATCGTAGGACTGCCCGTCCCACAGGGCGAGCCGCGCGGGCACATTGCT
>JBPBQT010000551.1:0-2294 GCA_050955065.1 Janthinobacterium lividum | reverse complement strand
TACGACCCGGGACGTTGTACAGGATCACCGGCAGATCGACCTTCTCGGCGATCGTCGCGAAGTGGCGATACATGCCTTCCTGCGTCGGCCGGTTGTAATACGGCACCACCTGCAGCGTCGCGTCGGCTCCCAGGGCTTTCGCCCGGGTGGTCAGCTCGACCGCTTCGGCCGTCGAGTTGCCGCCCGCGCCGGCGATCACGGGAATCCGTCCACCGATCTGCTCGACCGCGGTCTGGATCAGCAGCAGGTGTTCGTCGACCGGCAGCGTCGGTGATTCGCCGCTGGTGCCGACGATCACGATGCCGTCGGTGCCTTCGGCGACGTGCCAGTCGAGCAGCGCGCGCAGCGCGGCCAGATCCAGGCCGCCGTCTTCATGCATCGGCGTGACGAGCGCGACGAGACTGCCGCGAATGGGAGAGGCGATTGTCATGGACACGATGGGGGTCGGTTCTCGGTAATTCGCGATTGTAACGGATTCCGGTGCGCGGACCTATCGGGGAAGATCGGAGACTGCGCGCACGCCGTTACGATTTCTTTCGCCGCCGCGTCCGCCGCCGTTGCTGACCCCACCGGCGCGTGACAATCGAACGCGGGGCTCGCGCCCGGCGCGCCGCCGGTCACCGCACCAGGGCGATCAGCGGCAGCAGCAGGAAGCTGATCGCACTGTAGGCCAGGTCCATCAGCGGCGTGAGCCAGAAACGCCCGAGCAGTCCGGTCAGCACCAGCGCCATGACGATGAAGAATCCGTACGGCGCGACCCGGGCGAGCCGGATCGATTGCTTCGGCGGCAGCACGCTCATCAATATGCGACCGCCATCGAGCGGTGGCAGCGGGAACAGATTGAACACGCACATCACGAGATTGACCAGCAGGCCGGCCGCCGCCATGCGCAGGAAAAAGGGCTCGGTGACATCGGCCAGCCGCAGCAGGACGGAAACCACGCCCCACAACAGCGCCTGGAGGAAGTTGCACCCCGGCCCGGCCAGCGACACCAGCAACGCATGCCAGCGTGGATTGCGCAGTTTGCCGAAGGCCACCGGCACCGGTTTCGCATAGCCGAACAGAAAGGCGCCGCCGGTCGCGAAATACAGCACCAGCGGCATCAGCAGCGTGCCGACCGGATCGATATGGCGCATCGGGTTCAGACTCACGCGCCCGAGCATCAGGGCCGTGTTGTCGCCGAAACGCTGCGCGACGTAACCGTGGGCGGCCTCGTGGAGGGTGATGGCGAACAGTACCGGGAGGGCGTAGACCGCGACGGTCTGGATTAGCGAGTCGATCATTTGCCGCCATTGTAGCAAGTCGTTACGGCATTCCGGCACAGGCGCCGGGACTTTCGGACGAACTACGCTTCGTCCGGCAGGCCGAACGGCGCCAGCGGTCCCCGGCCGCGGCGCACGAGCACCGGCTCGGGGCCGGTGAGGTCGATCACCGTCGAAGGTTCGCCCGAGCAGGGGCCGCCGTCGATCACCAGGTCCACGACCTTCTCCAGGCGTTCGCGGATCGCGTCCGGCTCGTTCAGGGGTTCGGTGTCGGGCGGCAGGATCAGGGTCGAGGCGATCAGCGCCTGCCCCAGCCCTTCCAGCAGCGCGAGCGTCAGCGCGTGGTCGGGCACGCGCAGGCCGATGGTCTTGCGCGAAGGGTGCGACAGCCGCCGCGGCACTTCCTTGCTCGCATCGAGGACGAAGACGTAGGGGCCGGGGGTCACCGCCTTGAGCAGCCGGTACTGCCGGTTGTCGACCACCGCGAAATTCGCCAGTTCGGACAGGTCGCGCACCAGCAGCGACAGCAGTTGCCGCTCGTCGAGACCGCGGATGCGGCGCAGCCGCTCCACCGCCGAACGGTCGTCGAGATGGCAGGCAAGCGCATAGCTGGAATCGGTCGGCAATGCGACGATGCCGCCGGCGTTGATGATTTCCACGGCCTGCTTGATCAGGCGCGGCTGCGGGTTGTCGGGATGAATGCGGAAAAACTGTGCCATTGCGTGCAAGCGTCCTTACCAGTCCTGCCATACCGGCACCAGGCCCGCCGGCAGCGGCGGCAGCGTGCCGGGCGCGTGCCGTCCCTCGCCCGGGCCATGGAAATCCGAACCGCGCGATGCGCGAAACCCGTAGCGCATCGCCACCCGCGCATATTCCGTATACTGGTCGGGCGTGTGGCTGCCCGTCACGACCTCGATCGCCGCGCCGCCCCGTTCCTTGAACTCGTCGAACAACGCGCCGAATTCGGTCGCCGTGAACGCGTACCGCCCGGGATGGGCGACGATCGCCGTGCCGCCCGCGGCGTGGATCCAG
>JBPBQT010000550.1:0-2396 GCA_050955065.1 Janthinobacterium lividum | reverse complement strand
CAACCGGTTTCCCTATCTCGATCCGCTGAATCATCTGCAGGTCGAACTGCTGCGCCGACACCGCGCCGGCGAAAGCAGCGAAAAACTGACCCGCGGCATCAAGCTGTCGATCAACGGCATCGCGTCGGGGTTGCGCAATACGGGCTAAAGTCTTGCGCCGGCGCCGGGGAAACCGGCGTCGCAGCTTGACGACGCTTCCCGCCGGAGGATATTGTCTGTCGTCGGCGATACGGCGCGATGTCGCATGCATTGCCGGCGCCGCCGCCATGCGGCCACTCTGTGCTTACCACGCGGTTGCCACGCGGTTGCCACGCGGTTGCCACGCGGTTGCCATTTCCCCTCCCGGCCCGGTATTCACTAAGAACGAGACAAGATGACTACGAGCGACGCATCGTCCGGACGCGCGTCCTGGCTGAAGCTGATCCTGCTGCTTCCCTATATCGGCCTGCTCTGGGTGCCCTTCTATAACGGACGGGAGCCTGCCTTCCTGGGTTTCCCCTTCTTTTACTGGTATCAGTTTCTGTGGGTGCCGCTCACCTCGTTGCTGATCTACATCGTTTACAGGGTGGCGCGATGATCACGTCCCAGTTCAACATCGTCGCAGTCAGCGTCTTCGTCGCGTTCTTCATCCTGGTGACCGTGATCGGTTTCGGCGCGGCGCGCTGGAAAGCCGGGGATTTGACGCAGCTTCACGAGTGGGGCCTGGGCGGACGCCAGTTCGGCTCGGTCATCACCTGGTTCCTGGTCGGCGGCGACTTCTACACCGCCTATACGGTGATCGCGGTGCCGGCGCTCGTGTATTCGGTCGGCGCGTACGGTTTCTTCGCCTTGCCGTACACGATCATCGTCTATCCGTTCGTCTTCCTGGTGATGCCCAAGTTGTGGAAGGCCTGCCACAAGCTGCAGCACATCACGGCGGCCGATTTCGTCCAGGGTCATTACGGCGGCCGCTGGTTCGCCGCCGCGATCGCGGTGACCG
The DNA here is from genome assembly GCA_050955065.1 of Janthinobacterium lividum. Classification (GTDB taxonomy): domain Bacteria; phylum Pseudomonadota; class Gammaproteobacteria; order Burkholderiales; family Burkholderiaceae; genus Robbsia. The sequence continues at coordinate 1,417 of JBPBQT010000550.1, read as the reverse complement.
GCATCCTCGCCACGATGCCGTACATCGCCTTGCAGCTGGTCGGCATGCAGGTGGTGATCGAGGGGCTGGGCGTGTCCGGCGAGGTGCCGCTGATCATCGCGTTCGTGGTCCTGGCCGTCTACACGTACGCCAGCGGCCTGCGCGCCCCGGCGATGATCGCCTTCGTCAAGGACATCATGATCTATATCGTCGTGATCGCCGCGGTCTGGCTGATTCCGTCGAAGCTGGGCGGGTATGCGTCGGTGTTCAGCGCGGCGGATCATTACTTCGCGGCGAAGGGCGGCGCCACCGGCATCACGCTGCTGCCGTCGCAGTACACCGCGTATGCGAGCGTCGCCTTCGGGTCGGCGCTGGCGGCGTTCATGTATCCGCATACGATGACCGCGATCCTCGCCTCGAATTCCCCGTCGACGATCAAGACGAATGCGGTGTTCCTGCCGGCGTACACGCTGCTGCTCGGGTTGATCGCATTGCTCGGGTATATGGCGATCGCCGCCGGCATCCATGTGAGTTCGGCGTCCCAGGTCGTGCCCGCGCTGTTCAGCAAGATCTTTCCCTCGTGGTTCGTCGGCTTCGCCGCGGCTGCGATCGCGATCAGCGCGCTGGTGCCCGCGGCCATCATGTCGATCGGCGCGGCGAATCTGTTCACGCGCAATCTGTGGCGCCCGCTCGTCAATCCGAACATGACGCCGGCGCAGGAATCGCAGAGCGCGAAGCTGTTTTCGCTGCTGGTGAAGTTCGGCGCGCTGGTCTTCATTCTCTTCGTGCCGGCCAAATACGCGATCGACCTGCAACTGCTCGGCGGCGTCTGGATCCTGCAGATCTTTCCGGCGGTGGTCTTCACGCTGTTCACGTCCCGGATGAAGCTGCCCGCCTTGTTCCTCGGCTGGGCGACCGGCATGGTGCTTGGCACGTCGCTCGCGCTGGAGCAGGGCATCAAGCCGCTGTACACGGTCAGTGTGGCCGGCGGCCATTACCCGATATATATCGGGTTGCTGGCGCTGGCGGCGAACATGGTCGTCGTTTTCGTGTTGTCGGCGTTGATCCGATCCGGGCGTCCCGTGGTACCGGTCGCGCCCGTCTGACGGGCGCAACGGGCATGGCAAGTGCCTGGGTCCGCACGAGATCCTTGCACTTGACCTTGGCCGTCAATGAAATTTTCCGCTCCACTCCCGCTCCGGGGCGACATGCCGGAGCGCGCGTCCAACGCCGCCGCGTGCTGGCGAACCGCCTCTGTCGATGCCGCGCCGGGTCGCCCGGATGCGCGCGGTAGCACCGATACCGCCGGACGTCGCTGGTTCGCGCTCAATGCCCAGGCCAGTTTGCGTGCGTGGGGACGCGGCAGGATAAAATCGGATGCATGAAATAATAATTTAGTCAAGGGGCTTGCGAACGACAAATCGCATCAACTGGCATG
>JBPBQT010000549.1:0-2440 GCA_050955065.1 Janthinobacterium lividum | reverse complement strand
GCCCCGACAAGGGCCCGGTTGCGCCCGGGCGCTGCGCCCGGGGCAGCAGCGGGAACACCAGTTCGGCGAAACGGTACGATTCCTCGAGATGCGGATAACCCGAGAGAATGAAGGTATCGATGCCGAGCGCCGCGTACTCCTTCATCAGGCCGGCGACCTGTTCGGGGTTGCCGACCAGCGCGGTACCCGCGCCGCCCCGCACCAGGCCGACCCCCGCCCACAGGTGCGGGTAGATCTGCAGCCTGTCGCGCCGCCCGCCGTGCAGCGCGGCCATGCGCCGCTGCCCCTCGGAGTCCATTTTCGCGAAAGAGGCCTGCGCGCGCGCGATGGTCTCGTCGTCGAGCTTGCTGATCAGCCGGTCGGCATCCGCCCACGCCTCCTCCTCGGTTTCGCGCACGATGACGTGCAAGCGGATGCCGAACTTGATCTCGCGACCCTTGTCGGCGGCGCGCCGGCGGATGTCGGCGATCTTCTTGCCGACTTCCGCCGGCGCTTCGCCCCAGGTCAGGTAGGTATCGATATGGTCCGCGGCGATCGCATGCGCGGCCGGGGAGGAACCGCCGAACCAGAGCGGCGGATGCGCCTTCTGCACCGGCGGATACAGGATCTTGCCGCCGCGGCTTTGCAGATGGCGACCGTCGAAATCGATCGTCTCGCCCGTGTGCGACGCTGCGAGCAGGCGGCGCCAGATATGCAGGAACTCGTCGGTGACCTCGTACCGCGTCTCGTGATCGTTGAACACGCCGTCGCCGGCCAGCTCGACCGGGTCCCCGCCCGTGACCACATTGATCAGCAGGCGGCCGCCGGAGAGACGGTCGAACGTCGCCGCCATGCGCGCCGACAGGGCCGGCGACGACAGGCCCGGGCGCACCGCCACCAGGAACTTCAGCCGCTTCGTCGACGAAATCAGGCTCGACGCCACCACCCAGGCGTCCTCGCAGGACCGCCCCGTGGGCAGCAGCACGCCTTCGTAGCCCAGCGAATCCGCGGCTTGCGCGATCTGCCGGAAATAATCGAAGTCCGCGGCGCGCGCGCCTTGCGTGGTGCCGAGATAACGGCTGTCGCCGTGCGTCGGAATGAACCAGAAAACATCCATCGTGAACTCCTTGCCCGTCGGAGCGCGTCGCGCCCATGGAAAACGCTGACACCGCGCTGCATCACGGCATCGGGGCCACCATGCTAATCGCCTATTCGCCGCGTTCGAACGAATGGTTCCATCTAAGGTTTCCCGGAAACGTACTTTGGAGGAAGCGGACCCAACCCGGAAAATCGCCTGTCCTTAGCCGAAAATCGTGTTTAGCACGGGGCCCGGTCATTGCTAGTGTGTCGGGACGACCATGCGCATCGCTCGCGCCGTCATTTTCGGGAGTTCATGTTGATCCGCATCGCACCCACTGCATCACTCGCGCCCTTGGTGCCCTTCGTACCCGTGGCACCCTTGGCTCCACCCGTGGCACCTTCTTCACCCGCGCCACTCGTCCATCGGCCGGCGTCATGAGCCGTCCCTACGCGTGCGCCGACAGCCCGTCCCTTCCCTGGCACGACGCGGTGGAAACCGTCGCCGCGGCGCTGGCCAGCACCGCGGCGGCCCGCGACCTCCAGGGCGGCCATGCCGCGCATGAACGCGCATTGCTGCGCGACAGCGGCCTGCTCGGCCTGAGCACGCCGGTCGAGTTCGGCGGTCTGGGCGCCGACTGGCGGGCAACGCTGGGCGTGGTGCGCCGTTTCGCGCGCGTCGACAGCTCGCTCGCCCATCTGTTCGCGTTCCATCATCTGCTGCTCGCGACCACGCGGCTCTTCGGCCTGCCCGCGCAGTGGCAACCCTGGTACGCGGACAGCATCCGGCACCGCTGGTTCTGGGGCAATGCGCTCAACCCGCTCGACACCCAGACCCGCGTCACGCCCGACGCCGATGGCCGCACCTGGGTCGACGGACGCAAAAGCTTCTGCTCCGGCGCGACCGGCTCCGACAGGCTGCTGCTCTCGGCGCTCGACCCCGACAACCGGCTGCTGATCGGCGTCGTTCCCACCAGCCGCCCCGGCATCACCGTCCTCGACGACTGGGACAACATGGGCCAGCGTCAGACCGACAGCGGCACCGTCCTCTTCGCGCGCGTACCGGTCGAGCCGGCCGAGTGGTTGCGCGACCCGGGTCCGCTGTCCACCCCCTTCGCCTGCCTGCGCCCCCTGCTCGCGCAACTGATCCTGGCGAACCTGTATCTCGGCATCGGCGAAGGCGCGTTGCGGGAAGCCCGCGCCATCACGCAGCGTGCGGAGCGGCCCTGGATCGCCTCGTCGGCAGCCCGGCCGCGCGAGGATCCCTATGTGCTCGCGCACTTCGGGGATTTCTGGCTGGCGCTGGAAGGCGCCCGGGCACTCGCCGACGAAGCGGCCCGCGTTTTCGATCGCGCCTGGGCACGCGGCACCGCGCTCGCCGCGG
>JBPBQT010000548.1:0-2451 GCA_050955065.1 Janthinobacterium lividum | reverse complement strand
CGGGATATTATTGACGCGCCGGCGCGCCGTGGTAAAAGAGCGGAACGGATGAATGAGGCGTTCGCCGGCATCGGGTCGGGGAACGCCGCGCACAGAGGTGGCGGCAATGGCAAAGGTGTATCTGATCGGCGCGGGGCCGGGCGCGGCGGACCTGATCACGGTGCGCGGCGCGCGGCTGCTCGCGCAGGCGGACGTGGTGCTGCACGACGCGCTGATCGAGCCCGGGATGCTGGCGCTGGCGCCGCAGGCGCGCCTGATCGGCGTGGGCAAGCGTTGCGGCAAGCACTCGAGCGCCCAGCATTTCATCAACAAGCAACTGGTGGACGCGGCGCGGCAGGCGGAGATCGTCGTGCGTCTCAAGGGCGGCGACCCGATGCTGTTCGGCCGGGCCGACGAGGAGATGCGGGCGCTGGAAGCGGCCGGCATCGCGTACGAGATCGTGCCGGGCGTGACGGCGTCGCTGGCGAGCGCCGCCACGCTGAAACGCTCGCTGACGCTGCGCGGCGTGGCGCGCAGCGTCGTGCTGGCGACCCGCAACCGGGAGGCCGGCTCGGACGAGATCCGCCGCCGCGCCGACGCCGATTCGCTGGTTTTCTACATGGGCCGGGACAGCGCGCACGAGATCGCCGCCGAGCTGATCGAGGCGGGACGCGACGCCGCGACGCCGGTGGCGATCGTCGAGGCGTGCTCCACGCCGCGCGAACGTCAGTTCCGGATGACGCTCGCCGACCTGCTCGCCGGACGCGCGCGCGACCTGCTCGACAGCGCCCAGCCCAGCGTGCTGCTGATCGGCGACGCGTTCGCCGATCGCGGCCGTATCACAGCCACAGCCACAGCTACAGCCGCATCCGCCATGCCGACGGCCGGTGCGGACGACGGGCTGCACGACGGTCCGCACGACAGCCAGCTCGTGGCCTAGCGGACGCCAACACTTCCTCACCTCACCTCACCCCACACCCACCCGCTTGCGCGCCTGCGTCCGCATGGCGCGCCCAGCGCGCGACGTCATGCTGACCCTCAAGGAGCAAGCATGCATTTTGTCATCAACGGCAACGATATCGAGCTGGATCCGGATCCCAGAACGTCGCTCCTGGATCTGCTGCGCGAGCAGTGTCATCTCCCCGGCGTCAAGAAGGGCTGCAACCAGGGCGCGTGCGGCGCGTGCACGGTGCTGGTCGACGGGACGCGCATCAACAGCTGCCTCGCCCTGGCCGTGCAGTACCAGAACCGCGAAATCACCACCATCGAAGGGTTGGGCGCACCCGGCGGGCTGCATCCGTTGCAGGCGGCGTTCGTCGAACACGACGGGTTCCAGTGCGGGTACTGCACGCCCGGCCAGATCTGTTCGGCCATCGGCATGGTGCGGGAGTGGCAGGAGGGCGTGCCGAGCCATGTCAGCGAGGACGTCGCCGCCGTTAGCTTCGTGTTGACGAGCGAGGAGCTGCGGGAACGGATGAGCGGCAATCTGTGCCGCTGCGGCGCCTACAACGGCATCGTCGACGCGATTCTGGAGACGTTCGTCACGGGTGAGGCCGACGCCGGAACCGACGCCGGAGCCGGAGCCGGAGCCGGAACCGACGCCGGAGCCGGAGCCGGAACCGACGCAGGCGCAGGCGCCAATGCCGGCGAGCGCGAGGTGGCCCGATGACCCCCTTCACCTATGAGCGTGCCGTCGACCGGCAGGCCGCGCTCGCGCTCGCCGCGCAGCCGGGAGCGAAGTATCTCGGCGGGGGCACCAATCTCGTCGACCTGATGCGCGAGACCATCGAGCATCCGACGCTGCTGGTCGACGTCACCGACCTCTCGTGCGAGGTGGAGGAGACCGGGGAGGGCGGACTGCGGATCGGCGCGGGGGTCAGGAACACGGCGCTGGCCGCCGACCGGCGCGTGCGCGAACGCTATGCGCTGCTGTCGCAGGCCATCCTGTCGGGCGCGTCGGCGCAGATCCGGAACATGGCGACGACGGGCGGCAATCTGCTGCAGCGCACCCGCTGCGCCTACTTCTACGACGATGCCGCGCGCTGCAACAAGCGCGCGCCCGGAACCGGCTGCGATGCGATCGACGGGTTCAATCGCATGCACGCGATCCTGGGGGCGTCCCCGGCGTGCGTCGCCACCCATCCGTCGGACATGGCCGTGGCGCTGGCCGCGCTGGACGCGCGCGTGATGGTGGCGGGCCCCGACGGCGTTCGCGAGATCGCGCTGGTGGACTTTCACGTCCTGCCCGGCGAGACGCCCCGGATCGAAACGGTGCTCGAAGCGGGCGAGTTGATCACCGCCGTGATCCTGCCGCCCGGCCCGGCGGGCCGTTCCGCCTATCGCAAGGTGCGCGACCGCGCGTCCTACGCGTTCGGTCTGGTCTCGGTGGCCACCATTCTGGAAGTGCGGGACGGCCGGGTGACGGCGGCGCACATCGCCCTGGGCGGCGTCGCCCACAAGCCGTGGCGCGCC
>JBPBQT010000547.1:0-2671 GCA_050955065.1 Janthinobacterium lividum | reverse complement strand
GCGCAGAACGTTCTGTTGCGGCGCGACGCGCTGGGCAATTTCGGGACGATGCTGCACGATGTCGCCCGGGATCCGGCGATGCTGCGCTATCTCGACGGCGCCAGCAACCGCAACGGCCACCCGAACGAAAACTTTGCGCGCGAGGTGATGGAGCTGTTCACGTTGGGTGAAGGCCATTACACGCAGCAGGATGTCGTCGAATCCGCTCGTGCGTACACCGGCTGGACCCTCGACGCGCAGCAGCGCTTCGTCTGGAAGCCGGCGCTGCACGACGCGGGCGTGAAGACCGTGCTGGGCCAAACCGGCGCGTTCGATGGCGACCAGATGCTCGATGTGCTGCTCGCCCGACCCGAGACGGCGGTGTTCGTCACGGCGAAGCTGTGGCGCGAGTTCATTTCCGATACGCCCGATGCGACGCGGGTGGCGCGCCTGGCCGGCGTCTTCCGGGCATCGCGTTACGACATTCGCACCGTGCTGCGCGTGATTTTCCTGTCTGACGATTTCTGGGCGCAGGAAGGGCAGGCCACGCTCGCCCGTTCGCCGGCGAATTTCGTGATCGGCACGGTGCGGGCGTTCGACGTTCGCTACGACACCCCGCAGTTTCTCGCCGACACGATGCGCGGGCTGGGCGAGGATCTGTTCGAGCCGCCCAACGTGAAAGGCTGGCCCGGCGGTCAGACCTGGATCAACAGTTCGACGCTGCTTGCGCGCGAACGCTTCGTCGAGCAGTTGTTTCGTTCCTCGGGCACGGGCCGGCCGATGGTTTCCACGGGATCGATGGAAATGATGGGACCGGTGGGATCAACGGGCCCGGTGGCGCAGCGTCCGGCCACCGGCGCGGCTCCCGGTGCTCCGGGCGGCGGCGCACCTGGCGGCGGCGCAGGCGGCGGCAGCGCAGGCGGCGGCAGCGCAGGCGGCGGCAGCACAGGCGGCGGCATGATCGACGGGCCGCGCCCGACCGGTACGGGCGGACTGCATTTCGATCCCGCCGTCTGGCTTGCCGCCTATGGCGCGTCGCCCACGGTGGCGCCCGACGCGACGGCGCGCCGGCGCATGGTCCGCGCGGTGCTGCCCACCCGACCGATCGAACCCATCGAGGACGACGAGACCGGCAGCGCCTTCCTGCAAAGCCTGCTGGCGGACCCGGTTTACCAGCTCGAATGACGCAGCGCGTGCAAGATCCCCGACGCTCATGCCATCGCCCGATCAGGAAGGGGGACCATGACGCGATGACCCTGAAACGCCAACCATGAAGCGACGGCCATGAAACGACGTGATGTACTGCTGACCTGCGCCGCGGCGCTGGGCGTGGGCTGGACGGGAACCGGATGGGCCGCGCGCGCGGCCCTGGCGAAGGCGTCCGGTTCCGCACCGCGTTACGACCGCCTGCTCATCCTGATCGAACTCAAGGGCGGCAACGACGGGTTGAACACCGTCATTCCGTATGCGGACCCCGCCTATGCGCGCCTGCGTCCGACGATCGGCATCGCTCGCGACAAGGTCCTGCCGCTCGATGAACGCACGGGCCTGCATCCCGCGATGCAGGCCTTGCTGCCGCTTTGGCAGGACCGGCAACTGGCGATCGTCCAGGGCGTCAGTTACCCCTCGCCGAATCTCTCGCATTTCCGCTCGATCGAAATCTGGGATACGGCATCGGCCGCGGACGAGTATCTGCGCGCCGGGTGGCTGTCGCGCGCGTTCGCGCAGCGGCCCGTGCCGCCCGGCTTCGCGGCCGACGCGGTCGTGATCGGCAGCGCGGAGATGGGACCGCTGGGCAACGGCGCGCGCGCGATCGCGCTGGTCAATCCGGCGCAATTCATGCGCGACGCGCATCTGACGCGACTGGTGAACGCGCAGGGTGAGAATCCGGAGATGGCGCATATCCTCGACGTGCAGCGCGACATCACGCGGGCCGCCGACCGGCTGCGTCCCGCCGGCGGGCAGGTTCTGCTGAAGACGACCTTTCCCGCCGGGCAGTTCGGCAACGCGGTCAAAACGGCGATGCAGGTCGTGTCCGCCACCGATGGCCGCAACGCCGTGCAACCGTCGGGTGCGGGTGCGGGTGCGGGCGTGCCGGTGCTCAAGATCACGCTCAATGGTTTCGATACGCATCACGATCAGCCGGGTCAGCAGGAAGCCTTGGTGCGACAGTTGGCCGAAGGGATGGCCGCGATGCGCGGGGCGCTGGTCGAAATGAACCGCTGGGATTCGACCCTCGTCATGACCTATGCGGAATTCGGACGGCGCGCCCGTGAAAACGATAGCCGCGGCACCGATCACGGCACGGTGGCACCGCACTTCATCGCGGGTGGTGCGGTTGCCGGGGGGCTGTACGGCGTGCCGCCCGCGCTCGGGCAACTGGACGGCAACGGCAACCTGCCGCTGGGGGTGGATTTCCGGTCGCTCTATGCGACCGTGCTCGACCACTGGTGGGGCGTGGATTCGCGGCTCGTGCTGAACCAGCGCTTCCCGACACTGCCCGTGCTGCGCGCGTGATTCGCACGATGCCCGTCACGCACGCACGCACGCACATACGCACGCACGTCGGCCGGCCGGGCGCGGCCGGTAGCGGTGCAACTGGCGATGGCTTATAGCGACAGGGTCATCATGGTGTCGTCGTAGTAGATCCCGTCCACCTTGAGTGCGCGTCTTTCCAGTCCGTACTGCACGA
>JBPBQT010000546.1:0-3006 GCA_050955065.1 Janthinobacterium lividum | reverse complement strand
CTGGTCGGGGCGAGAGGATTTGAACCTCCGACCACCTGCACCCCATGCAGGTACGCTACCAGGCTGCGCTACGCCCCGAAAGAACGAAAGTATATCAGAACGTGGGCGATGTGGACAAGATCATCGCACCACATTCACGCATGTCGGTCGTCGCCCCGGTGCCGGGACTCGGCATACTCTTCCCGCATGGCCTTTTCCCCATCCGGATCCATCCCACCCAACCCCAGCAGCACCTCGACGATCTCGCCGCGCAGCGCAGCCAGATCGACGCCGGCCTCCCCGCTCTCCCCGTCGCCGGAGCGCCCCGCCGCCTCGCCCGCCGCATGTGCCGCGCCCTGTCCCGCAAGCCGGTTGCGCGCACCATTGATCGTGAAACCCTGCTCATACAGCAAATCACGTATCCGTCGTATCAACAATACTTCGTGGTGCTGATAATAGCGCCGGTTACCGCGCCGCTTGACCGGCTTCAATTGGGTGAATTCCTGCTCCCAGTACCGCAGGACATGCGGCTTGACGCCACACAACTCGCTGACTTCGCCGATCGTGAAGTAGCGTTTCGCAGGGATGAGGGGTAAGGCGGAGAGTGCGGCTTTTTCCATCTTCACTCGATCGCGATATCAGGGTTCACGCCGCACAGGCCTCAACGAAAGAACGACGTCTTCGTCGCGCCACCCTCGACGAGCCCCTTGAGTTTCTGGCTCGCATGAAAAGTCACCACCCGGCGTGCGGCAATGGGAATCGCCTCGCCCGTCTTCGGGTTGCGCCCCGGACGCTGCGGCTTGTCGCGCAACTGAAAGTTGCCGAAACCGGAGAGCTTCACGCACTCTCCGCTTTCCAGCGCGCTGCGCAGCACATCGAAAAACGCTTCGACCATGTCCTTCGCTTCGCGCTTGTTCAACCCGACACTGTCAAACAGAAGTTCGGCCAGTTCGGCTTTCGTCAGTGTCGGCGTTTCCGTCGACGCGGGGACGGCAGCGGCGGCCGGTTCACGCGCCAGCGAACTTCGCTGTGCCGAAACCAGGGCCTGGAATTCACTCGAGTCCATTTCGTTCATATTAGAAAACTGGCGCCGGTTGGCTTGTTGGACAGCGGTCTCGCCAGCATCAGCGAAGCCGCGCGCCATACGATCGAACCAGCCGATCTACAAGGGTTTGGACAGCCAATTCGACCGTGTTCTCCTGAAGCGTCCCGCCAGTATCTTGCAAGCTTATTCTGAAAGCAAGGCTTTTCTCGGTGGCTGCCAGACCCCCGCTGCGCTCCCCGTCCGGACGAAATTCATCAAATAAAGCAATACGTTGCACGATTTGACAGCTCGCCTCGCGACGCGTTTCCTCGAGTGCATCGAGCAGCGATTGCGCGTCGACGTCGCGTGCGACGACGACGGCGATATCCCGTCGAACGGGCGGAAACTTGGACACGGCGAACGGCTCGGGTAGGCCTTTTTCGGCCAGCGCATCGGCGTCCACTTCGAACAGAACGGGCGCGCGCGGCAGTTCGTATTTTTGCTGCCAGCGTGGATGCAGCTCGCCCAGCCAGCCGACGACCTTGCCGTCGATTTCGATGCGCGCGCTGCGTCCCGGATGGAACGCGGCATGCGTGCCGCCGACAAAACGGGCGGCGCGCGGCGCGAACAGCGCTTCCAGATCGCCCTTCACGTCGAAGTAGTCGACCGCGCGCGAGGTCTCGGCCCACTGCTCTTCGGCGACGGTGCCATAGGCGAGCGCGGCGAGCCGCACCGGCTGCGCGATGCCGGCGATCGTCATCTCGCTCGCGGCGACCGAGGCGTCGCGCAGGAAGACGCGACCGACTTCGAAAATACGCACGCGCTCGGCGCGCCGGTTCAGGTTGTTGCGCAGCACGTCGACCAGACTGCCGATTAGACTGCTGCGCATCACCGACAACTGGCTGGCGATCGGGTTCAGCAGCTTGATGGGCGTGGGCGGCGCGTTACCATCGGCCTCGTCGGCCTGCGCGAAATCGGTCTCCCACGCGGCGTCGACAAAGCCGAAATTGATGGTTTCGGCATAATCACGCGCGGCGATGCGGTGACGAATGTCATGGATCGAGCGTCGCGTCTCGTCGGTGCCGCGCATCCGGCTGGGCGCCACCGGCGGACGCGCGGGAATTTTCTCGAAGCCGTAGATGCGCGCGACTTCCTCGATCAGGTCCTCCTCGATCTCGATGTCGAAACGATACGAGGGGGCGGTGACCAGGAAGACGTCGTCCTGTTGTTCGAACGGCAGTCCGAGCCGCGTGAAGACGTCGGCGACGTCGGCCGCGGCGATCGGCACGCCGATGACGCGCGACGCGCGCGAGACGCGCATGCGCACCGGCTCGCGGGTCGGCAGGTTGACGATCTGGTCGTCGATCGCGCCCGCTTCGCCGCCGCAGATGTCGATCAGCAGGCGGGTGATGCGTTCCAGATGCTCGACCGTGGTCGCGTAGTCGACGCCGCGCTCGAACCGATGGGCGGCATCGGTCGAGAAGTTGTAGCGGCGCGCGCGGCCGCGGATGCTGTCCGGCCACCAGAACGCGGCTTCGACATAGATGTTGGTGGTGTCGAGACTGACCGCCGTGCTGGCGCCGCCCATGATGCCGGCGAGGCTCTCGATGCCGGTCGCGTCGGCGAGCACGCCGACCTGCGCGTCGATGTCGATCGTCGTGCCGTTGAGCAGCGTGAGTTGCTCGCCCGCTTTGCCCCAGCGTACGTCGATGCCGCCATGCAGCTTGTCGAGATCGAAGACGTGCGAGGGCCGCCCGAGTTCGAGCATCACGTAGTTCGAGATGTCGACCAGCGCCGAGAGGCTGCGTTGTCCCGAGCGCTCGAGGCGACGCACCATCCATTCAGGGGTCTTTGCGCGCGCGTTCACGCCACGGATCACCCGCCCGGAGAAACGGCCGCACAGATCCGGCGCGCGGATGGCAACGGGCACATGTGCCCCGCCCTGCGCGACGTCGACGCCTGGGGGCAGGGAGACCGGTACCGGGGTAAAGGCGACAGGCTGC
>JBPBQT010000545.1:0-3157 GCA_050955065.1 Janthinobacterium lividum | reverse complement strand
GTTGTCGACGCGTTGTTCCATGACGTGCGCACTCCAGCCGCTGGTCCGCGCGATCACGAAAATCGGCGTGAACATGGCCGTCGGGATGCGCATTTGGCTGTAGGCGACGGCGCTGAACCAATCCAGGTTGGCGAACATACGCTTCAATTCCCACATCGTGGCTTCGATGCGGTCTGCCACTTCGTAGCCGAGCATGCTGCCGTTCTGCGTGGACAACGCCTTAGCCACGCGCTTGATCACCACATTGCGCGGGTCCGAAACGGTATAAACCGCGTGACCGAACCCGATGATCACCTCCTTGGCCGCGACCCGGCGCCGGATGTCTGCCTCAGCCTCGTCGACGCTCGCGTAACGCTGTTGGATATCGAGCGCGACTTCGTTGGCGCCACCATGTTTCGGCCCACGTAGGGCGCCGATTCCACCGACGATCGCCGAATACATGTCTGCACCCGTTCCAGCGACCACGCGCGCCGCGAACGTGCTCGCGTTGAACTCGTGCTCCGCATACAGCACCAAGCTCGTGTGCATCGCCCGCTCCCACTCGGCTGATGGCGGCTTGCCGTGCAACAGGTGAAGGAAATGCCCGCCGATACTGTCGTCCGAGGTCTCGACCTCGATACGACGCCCGTTCTGCGACCAATGAAACCAATACAGCAGCATCGACGCACCGCTAGCCATGAGTCGATCCGCGATGTCGCGCGCGCCTGCCGCACTGTGATCTTCTTTCTCCGGTAGAACGCAGCCCATCGCCGAAATCCCGGTGCGCATCACGTCCATTGGATGTGTCGCCGCCGGAAGCGCTTCCAATATCTCGCGGACGGCGCGCGGTAATCCGCGAAGGCTCCGCAGCTTGGCTTTGTACGCGGCAAGCTGCGCCGGATTGGGCAACGCCCCATGCACGAGGAGATGTGCGATCTCTTCGAACTCGCACTGCTCGGCGATGTCGAGAATGTCGTAACCACGGTAGTGCAAGTCATTGCCGGTGTGACCGACTGTGCACAGTGCCGTGTTCCCTGCCGTGATACCGGCCAGTGCCACACCCTTCTTGGCCTTCGGTGCCGCCTGTGTCTCAGACATGCCGTCTATCCTCCATGTGCTGCTGCCTAGCGCAGCCTCGATACAACCGGCCCGGCCGGTTGGGAGGTTTTGTCATGCCGGCGAGAATAGGTCGATGTGCCGAAATTTAGCCGGTAGGAAACGGCGCCGAAAACTCAGCCACTTACCGAAGGCGACTGGTAGTCAGCACCGGCCTCTCTATTCGACGGTAACGCTTTTGGCCAGGTTGCGCGGCTGATCAACGTCGGTGCCGCGCAGCAATGCGGTGTGATAGGCCAGCATCTGCACCGCGATCGCATACAAGATCGGCGCCACGAACGGATCAACCGTCGGTAGCTCCAACATTTCCGCTGCGATCCCCTTCATCTTCGCGCATCCTGCCGCATCGGACATGATCACGATCTGACCACCTCGTGCGCCAGCCTCCTGGACGTTGCTGGCCGTCTTCTCGAACAGCGGTCCGGACGGCAACAGCGACAGGATCGGAACTTGACGGTCGATCAGTGCGATCGGCCCATGCTTCATTTCGCCGGCAGCATAGCCCTCGGCATGAATGTAGCAGATCTCCTTGAGCTTCAATGCCGCCTCGAGCGCAATGGCATGCTGGGTGCCGCGCCCCAGGCACAAGACGTCCTGCGCTTCGCTCATCCGCTCCGCCATCTTGCGAATGGCATCCTCCTTGGCCAACACTTCAGCCGCCCGGCTCGGCAGTTCGAGCAACGCCGCCACCAGTCGAGCTTCCGTCGCTGCATCGATCGTGCCGCGCGCCCGCCCGGCACCGATCGCCAGGCACGCCAGAACCGTCAGCTGCGCCGTGAACGCTTTCGTGCTGGCAACGCCGATCTCCGGTCCTGCCACCGTCTCCAACACCACGTCGCTTTCACGCGCCATGCTGCTTTCCGGGACGTTGAGCACCGAGACGATATGCTGTCCCGCCTGCTGCATGAAGCGCAGCGCCGCCAAGGTGTCCGCCGTCTCGCCACTCTGGCTGACCAACAAACCGACGCCACCAACGGTCATCGGCGGCGTGCGGTAACGGAATTCACTGGCAATATCGATGTCGGACGGCAACCGCGCCAACTCCTCCATCCAGTGCCGTCCCGCCAGTCCGGCGTAATACGTGCTGCCACATCCGGCGATCGTCAGCCGCGGGATGACCTTCCAGTCGAACGGCATCTCCGGCAACGTCACGACTCGGGCCGCCGGATCCAGCATGCGCGCGAGTGTCTGGCCGATCGCGGCCGGATGCTCGTGAAGCTCTTTCTCCATGAAATGGCGGTAGCCGTCTTTGCCCACCACAGCGCCGGTCTGCACCGTCACCTTGATCGGCCGGTTCACCTTGCCACCACCTGGTCCGAAGATCGCGGCATCGTCGCGCGAGATCACGGCCCAATCACCATCGTGTAGATAGGCGATCCGCCGCGTCATCGGCGCCAGCGCCAGGCTATCGCTGCCGAGATACATCGCGCTTTCACCGAACCCGACCGCCAACGGCGCGCCGTGCTGCGCGCCGATCATCAGCTCCGGATGACCGGCGAAGATCAACGCCACGGCGTAAGCTCCCTCCAGTCGCTCGAACGCCGCCCGTGCCGCCTCGATCGGCTCCATCCCGAGTCCGAGGTTGAGGTCGATCAGTTGCGCAACTGTTTCGGTGTCGGTTTCCGTCTGGAAAGACTGCCCGGCAGCCTCGAGTTCCGCTCGCAATTCGGCATGGTTCTCGATGATACCGTTATGCACCACGCTCACCCGCGGCGTGCCGTGCGGGTGTGCATTCCGCTGCGTCGGCGCGCCATGCGTCGCCCAGCGCGTATGCCCGATCCCCGTCTGGCCCGGCAGTGGATGCAGCGCCAACTCGGCAGCCAGGTTGCCCAGCTTCCCCGGCGCCCGACGACGCTCGATCCCGCCCTCGACCAGCGTGGCGATCCCCGCGCTGTCGTAACCGCGATATTCCAGCCGCCGCAGCGCCTCCAGCAGAAGGGGAGCCGCCGGTTCCGCGCCGATTACGCCAACGATGCCGCACATCTACTTCTTCTCCCTACCCGCCCGGAACGCCGTCGCGCCGCCGGGCTTATCGACCTGCCGCGCGCGCCCGAACGTCATC
>JBPBQT010000544.1:0-3195 GCA_050955065.1 Janthinobacterium lividum | reverse complement strand
TCGCCGGACGTCGCGGTGGTGCTGAACATCACGCAGGACCACCTCGACTGGCACGGCAGTTTCGACGCGTACGCGGCGGCGAAGCTGCGCGTTTTCGGACCGGCGACGCGCGTGGTGCTGAATCGGGACAGCGCGCGGAACGATCCGTACATCCGCACCTGGCTGGCAAGGGCGGGGCTGGACGGTGCGGTCGCGGATGCGCGTTCTCCCCGCGGTGCGACGGTTCCGGCGGCGACATCCGGCGGCACGCGCGCGGCGCCGATCACCTTCGGTACCGATGCACCGGTCCACGCCGGCGATTTCGGCATCGCGCGCGAGGCGGGTCTGGCCTGGCTGGCGCAGGCGGTGCGCGCCGACGGCGAGGACGACGCGACGACCGGGAGCCCGTCCGAGGCCGGCGCCACGGCGGGCGCGCCCGTGCGGCGGCGGGCGCGCCGGGCCGTGGCGCCGGTCGATAGTCGGGTCCGGCCGCTGATGCCGGCGGATGCGCTGCGCATCCGCGGCCGGCACAACGCGAGCAACGCGCTGGCCGCGCTCGCGCTGTGCCGGGCGATCGGCCTGCCGCTCGCGCCGCTGCTGCACGGGCTGCGGGAATACCGCGGCGAGCCGCATCGCGTCGAATGTCTGGCGACGCTGGGCGGCATCGATTATGTCGACGACAGCAAGGCGACCAATGTCGGCGCCACGGCGGCGGCGCTCGACGGCCTGGCGGCGCCGGTGATCCTGATCGCCGGCGGCGACGGCAAGGGCCAGGATTTCGCGCCGCTCGCGCCCGGCGTCGCGCGCTGGTGCAAGGCGGTGATGCTGATCGGCCGCGACACGCCGTTGCTGCGCGCGGCGCTGGCCGGGTGCGGCGTGGCGCTGCATGAACAGCCGACGCTGGAAGCCGCGACCGAGGCCGCCGCGCGGCTCGCGCAGGCGGGCGACACCATCCTGTTGTCGCCCGCCTGCGCGAGCTTCGACATGTTTCGCAATTACGCGCATCGCGCGGACGTTTTTCGACAGTGTGTCGCAGAGATCGCGGCCGAGCAGGGAGTAACGCTATGAGTCTGATCGAGCGGTTGACGGCGCGGTTGCCCGGACGCAAGGACGCAATGCTGAACAGCCCGGTCAGCCCGGTATCGGCGAGCGAGATCGGCGGTCTGTCGAGCGCGGTGAGCGGCGTGCGCCCCAAGCGCTCGACCGTGCTCGAATACGATCAGCCGCTGCTGTGGGTGATCATCGGCCTGCTGGGCCTCGGCCTGGTGATGGTGTATTCGGCGTCGATCGCGATGCCGGATTCGCCGAAGTATTCGTCCTACAGCCCGGGTCATTTCCTGCTGCGGCACATCTTCTCGCTCGTGGTCGGCACGGTCGGCGGCCTGCTGGCGTTCCGCGTGCCGATGAAGACCTGGGACCGCTTCGCACCGAAGCTGTTCGTGATCGCGCTGATCATGCTGATCATGGTGCTGATTCCGCACGTCGGCAAGGGCGTGAACGGCGCGCGCCGCTGGATTCCGCTCGGTCTGCTGAACATGCAGCCGTCGGAGATCATGAAGCTCGCGGTGACGATCTACGTGGCGAACTACACCGTGCGCAAGCAGGAGTTCATGCAAAGCTTCGGCCGCGGCTTCCTGCCGATGGCCGTCGCCGTGGGCGCGGTCGGCGCGTTGCTGCTGCTCGAGCCCGACATGGGCGCCTTTCTCGTGGTCGCGGCGATCGCGATGGGCGTGCTGTTCCTGGGCGGCGTCAACGGCCGGCTGTTCGGCGGGCTGGTGCTGACCGCGGTCGGTACCTTCAGTCTGCTGATCTGGGCATCGCCGTGGCGGCGCGAGCGGATCTTCGCGTATCTGGACCCGTGGAACGAGGCGTACGCGCAGGGCAAGGCGTACCAGCTGACCCATTCGCTGATCGCCTTCGGGCGCGGCGAGTGGTTCGGCGTCGGGCTGGGCAACAGCGTCGAGAAACTCAACTACCTGCCCGAGGCGCACACCGACTTCATTCTCGCGGTGATCGGCGAGGAACTGGGCTTCGTCGGCGTGATGATCGTGATCCTGATGTTCTACTGGTTCGTGCGCCGTTCGTTCGAGATCGGCCGTCAGGCGCTGGCGCTGGATCGCACGTTCTCGGCGCTGGTGGCCAAGGGCATCGGCCTCTGGATGGGCGCGCAGGCGTTCATCAACATGGGCGTCAACCTCGGCATCCTGCCGACCAAGGGCCTGACGCTGCCGCTGGTCAGTTATGGCGGCTCGGGCATCCTGCTCAACTGCGTGGCCTGTGCGGTGCTGCTGCGGGTCGACTATGAAAACCGTCTGATGATGCGGGGAGGCAAGACGTGAGCGTTTCTCGCGCAGCCTCACCCGCGAAGCCGGTCCGTACCCTGCTGGTGATGGCCGGCGGCACCGGTGGACACGTGTTCCCGGGGCTCGCGGTCGCGCATCGGATGCAGGCCGCGGGCTGGCGCGTGCTGTGGCTGGGCAGCGCCACCGGCATGGAGGCGAAACTGGTCGTGCAACACGGCATTCCGATCGAGTTCGTGCGCTTCGGCGGCGTGCGCGGCAAGGGCCTGCGCACCAAGCTGATGCTGCCGGTCAATCTGGCGCGCGCCTGCGCCGACAGCGTGCGCGTGCTGCGCCGGGTCCGGCCGGACGTCGTGCTGGGAATGGGCGGCTACATCACCTTTCCCGCCGGACTGATGACCGTGCTCGCGCGGCGCGCGCTGGTGCTGCATGAGCAGAATTCGGTCGCCGGGCTCGCCAACCGGGTGCTGGCGAAGTTCGCGAGCCGGGTGCTGGTCGCGTTTCCGGGGGCGTTGCCGCAGGCCGAGTGGACCGGCAATCCGATCCGCGACGCGGTGATCGACGTCGCCCCGCCGGCGCAGCGCTATGCGCGGCGCACCGGCGCGTTGCGCCTGCTGGTGGTGGGCGGCAGTCTGGGTGCGGCGGCATTGAACGAGATCGTGCCGCGCGCGCTGGCCGCGCTGCCGCCGGCGCGGCGGCCGCATGTCGTCCATCAGGCGGGCGCGAAGCATCTCGACGCGCTGCGGGCGAACTATGCGGCGGCGGGGCTGGAAAGCAGTCCGGGCAGCGTCGAACTGGTGCCCTTCATCGACGACATGGCAAGCGCCTACGCGCAGGCCGACGTGGTGATCTGCCGGGCGGGCGCGATGACGGTCGCGGAAATCGCCGCGATCGGCGTCGCCGCGCTGTTCGTGCC
>JBPBQT010000543.1:0-3210 GCA_050955065.1 Janthinobacterium lividum | reverse complement strand
CTGGACGACATCGGTTTCGACATCGCGCCCGGCGAGGCGCTCGGCATCGTGGGCAGCTCGGGATGCGGAAAATCGACGCTGGCGCACGTGCTGGCCCGGGTCGCCGCCGTCGATGCGGGCAGCATCGTCTTCGACGGCGTCGAGATCGCGACGACCGGCCCGCGTCGCGCCGCCGCGGCACGCTGGCGCGGCGCGCTGCAGCTCCTCTTCCAGGACGTGCGCGCCAGCCTCGACCCGCTGCGCCGGGTGCGCGACGCGCTCGCCGCGTCGTGGCAGACGAACACGGCGGCCCGCGCGCGCGCGGACCGCGGCGCGTCGCTCGACGACGATATCGCCGCACTTGCCGCCCGGGTCGCGTTGCCGCTCACGCTGCTCGACCGGCGGCCGCATCAGTTGTCGGGCGGCGAAGCGACCCGCGTCGGCCTCGCCCGCGCGCTGGCCGGTCGTCCCCGCCTGCTGATCCTGGACGAACCCACCGCATCGCTCGACATGACGACCCAGGCCGAGATCGTGCGAACCATCGATACGTTGCGCCGCGAGCACGGCATGGCACTGCTGTTCATTTCGCACGATCTCGATCTGGTGCGCCTGCTCTGCGCCCGCGTGCTCGTCATGGACGCCGGGCGAATCGTCGAAGCGGGTGACTGCGCCCGCGTCTTTCGCTCGCCCGCGCATCCGGTCACACGGGCGCTGCTGGATGCGCGCCTGCGCGTCGGCGTCGCCCCGACCGATGTGCCCCTTTCGCCCGACGCGGGCGTGCCGACCGCCGGGCCGACATGACCGGCATCATCTGACCGTCCCGCTTTGCAAACGCGGCATCGGCTGCATGACGCTCACGAAAGCGTGATCCCTTGCCGTCCTCGCTTTTGCCGTAGCGACCGGTTATAAATGGTATTTCTGCCGGTTTCACTGATGCCTTCGCCAAAAAACCCCGTCGCCCCCCGCGTTTTCCGGATCATTCCGCGATTTCTCTCGGACCCTTACCGGCGCTTCAGATACGCGAAGATCATTCACGGAACGCGCGTGGGCGTCGGCGTCCTGCTGGCCATCGCGATCACGACGATCTTCACTATTCCCCACGGGGAATGGTCGTCGATATCGCTGCTCATCGTCATCGCAGGGTTGCAGCATCACGGCAACATCCGCAGACGCGCGACGGAACGCGCGTTCGGCACGCTGATCGGCGCCGTCATCGGGCTGGGCATCATCGTGCAGCAAATGGTCCTCGGCATGCCGGTGCTGAGCTGGATGCTCATCTGCGTCGCGTGTGGCGTCAGCGCCTATCATGCGATCGGCAAAGGCGGTTACATCGCGCTGCTCTCGGCGATCACCGTCGTCATCGTCGCGGGACACGGCGACAACGCCTTCATCGACGGCGTGTGGCGGACGATCAACGTCCTGATCGGCATTGCGATCGCGTTGCTGTTCTCTTTCGCGTTGCCGCTTTACGCAACCTACTCGTGGCGCTACAAACTCGCGGAAGCGCTGCGCGGCTGCGCGACGATCCATGCCCGCGTGATCAGCCCGGACGATTTCTCGTTCGAGACCCATACCCTCGCAATGGCGAAGCAGCGCGCCCTCCTGATCGAACTGCGTTCCCTCATTCCGTCCGTCATCAAGGAAGTGGATGTGCCGGCAAAAAAAATGGAGGCAATCCAGCACAACCTGCGCATCATCGTGAGTGCGCTGGAGCTGCTCCCGTCACTGCGCCCGAATGCGGGCGACCCCGCGGGCATCGATTTCGTCGCCACCGGCATGGCGCCGCAGATGCGCGGCATCCGGGACATCCTGCTTGGCGCGTCGCGTGCACTGAAAAGGGGTTCGCTGGCGCATTTAAAGCCGCGCGACATCGCCATTCCGGATGCCGCGGCACGCCGGAATCCGGCGCATATGGATGGCTACGTTCTACTGACCCTGAACCTGCTTGCAAACGTCGATCAGATGCGGGCATCGCTGATGGATGAATCCAGGCACTGGAACATCTGATTTCAGGAAGACGGTTCGTTGGATTGCCGGATCGGCACACCGGCGATAACTTTGGGATCGAACAGTCGCGCGTTGATCGCCATGCGGGACGTGTTCCCATCCGTGTCCGTCCAATGAGTCACGCAACCGCACGCGCGGCAGCGATGGAATTCGATATCCCGGTCGCCCCAGCAATAGAACCGGGTGGCTTGCGCATCGGACAGCAGGCGCACCTGCTCGCGGTCGTAATAGGCCCACAGCACGCCGTATCTTCTGCAGATCGAGCAGTGACATTGATTGAGATCAGTCGGTGACGCATCGACTTCGATACGAACCGAGTCCCACTCCGCGCCCCACCGCGTCGCGATTTCGGCGCACCGGTTCAACGCGATGCGGTGGCTTTCGAAGTCGGCCACGATGACGCGGTCGAACCCTACGGGCACAGGCGGCCGCTCTGCGGTGCGGCCATCGCTCAACAGTACCGAAACATCCCGGAAACGCGTGTTCGCCACGTCGCGCGGCACCCGCATGGCCCGCAACCGGGTCAGTTTCGCCAACCCGAGGGCGAGCGGCGGCTCGGGCTTTTCCGCGGGAAGCGGCCTGACCTGCTTGACGTGCGGTTCATGATCCAGCCCTGCGCTGGATTCCATCATTCGAACCGGCCGCGCGGTACGCTTGAAAGGCCAGGGGTGGATTCCCGTCCGAGCAAACATTTCCATGAATCGAATACGTCGCAAAATACTAGGCGCCACGACAGCTGCACTGGCAACGCCCCATGGGCTCACGTACGCCATGATGAAAAACGGCGGCACCGGAAAAGTGCCGCTGTTCCTGACCGCCCAGTGCCTGATGCAGACCAACGGATCGAGCGTTCAGACGAAAATTTTTACCAGCGCATTCCATGACTGGTTGCATTTTCATTGGGCGTCGGAAGATTCGATTGGCAACGAAGCCCGATCCATACGGCTGGAAGCGCACCTTCCCGAATCCGATGTCCGTAATAGCTCCGGCGCCGCCGTAGAGGCGCTCCTCAATGAAAACAACCTCAGCTGGTGGGAAGGAAACAGGCTCAAACCCGAGCATGTCAGAGACAAACTCGCCCCGTACAGGGAACGGGTAGGCGCGATCTACGCCGCACCCGGACGGCACCGTTTTTCATCAAGACTGCGATTTCTGATCGAATACTTCGGGAAGCCATTTGTTCTGCACTTTTGGGATTTTCTGGATGGCGGGATGGAGGCCGCG
>JBPBQT010000542.1:0-3258 GCA_050955065.1 Janthinobacterium lividum | reverse complement strand
GCAGGCAGGGTATTCCGTCAAAGAGAGCGATGCTTGCCTTGTCCTGCGCACCGGCAAGGGAGATACGCGCACCTGTGCCATTAAGATCGATGGCCGCGGCCGTTGTCCTGCCCAGTCGAGCCGCCACTTCGCTCCAGGAACTGGGTTCGTACCGCGCTGCCTCGAGATCCTGCCCGTCCGGTACGATCACAAAAGCGCCAGCAGTGTCGCCAGCGGTTTCCAACAAGAGTGAAAACAGCGTCGAGGCTTTTTTACGATCCGCGACATAGTCGCGTAATTCCCCTTCCGGCAACAGATTCTCGAAAAAAGCCTGTACTGCGTCGCCCTGCTGCGGCTCGGACGACAGGGGAATCGCGGCAAGAGCCAACGGCTGATTGCGCGCGAGCCACGCGGGCGCATACCGAAAAGCGGGCGGGACCAGATCGTCGATATGACCGACGCATTCATCGCCGAGGAACACGTTCAGTCGAATGGGGCGCGCCATTAGGGCATCTCCATCGTCCTGGGCCGTACAACGACTTCCAAACCCAGCAGGGCGAGGATATCCAGCGCCTTCTGCAGTTGGACCGTGGGCTTGCCGTTTTCCAGATCCACGATGAAGCGATTGCCCGTCCCCCCGAGGCCCGCCAGATCGATTTGTTTAAGCCCAAGGTGCCTGCGCTGCTCCCGAATTGCCCGGCCCAGAACAGTGGATGATGCAACGATCACTTCCTGGGGAGATGCATTACCGATCGGTAATTCATGGCCGTTATCTGGCATCGCTCGACCTTAAAGTTACCTTTCGGTAATTATTTGTCGTCTGCCGAAGAAAGTCAACATAAGTTACCGACCGGTCATTTTCAATATGTGCGACAACATGGATGTCGGCATATGTTGTTCACCTGCCAGCCACCATACTGGCGCGCGCGGCAACGCCGCCACGAGGCCGGCCACCCGTCAATCCAGGTACTTCATACCCAGTTTCTCGAGCATCGGCCGCATGTCGTACATATCGAGTCCGAGCTCGCCCGCGGCGAAGCGGGCGCGCTTCTGCGCTTCGCCGTCCTCCCGTTTCCGGGCCGCCGCCACCGTCTGTTCCGCGGACTCGCGCGGCACCACGACCACGCCGTCCGCGTCGGCGACCACGATGTCGCCCGGCGCCACGTTGAGTCCGGCGATCACGACCGGCACGTTCACCGAACCCAGCGCGGCCTTGACCGCGCCCTTTGCGCTGATCGCTCGCGAAAACACCGGGAAATCCATCTCCGCCAGCGCCTCCGTGTCGCGCACGCCCGCGTCGGTGATCAGGCCCTTCGCCCCGCGCGCCCGGTACGATGTCGCCAGCAGTTCGCCGAACAGGCCGTCCGTGTTGTCGCTGGTGCACGCGATGACGACGATATCGCCTTCCTGGATCTGCTCCGCGGCGACATGGAGCATCAGATTGTCGCCGGGCTGCGCGAGCACGGTCAGCACGCTGCCGTACAGGCGCGCGCCCGGGTACGCGGGCCGGATGTACGGACGCATCAATCCCGTACGCCCCATCGCTTCGTGAAGCGTCGCCACGCTGAATGCGCCGACACGTTGCACCAGCGCGGGGTCGGGGCGCGCGATATGCCGTACCACCACGCCCAGGGTATTCGTTTTGACGTTCATTTTCTCTCTCGTCAGCGGCCTTGTTGCCGCAATAAGGTATCGAGTCGGGGATAGACGCGGCGCGCATTGCCTTCGAATACTTGCCGACGCTCGGGCAGGCTCAGCGACGATGCGTCGATATAGCGGCGCGTGTCGTCGAACGCGTACCCGGTCGTGGGATCGACGCCGCGCACGGCGCCGATCATTTCCGAGGCGAACAAGACGTTTTCGACCGGAATGACGTTCGTCAGCAGATCGATGCCGGGCTGATGGTAGACGCAGGTATCGAAGAAAATGTTGCGCAACAACTTCGCATTGATATCCGGTATGTCCATCGCCTGTGCCAGTCCGCGGAAGCGTCCCCAGTGATACGGCACGGCACCGCCCCCGTGCGGAATGATGAAACGCAGCGTCGGAAAATCATCGAACAGGTTGGACGTCAGGCACTGCATGAACGCGGTGGTATCGGCGTTCAGATAGTGCGCGCCCGTGGTGTGGAAACAGGCGTTGCAGCTGGTGCTCACATGAATCATCGCCGGAACGTCGTGCTCGACCATCTTCTCGTAGATCGGATACCAGTAGCGGTCCGACAGCGGCGGAGACGTCCAATGCCCGCCCGACGGATCCGGATTGAGATTGATCGCGACAAAGCCATATTCCGTCACGCACCGGTCGATTTCGTCGGCGCAATGGCGCGTATCGACACCAGGCGACTGGGGCAGCATCGCGGCGCCGGCGAAATGCTGCGGGAACAGCGCGGCGACCCGGTGACACAGCGCGTTGCAGACGAAGGCCCAGTCCGCGCTGGTCTGCGCGTTGCCGATGTGGTGCGCCATGAAGCTCGCGCGCGGCGAGAATATCGTCAGATCGATGCCGCGCTCCCGCATTTTCAGGAGTTGATTGCTTTCGATGGTCTGGATGATCTCGTCATCCGAAATCCGCAGGTCGTTCTTCGCGGGCCCGCCGCCGCCATGCGCGAGCGCCGCGATCTGACGCTCGCGCCAGGTTTCCAGCGCGTTGGGCGCGGTCGTGTAATGCCCATGGATATCGATGATCATAGAAATTCCGTCAGGTCGGCAAAAGTAACATTGGATCAGTGCGCCAGGGCGCCGTCGCCCGACAGATCCCGGCCGCGCGTTTCCGGCAGCAGCAACGCGGCGACAACGACGATCAGATAGGACGCCACCGCGCATAAGCCCATCGCGAGGCCCAGATGCAGGCGCACGCTGATCAACCCGACGACGGTCGGCATGACCGCGCCGATCGCCCGGCCGGCATTGCCGCACAGTCCCTGGGCCGAGCCGCGGATACGGGTGGGGAAGAGTTCCGCCAGATACGCGCCGGTGCCGGCGGCAGTGCCGGATTGCAGGGTTCCCAGAACGAAACCCAGAATCAGTGTCGCGGTGAGATTGATGGGCGCCATCGTGTAGATCGCGACGGCGATCGCCTGACAGCACGCGATCGTCACGAAGGTTTTCCTGCGGCCGATGCCGTCGGCCAGCCACCCGTTCAGGAACGCGCCGGCGAACGATCCGAGGATATTGATCGCCAGATAGCCGCCGATGCTGGTGATCGACAGGTTCAGGACCAATTTGAGATACGCCGGCAGCCAGGTGATCATGACATAATTGCCGCCGTAGATTCCGA
>JBPBQT010000541.1:0-3407 GCA_050955065.1 Janthinobacterium lividum | reverse complement strand
TGTAGCGCATCGCCGCCGCGCCGTCGCCGTCGCGCGAGCCGAAATTGCCCTGGCCGTCGATCAGCGGATAGCGCATCGAGAAGCTTTGCGCGAGCCGCACCAGCGCGTCGTACGCCGACTGGTCGCCATGCGGGTGGAACTTGCCGAGCACGTCGCCGACGACGCGCGCGGATTTCACCGGCTTCGCGTCCGAGGCGAGACCCATCTCACTCATTGAATACAGGATGCGGCGCTGCACCGGCTTCTGGCCGTCGCAGACGTCCGGCAGCGCGCGCCCCTTGACCACCGAGACCGCGTAGTCCAGGTAGGCCCGTTCGGCGTAGACGCCCAGCGTCAGCAATTCGCCGTCGGGCGACGTGGTGGTTGCCATAGTGGTGTCTTCCATATCAGATATCGGCCTCGACCTCGTTGCCCTTTTCTTCCAGCCAATGGCGGCGCGCCGCGGCTTCGCCCTTGCCCATCAGCATCGTCATCATCTCGACCGTTCGCGCGAAATCGAAGTCGCCGAGCGCCACCGGCGCGAGCCGGCGCGTGTCGGGGTTCATCGTCGTATCCCACAATTGTTCGGCGCTCATCTCGCCCAGCCCCTTGAAACGGCTGATGCTCCATTGCGTCTCGCGCGTACCGTCCTTGCGCAGCTTGTCGAGGATCGCCTCGAGCTCGCTCTGGTCGAGCGCGTAGATCTTCTGCGCGGGGCGCTTGCCGCGCGCCGGCGCGTCGACGCGAAACAGCGGCGGGCGCGCAATGTACACGTTCAGGCGGTCGATCAGCTGCGGGAAATGCCGGAAGAACAGCGTCAGCAGCAACACCTGGATGTGCGAGCCGTCGACGTCGGCGTCCGACAGGATGCAGATCTTGCCGTAGCGCAGGCCCGAGAGATCGACCGTATCGTTCGGCCCGTGCGGATCGACGCCGATCGCGACCGCGATGTCGTGCACCTCGTTGTTGCCGAAGAGCCGGTCGCGCTCGGTTTCCCAGGTGTTCAGCACCTTGCCGCGCAGCGGCAGGATGGCCTGGAATTCCTTGTCGCGCCCCATCTTCGCGGAACCGCCCGCCGAGTCGCCCTCGACAAGGAACAGTTCGTTGCGCGCGATGTCGGTCGATTCGCAATCGGTCAGCTTGCCGGGCAGCACCGCCACGCCCGAGCTCTTGCGCTTCTCGATCTTCTGCCCGGCGCGCGTGCGCGCCTGCGCCTGCTTGATCACCAGGTCGGCCAGCTTGCGGCCGTAGTCGACATGCTGGTTCAGCCACAATTCGAGCGCCGGACGCGTGAAGGCCGACACCAGCTTGACCGCGTCGCGGCTGTTCAGCCGTTCCTTGATCTGCCCCTGGAACTGCGGATCGAGCACCTTCGCCGACAGCACGTAGGACACACGCGAGAACACATCGTCGGCGAGCAGCTTCACCCCCTTGGGCAGCAGGCTGTGCATCTCGATGAAGCTGCGCACCGCCTGGAAGAGCCCGTCGCGCAGCCCCGACTCGTGCGTGCCGCCGGCCGGCGTGGGAATCAGGTTCACATAGGACTCGCGCAACAATGAACCCTCCTCGGTCCAGGCAAGCACCCACGCGGCGCCCTCGCCCGGCGCGAAGCTTTCCTCGCCGCTGCGCGACGGTTCGGCGAAACGCTCGCCTTCGAACAGCGGCACCAGCGGCTCGGTGCCCTGCAGGCCTTCGAGCAGATAGCCGCGCAGGCCGTCCTCGTATTGCCAGGTCAGGCGTTCGCCGGTCTTCTCGATCAGCAGTTCGACCTCAACGCCGGCCAGCAGCACCGCCTTCGAGCGCAGCAGCCGTTGCAACTCCGCCTGTGGCAGGCCGGGTGAGTCGAAATACCGCGGATCGGGCGACGCCGTGACGCGCGTGCCGGAGCGCTTCTCGCCACGCGCGGCCGGGCGCACCGTGAGCTCGCGCGTCACCGCGCCGTGTTCGAAACCGATGTCGGCCACCTTGCCGTCACGCCAGACGGTGACGTCCAGCTGCGTCGACAGCGCGTTCGTCACCGACACGCCGACGCCGTGCAGGCCGCCCGAGAAGGTGTAGGCGCCACCGGCGGCCTTGTCGAACTTGCCGCCCGCGTGCAGCCGGGTGAAGACGATCTCGATGACGCTGACGCCTTCTTCCGGGTGGATGCCGAACGGGATGCCGCGGCCGTCGTCCTCGACGCTGACCGCGCCGTTCGCGTGCAGCGTCACGGCGATGCGGTGGCCATTGCCGCCGAGGGCTTCGTCGGAGGCGTTGTCGATCACCTCCTGGATGATATGCAGCGGGTTCTCGGTGCGGGTGTACATACCCGGGCGTTGCTTAACGGGCTCCAGGCCCTTCAGGACCTTGATCGAGGCTTCGCTATATGCAGGATTCGGGGATTTTTTGGACATGAGTCGGGATCAGCTGCCGCCGGTACGACCGACCGGCGAACAGGGTTTTCAATTCGGGGCATCGCCGGACGAAGGGCCGGACGAACCGCATGCACGGCATGCAGCGCCTGTCCGGCTCCTCGTCCGCGATGCGGAGGGACCGCGCCTGCCGGGAACCTCACCGGCCGACGCGTCGCAGTCGCGGGGCCGGGTGCCGCCATGATGCGCCGCGGGCCGCAGGTATTCTACTGTCTCGGCACTTTCCCTGCGGCCTGTCGCGCCGCGCGTGCGACGCAGTGTTCGCACGCGCGGCGCAGCGCAGCGCGCCATCGCAGCACGGCCGCAAGCCGTTCACTTTGACAGGCGTTCGCGGCAAGACGTTCCCTCAGGTCTCACCTCAGGGCTCGCCCTCAGAGCTTCAGGCCGCGCGACTTCGCTTCCAGCGTTTCCCAGCGTTCCAGCGCCGCGAACAGCGCGTCGTCGATCTCGGCGAAGCGATCGGTCAGGCGCGTGCCCTCGGCCGGATCCTTGACGAAGACGCTGCCTTCCTCGATACGCTC
Organism: Janthinobacterium lividum; assembly: GCA_050955065.1. Taxonomy (GTDB): domain Bacteria; phylum Pseudomonadota; class Gammaproteobacteria; order Burkholderiales; family Burkholderiaceae; genus Robbsia. The sequence goes on along the minus strand of JBPBQT010000541.1, from coordinate 496 downwards.
GGACAGATGCTTCTGCTCGGTTTCGAGTTCGGCGATCTCCGTGGGCAGCGTCTCCAGTTCGCGTTGTTCCTTGAAGGACAGCTTGACCGGACGCGCCACCGGTGTCGCCGCGGCACTTGCCGCAGCCGTGGCGGCGGACGCGGCCTTCGGCGCCGGCGCCGCGGGCTGCTCGCTGCCGGCCAGCTGCGCCGAGCGCGCCGACTGGGTGCGCCAGTCGGTAAAGCCCCCGACGTATTCGCGCCAGAGACCGTTGCCCTCGAAGGCGATCACCGAGGTCACGACATTGTCGAGGAAGATGCGGTCGTGGCTCACCAGCAGGACGGTGCCCGCGTAATCGGTCAGCAACTCCTCAAGCAGCTCCAGCGTCGGAATGTCGAGATCGTTGGTCGGCTCGTCGAGCACCAGCACGTTCGACGGCCGCGCGAACAGGCGCGCGAGCAGCAGCCGGTTGCGTTCGCCGCCCGAGAGCGACTTCACCGGCGAGCGCGCGCGTTCC
>JBPBQT010000540.1:0-3911 GCA_050955065.1 Janthinobacterium lividum | reverse complement strand
GAAATCCGCACGGAAGGTTTCAAGACCCTCGCCGAAAACCAGAAAGTGACGTACGAAACCAAGCACGGCCCGAAGGGCCTGCAAGCAGCCAACATCTCGCCGCTGTAAGGCACGAGATGGTGGATCGGTAAAACGGTCCGCTGCGCAGGTAAGTACCGGGGCTTCGGCTCTCACGATGGCCACCTGAACAAGGTGGCCATCGTCGTTTACGGCACGCTTTACGGCGTGCCTTTGCGATGCACTCCTTCCTGGTGTGCTCATCCCCGGCAGCCCGCCGCCGTCAGCCGCCCGGGAAGCGTCGCAGCCGTAGCCGGCGCGGGCCCGCCGCTCACCGACGCGGTCTTCTCCGCGGCAAAGCATTCCCAGACGATCGCGCCGGCGGGAGGCGTGCCGGCCGCCAGCGCCAGCCGCTCCCCGGCAGCGCCCGCAGCGGACGGCAGCAATACGAGGGTATTCGAACCCTCGGGCGAAATGCGCTCGGTATAGCGGATCGTGATCTGCCCATTGCCCGGTTCGACCCCTACGGCCAGGACATTCGCCGTCGCGGGCGGCGACGCGTAGCCTGCATCGAATCGCATGCCCGCTGCGGCATTCTCCGCCACGCTCAGACGCGCGATACTCGCCAGCGACAAGCCTTCGCCGACCCTGCTGCGCACCACGTAATCCTGATAGGCCGGCACCGCGTACGCCGCCGTCAGTGCAATGATCGCGAGAACGATCATCAGTTCGATCAACGTAAAACCCCTACGACGCGAAATCGACGACATCGCCGCTCCCCTGTGCGCGCGTCCGGTACGAACACGTCCGAAGCGTCAGCTTAGAAGGCCGGTGGCGCGGACGACAGTCAGCCGGATGGAGAGTGCGGTCGTTGTGCAAGCCGTCGCCTCACATGCGCGCGTGCGAATACGCGCGCATGGCCCAGACCAGGCTCAGGCAAGCCGTGGACGGCGCCGTCTCAATAAAAAGCCGAGCGCGATGACGAATGCGGCGCCGACGCTGTGCGCGCCGTACTGCGCCAGCGCGGTGTCGAGTACCGGATAGCCGTCGGTGACCGGATCGTTGATGATCAATCCTCCGCCGATCCAGCCGAGCAATCCGGCACCTGCAATCACGATGAACGGGAAGCGATCGATCGCCTTCAGCACGAGCTGGCTACCCCAGATGATCAGCGGGATGCTGAGAACCAGCCCAAAGGCCACCAGCGCGATGCGATGCGCCTCATCCGCGGCCTGTGCCGCTCCGGCGATCGCGATGACATTGTCGAGGCTCATCACCAGATCGGCCACGATGATCGTCTTGACCGCGGACCACAGGCGATCGGACGCGGGAATGTTTTCGTGCCCCTCCGGCTCGGGCAATATCAGACGCACGCCGATCCAGAACAGCAGCAGGCCGCCGGCCAGCTTGATGAACGGAATTTCGAGAAGGAAGACCGCGAACGACACCAGCACGAGCCGCAGGATGATCGCCCCCGCAGTGCCCCACAATACGCCGCGCAAGCGCTGCTGCTTGGGAAGATTGCGGCAGGCGAGCGCGATCACCACGGCATTGTCGCCACCGAGGAGAATGTCGATGATGACGATCTGAAGCACGGCACCCCAGTGGATGCTCATCAGAAGTTCTAGCATAGAGTCGGTCAGGGATTAGGCAATGGCGCGGCGGCGGCGGCGAAGCAAGCGGAACGGGACTTCGCACCCCGCGCGGAGACGTCCAGTTTCTCAAAAAAAAAGAGAGCGCATCGCAGGCGCTCTCTTCTACCACCTTGCCTTACGGAATAGTTTCAATATCTTAACAGAAGGCCGACGCCCGCTCCGATATGGCAACACCGGCAGCATGGCCGGCCGTCAACTCCGGCTGCGTCGCTGCCCTTCCCAACCTATTCCGTCCAGACCCTGCAGCTTACAGTACGGACTTGAGCAAACGGCCCATTTCCGACGGATTGCGCGTGACCTTGATGCCGCTGGCTTCCATCACCGCGAGCTTCTCGTCGGCCGTTCCCTTGCCGCCGGAGATGATCGCGCCGGCATGGCCCATGCGCTTTCCGGGAGGCGCAGTCACGCCGGCGATGAAACCGACGATCGGCTTGCGCATGTTGGCCTTTGCCCACTCCGCCGCTTCCTCTTCGTCCGAACCGCCGATCTCGCCGATCATGACCACCGCATCGGTGTCGGGATCGTCGTTGAACAGGCGCAGCACGTCGATGTGCTTGAGGCCGTTGACCGGATCGCCACCGATACCGACCGCCGACGACTGACCCAGGCCCAGCGCCGTCAATTGACCGACCGCCTCGTACGTCAGCGTGCCCGAGCGCGACACGACGCCGATGCGGCCCTTGCGGTGGATGTGCCCCGGCATGATGCCGATCTTCAACTCGTCCGGCGTGATGACGCCCGGGCAATTCGGTCCGAGCAGCAGCGTCTTGCGGTTCTCGCGGCGCATGCGGTCGCGCACTTCCATCATGTCGCGTACCGGAATGCCTTCGGTGATGCAGATCGCCAGATCCAGATCGGCTTCGACGGCCTCCCAGATCGCGGCCGCAGCGCCCGCGGGCGGCACGTAGATGACCGACACCGTCGCGCCGGTCTGTTCCTTGGCTTCGCGGACATTGCCGAAAATCGGAATGCCTTCGAAGTCCTCGCCCGCGCGCTTCGGATTGACGCCGGCGACGTAGGCCTCACGGCCGTTCGCGTACTCGCGGCAGGTGCGCGTATGGAACTGACCGGTTTTTCCGGTGATGCCCTGGGTGATGACTTTCGTATCTTTGTTGATCAGAATCGACATGCTTGACCTCTGTCTGTGTATGCACGCTGCTCCCGATGCGCGCGCTTCGCGCGGCGCATGCCGGGGTACAGGGTGGCGGCAACGTTTTTCGATCCGGCGCCTGGGGGCGGTGATGCGCGCTGACGGGCGCTCGCGCGCGGTCAGTCGCAGCGACTGACCTGCGGGGACGCTCGCGACCCGGTCGCGGCACCGGTTACTTGCTGCCCTTGGCGGCGTCCACGACCTTCTGGGCCGCTTCTTCCATGCTGTCCGCGGCGATGATCGGCAGACCCGATTCGGCCAGCAGCTTCTTGCCGAGTTCCTCGTTCGTGCCCTTCATCCGCACAACCAGCGGCACCTTCAGGGAAACCGCCTTCGACGCCGCGATCACGCCTTCGGCGATCACGTCGCACCGCATGATGCCGCCGAAGATGTTGACCAGAATCGCCTGCAGTTCCGGATTCTTCAACATGATCTTGAACGCTTCGGTAACCTTCTCCGTCGTCGCGCCGCCGCCCACGTCGAGGAAGTTCGCCGGCTCGCCGCCGAACAGCTTGATCGTGTCCATCGTCGCCATCGCGAGACCGGCGCCGTTCACCAGACAGCCGATATTGCCGTCGAGCGAGATGTAGGCGAGATCGAACTTCGATGCCTCGATTTCCGCGGCGTCCTCTTCGGCCAGATCGCGGTATTCGACGATTTCCGGATGACGGAACAGCGCGTTCGAATCGAAATTGAACTTCGCGTCGAGCGCGATCACGTCGCCACTGCCGGTGATCACGAGCGGGTTGATTTCCGCCAGCGACGCGTCGGTCTGCCAGAACGCCTGGTACAGACCCTTGAGGATCGTGCGCGCCTGCGCAATCGAGCCTTCGGGAATGCCGATCTTCTTCGACAGATCGTCGGCGTCCGCATCGGTCAGGCCGACGACCGGGTCGACGGCGACCTTGTGGATCAGTTCCGGCGTCTTTTCCGAGACTTCCTCGATTTCCATCCCGCCTTCGCTCGACGCCATGACGACCACACGCTGCGTGACCCGGTCGACGACGAGGCCGATATACAGTTCCTTCTTGATGTCGGCGCCTTCCTCGATCAACAGGCGGCTGACCTTCTGGCCCGCTTCGCTGGTCTGGTGCGTGACCAATTGCATG
>JBPBQT010000539.1:0-4129 GCA_050955065.1 Janthinobacterium lividum | reverse complement strand
CGCTCGATCGCGCCGATCACTGTCCGCATGCCGCGTCGGCCACAGCTTCTCAGAGTTGATCGAAAACCGCATCGACCAGGTCTTCCGCGCTGCGAAACTCATCGGACAGCGCGATCAGACCGTTCAACCGGTTATCAATCAGCAGCGACGCCAGTCCGTGAACGCTGGCCCAGGCCCCTGTCATCTTGACCAGCTGCGCCGCGGTCACAGCGCCGAACATGCCAGTACCCTCATCGATCTCATCCTTTTCCGTCTGATCGAAATCGAATACGCCGGCCAGGCCACGTATCGCCGCGCGCCGCGCATTCATCAGCGAGGGCCGCTGTGCGTCAAGCAACTCATGGCGGCCCATCAAACGGAAAAGATCCGGATTCCCGACCGCGAATGCGACGTACCCGCGCCCGATCGCCTTTTGACGTGTGCGCCTGGACGGCGCGGCAGCGGCATGGTCCGCCATGCTCGCGACCAGACGGACGTTCCCGAGGGCCGCGAGTTCGCTCAATACGCCTTTCATGTCGCCGAAGTGATGCTGTGGCGCCGTATGCGACACACCCGCCTCACGCGCGATCGCCCGCAGACTCAGGCCGGCGAGTCCATCGCGTTGCAACACCGTCTCCGCGGCTTCCAGCAGCGCTTGAGGAAGCGAGCCGTGATGATAGTCGCGCGGCGCCGAATCATTTCCGGAGACACGTTCATGCGGGGTCTTGCCGCGGTTACCGTACCCTGACATCTGAATCACTTTGCGCATTCTTTAAATTTTCCACTGGAAAGATAAATTGATCCGGTGTAACTTCGATGCTGTCATCTTTACATCGTAAAGATGATGATACACCAGCGCATGGCGACGTCGATCGAAACTTTCCCCCGGCCGAACCCCGCGTGTCGCGGCCGATCTTCAGGAGTACGGCATGACCATGGCAGCCATCTTGCAGCACACGCCTTCCTGGGTCTGGGTGTTACTTGCCTTCCTGGTTTTCCGGGGAGTGAAGTCCATGAGGGGCGGCACGACGAAGATCCACAGACTCGCCATCGTGCCGGTCATATTCACGCTCTGGGGGCTGTACGGTCTGGCTGCCCAGCCGGCCACGAGCTGGCTGGCCTGGCTATCGGGCATCCTGCTCGGGCTCGCGATCGGCTTCGTGCTGGCGCGGCGTTCGACGATAACGGCGGACAGAACGCATGGAACGATCACCCTGCCCGGCTCGCCCGTGCCGCTGGTGTTGATGCTGCTCGTCTTCATCGTGAAATTCTGGCTGGGATTCGAACTGGCCATGCATGCCGCGTCACCGGGCTCACCCTACCTGATGGTGGCTGCCTCCGTATCCGGAGCGGTCGCCGGAATCTTCGCCGGGCGCTTTCTGGTCTACGTACAGGCATGTCGGCATCAGGACGGCGTGGCTCGTTAGCGAGGCAAATTGCGAGCACGGTGAATGATTCTCCGTCTCCGCGATTCCCGCCCGCCTTGTCGAAGACGATGCCGGAAAGGCCTTGCGTGCCACTGCGACGGCGGAAAGCCGGCATCGCGCCTCACGCCCCGCGCCACATGGGCTCGGCGGTGCCGAGGCCCGATGACGGGTACTGCCAGGTCAGCGGCACGTCGTTCACCAACAGCGGCGACCGGCACCTTTTCGCGGGGCCCCACTCCGTCTGCTCCAGCGACGCCTGATAATCGGCACCACGACTCCCGGAATCGTCCGCCATCGCCGCCATTGTTGCGATCCGCGGCAATGCCAGCAACGAATGCGCGGTCGCTGCCAGGGACAGCTTCGCCGTCGTCGTCCGGCCTTCGGCTACCCGCCACTGGAGGGAGCGGACCACCGCGGCGGCCATCAGATAACCCGTTGCGTGATCGATCGCCTGCACCGGCAGCGGTACCGGCCTGTCCGCCCGCCGCCATTGCATGCCGGCGTGCGCAATGCCCGAACTCATCTGCACCAGACTGTCGAAACCGCGACGCTCCCGCCACGGACCGGTCCAGCCATACGCATCCAGCGAAACGTCGATGATGCCCGGATTGATGCCGCGGCGCGCTTCCTCTGCATAGCCCAACCGCTCGAGCGCGCCCGGCCGATAGCCGTGAACCAGAATGTCGGCCTGCGACAGCAGCCGCTCGAAGATGTCCCGCCCCCCGGCGGCGTGCAGATCCAGACGCGCGCAGCGCTTTCCCAGCGTGACGTCGGGCACCAGGCCGGGTTCGTCCCAGCCGGGATGATCGATGCGCAGGACCTCGGCGCCGTATCCGGCGAGAAACCGCGTCGCCACCGGGCCTGCGAGAACGCGCGTCAGATCGAGCACGCGCAGACCCGCAAGCGGTCTTCCGGGCTCCGGCCGCCACCCCGACGACGTACTTCCAGCGAGAGCGGGCATCGATGCAAAGGCGACCAACGGTTCGGCCGCGACCGCGCGACCCTGCGGGTGCGTCAGCCACGCGTCGCCGGTTCGCATCGCCGCCGCGCAGCCCCCTTGCCCGACGATCGCCGCCTCCAGCTCCTCGCCGGACCAGCGGGCAACCCGGGACGCGACATCGGGCGGGTCACCCCCGCACTGCAAAGCGTCCAATGCCGCGGCCTTGTGTCTCGCCGCATTCGTGTGAAGTCGTATCCAGCCGTCGCTTGTCGGATAATCGCCTGTGATCGGATCCCGCGCGGCCGGCAGGGTCCAGCCAACAGGCTGGATCGACTGACCGAACCAGAGAGAGGCCAGCCTGCGGTCGACGACCACGCTCGAACGGCGCTCGAACAGCGCTTCCCGTAACTGACCCACGGCCAGGCCCGCCGCACCGATGGCCTCCGCCGCAAAATCCGTGACGGGAAACGCGGACGTGAGCACGCCGTCGCCGTACAGGGTGACGCCCCGCGTCGCCGTTGGCGGAATATGGAGCGCCGCGGCTGCGGCGTCGAGGAGAGTCGTCGATGCGTGTGTCATGCTATCTCCGAAAGGAAAGGCTCAGGAGCCGGCGCGGCGAACCCCGGGCGCATGACGTCCGAGTGGCCCGGGAAACGTCGCGCGAGCGGTTTCAGCGCCAGCATAAACTTGCCAGAGTCGACGTCAATCTTGATTTGATTCATCAACATCCACACGGTGCGCACGATGGGCTGGATTACCGCGACGCAGGCGCTGAGCATCCTGAACGTCCGTCCGCAGACGCTGTATGCGAACGTCAGCCGCGGGAAAATCCGCGCGCAACCGGACAGGAACGATGTGCGCCGCAGCCTCTACCATCATGAAGACGTGCTGCGGATGGCGAAACGCCAGAACGGCCGCAGGAAGGTGGAGACCGTCGCCGCCCAGGCCATCGAGTGGGGCGACCCGGTCTTGCCGTCGGCCCTCTCGACGGTGCGTGACGGGCGGCTCTGGTATCGCGGTCGCGACGCGGTCGCGCTATCCGGCACCGCCTCTCCGGAGGAGATCGCCGCGCTGCTTTGGGAGAGCGAGACGGCACCGTTCCCGTACCGGAACGTCGCGGAGCCGGCCGCCCGCGGCGCCAATGGCCATGGGAACGCGCTTCAGGCCGGGCTCGTCTCTCTGGCGCGACGCGGCGCACGCGATTTGCCCTCCACGGGCCGCTCGATGGCCGCGTTGCGCGAAGAAGCGGCGCAGGTATTGGCGACGTTGATCATGGCGATGCCGGGCAGCGGCGCCGCGTGCGGCGACGCCACGTTGAGCGCACGGCTGTCGTCCATCTGGGACAGACCCGACGCGGAGGATGCGATTCGTCGCGCGCTGGTCCTGCTCGCCGATCATGAACTGAACGCCTCCACCTTCGCCGTGCGAGTGGCGATCTCCACCGGGGCGTCGCTGGCGGCCGGCGTCCTCGCCGGACTGGCCTCGTTGACCGGGCCCCTGCACGGCGGCGCCTCGATCGCGCTGGGCGCGCTGCTTGAATCCGCCGGACGCCTTGGCGTGGATATCGCCGTACAGGAATGGCTCGCGCAGGAGCGGGCCTTGCCGGGGTTCGGTCACCCCCTTTATCCGGACGGCGACGCACGGGCCGTCGCCTTGCTCGACGGGTTGCCGATGCCTGTCCTGCATGACCGACTCGCGGAGCATGTGGCGGACGCCGTCGGTGAACGCCCCAACATCGACTTCGCGCTCGTCGTCATCGCCGAGCGATACCATTTGCCAGCCG
>JBPBQT010000538.1:0-4146 GCA_050955065.1 Janthinobacterium lividum | reverse complement strand
CCACGATGTCCGCCGGCTGCTCCCACTCCTCCCCGTGCTTGTCGACATAGGTGACGCCGGTTGCCGTTTTACCATCTTCAGCCAGCGTGGCGCGCAGCACGGCCGATTCCGTCAGCGCCGTGAAGTTCCTGCGCTGCATCAACGCCGGCACCACACAGGCGTTCGGGCTCGACTTCGCGTAATTGCCGCAGCCGTAATAGAGACAGTAACCGCAATACGTGCACGGCCCCATGCGCACGCCGAGCGGATTCGTATAGTCCGCCGACGCGTGACCGGCCGGCACCATGAACGGGTGGTATCCCAGCGACGCCGACGCCTTCGCGAAAATATCCGTGAGGTTCACGCTCTTGAGCGCGGGCAGCGGGTATTCGTTCGCACGGCTGCCCTCGAACGGATTGCCGCCCGGCACCGTCTTGCCATCGATCACGCCTGCCTTGCCGGATACGCCCGCGATCTTTTCGAAGCGGTCGTAATACGGTTCGAGTTCGTTGTAGCTGACGCCCCAATCCTGCAGGATCAGGCCGGAGGTGATCTGCCCCGGGCCGTAACGTTTCACCGTCGTGCTGTACGGTTCCAGATCGAAAGGCGTGAAGCGCCAGGCCATGCCGGCCCAGTGCGTGCCCGACCCGCCCACGTTGTAGCCCATCTCGTTCATGTTCCAGTCACGCGTGGGCAACGCCTTCTGATGGATGTTGTTTCTGAAGGTGGAGGTCTCGACGGCCGGCGGCAGCAGCATGCTGCGCCGCGTGTCCCAGCGCAGTTCGTCGGTATCCACGGACGGCGGAAAATCGATCGACGTCTCCACCCAGGGTCCGCGTTCGATTGCCACGACGTTCAATCCGGCACGCGTCAACTCTTCCGCCATCAGTGACCCGCACCACCCCATACCGACTATGACGGCGTCCGCCTTTGCCCGTTTTTTTACCATTACCTGCATCCTTCATCTGACCGGACGATTCGGGCGGCCTGCTCCGGCCGCCCGATCGAACCCGCCTAATTATTTTGTGGAGCTTTCCGAAAAGCCTAGAGCTTGTTGTCGATCAGGCTGATCGGAATGATGTTCAGCTTCTGCGCCGTCTGGTCCAGCAAAGGCCGGAAATCGTACTGGGCGCCCGGAAAGCCGATCATCTTCCAGCTCGCCATCTCCTTGTTGCCGCCATAGATCGGGTCGGCCAGGAAACCTTCGCGCACGTTTTGCAGAATCTGTTCGAACAGCACCTGCACCTCGACATCCGCGCCCAGATTGACCGTGCCCTTTTCCATCGACGACAACAGCGCGTCCTGCTGTTCGCCCGTCAGCCCCGTAAAGTTCCTGCTGAAGTGGGCCTGGCAATACGCGTCGATGGCCGCCAGTCCGTGACGCCACCGCTCGGCCGGCGTCAACGGCGACTGCGTGCCCTGTTCCGGCGTACCCTTGACGAACCGGCCCATCCGATACAGCGTGTCGGCCTTGCCGTAATTTCCCGCGAGCTGACGGTCGATGAACGTCGCGCAGCCGGCGTCCTTGCCGCTGATGCTCAACTCGTCGGCCGGAATGATGCGTTCCGCCAGCGCGCCGGCCGTATCGAATTCGGCTTGCGTGAAGAAGCTCGGTGCCTGGGTCGGCGTGATGTCGGTGGGCAGGCTGACCTGGCCCCCGGTCCACGGCTGCGCGCCACTGACGATTTCCGCATCGGCGATGGGCACCATCGTGGAACCGGCCAGCGCGGCCATCGTGAAAAGTGCTTCTCTTCTCTTCATGGGGAACACCTGTTCTTAGAATGCGATGACGGTTTTGAGCCCCGCCACGAAGACATTGTTGTTTTTGGACGTGCCGCCCGGATGCAGATAGAACTGCAGGTCGGGTTGGAAGGACACGGACGGCACGGCCTGCCAGCGGTAGAACACTTCCGTGACATATTCGTACCCGTGGCCCACCGCGAGGGCGTTGTCGGGATGCAGCGCGTCGTATGCGCTCAGGTATTCGGCCTGGCGGCCGCTGGAATGCGTCGCGCCCAGCGCGAATCCGGCGCGGTCGCCCACACGATGAAAGGGATATTGATATTCGACCGACGCGGTGATCTGGCGATCCAGTATCGAGCTGGCGCGGTCGCCCGCGACCATGCGCAGGCCCAGGTCGACGCCTTCGGCGCCATTGGTTCCGGCCACGCGCTGCGAGATCGCGATGAATGCGTTGTAGCTGCCCGAGGTCTGCGCCGCCTTGAGGCCGGTGATCGCACGGTCGTTGCCGTGGATGTCCCGGGTGAGGCTGGACATGCCGCCGGTGTTGTACATCATGCCGATGCGATAGCTGCCGTTCAGGCCATTGATTTTCGGCGTGATGCCGTATTCGAGCGGGAGGACCACTCCCGTCGTGCCGTTCGGACCGAGCGGCGACCAGGCGTTGCGGCGCTCCCAGCCGGCTTCGTAATAGACGGGGCTTTGCTGGTAGACGCCAAAGGTCACGTAAGCGTTCTGCGACACGTTCACCCTGGCGCGCGCCATCCATACGCTGCCGGGATAACTCATCCAGTAGTTGCCGTACAGGTTGGGGCCCTGCGGTCCGCAGAATGTCAGGTTCTGGAAATTGCAGTCCGCCAGATCGAAATCGTTGCCGGGGCTGTCGCGGCCCGCCGTCAACGCCAGACGGCCGTCGAAAAACGTCCTGCCGAGCGTCAGTTTGGTCAGCCAGACCGTCTGCCCTCTGCCGTAGATTTCCTGCGATTGCTGGCTGGTGTGCAGCCCGGCGTCCTGGTCCACGCTGCGGCCGGTACGGTCCGTCATGATGAACGCGAAGGTGGTGTGCCGGATGCCCCACAATTTATCCAGATCCGCCGTCATGCTGGCCGCCACGTTCTGCGCGACGCGGGTCAGCTTGCGATTGCCGCCGGAAAAATTGTGCGCGAGCTCGCTGCTGTAGGTGAACTCGTAGGTGACGCCGCGGTCCGCCAGGGCCTTGCGCTTTCCGCCCCAGTCGCCCAATAGATAAGGGCTGGTCTTGATGTCATCGGACCAGGATGCGGCGTGCGTTATAGTGGGAAATGCGGCGCTCGCACAGATGACCATCGTTGCTGCCCTTGCTGCTTTTATTACCGTCACGATGCGGTGACGTTTGAGATCCAGGACTGACAGTGTCACTTTTATTCTTCAAAATTGACAATGTCAGCATGATATTTGCTGCGGCAATCAGTCGCGAACGCTACGTTGACGAGTTATCGTCATTATTGAGATTGACACGCGGTGTTCATGCATCGGTTCGTTGCAAAGCTTCCACGGGCAGAAAGACAGGGTGCGATCAAACGGGCCGGAACGCGCTCATGCAACCAGTGCAAGCCATGCGAATCCTCGCGCCGCGATGCTGCGCAGCATCGCCCAGCGCCGGGGACCGGTGGTGCCGACGGTCGACGAACCCAGGTAAGCGGGAAATGGCGTCATGATGATCCTTCCAGGCAAGTGGTGGTCAAGACATCATATGCAACGCTATCAGTTTCTAATAATTGATATTTTTTATATATGGTATAGCGCCTGGCTGACGCGGATGCATGCCGCGGCCAACGGGCAGTGATCCTGACCAGGAGACATGTATGGATCTCGTCCCGCAGCGCTTTACGGTAAGACGTCTGAGCGCCGGTGACGCCACTGCCTTTCGCCATCTGCGCGTGGCGGGGCTGCAGGCGCATCCCGAATCCTTCGGCGCGTCCTGGGAAGCGGAGAGCGGCAAGCCGATCGGATGGTTCGAGGAACGTCTCGAAAAAAATGCCGTCTTCGGCGGCTACCTGCCCGCGGGGCGTCTGGCGGCATGCGTCGGACTTCAGATTCCCGAGGCGCAAAAACTCCGTCACAAAGGCATGCTCTGGGGAATGTACACCTGCCCCGAAGCCCGCGGGACGGGCCTTGGCGCGGCGCTGCTGGAGGCGCTCATCACGCATGCGCGCGACGATCTGGAGGAAATCCAGTTGCGGGTGGTGTCTTCGAACGACACCGCGATCCGTCTGTATCTGCGCACGGGTTTCGTGCAGTACGGACTGGAAAGACGCGCACTCAAGGTGGACGGGATCTACTACGACGACACCATGATGACCCTGTCGCTATAAGCCATCGCCAGTTGCACCGCTACCGGCCGCGCCCGGCCGGCCGGCCGACGTGCGTGCGTATGTGCGTGCGTGC
>JBPBQT010000537.1:0-4199 GCA_050955065.1 Janthinobacterium lividum | reverse complement strand
CCATCAGTGTAACGCCATGGGAACATTGTCGGCACAAAGCTTGCATCACCCCGGCTTCCCCGGAAGGTACGCACCGCGAAATCAGCGGCTCGAACCGTACCACGCACGGTGCTTTACAAACCGCACCGCCTTTCTTTCCGCCCCCACCACGAGATCGACAGTGTTTCCCGACGAAGACTATATCAACTGGCTGCTCGAACGGTCCATGCTGCAACAGGCGCGCACCCGCGCCAAAACCTACGGCGGCCAGGCTCGGCTATGGATGCACCCGTACGCGGAGACACGCCCGCGCGTGGCGTCGGCGATGTCGTCGGTCTGGTTCACGACCTATCCCGGGTCGGTGATCACCCCGCCGGGCGAATCGGTTCTCAAGACGCTCGGCGACGCGCATCTGTGGCACGCACTGTCGTCGATCGGCGTGCAGGCGATCCACACCGGTCCGACCAAGCAGGCCGGCGGCATCACCGGCCGGACCTTGACGCCGTCGGTGGACGGCAATTTCGACCGCATCAACTTTGCGATCGACAGCCGCTTCGGCACCGAGGAGGAATTCGTCAAGATCGGCCGGGCCGCCGCCGCGCACAATGCCATCGTCATCGACGACGTGGTTCCCGCGCACACCGGCAAGGGCGCCGATTTCCGGCTCGCCGAAATGGCGTACGGCGATTACCCCGGGCTCTATCACATGGTCGAGATCCGCCACGAGGACTGGGGCCTGCTGCCCGAGGTCCCCGAGGGCCGCGACGCCGTCAACCTGTCGCCCGACACCGTCGATGCGCTCAAGGAAAAATGCTACATCGTCGGCCAGTTGCAGCGGGTCATCTTCTTCGAACCGGGCATCAAGGAAACCGACTGGAGCGCGACCGCTGCGGTGAACGGCGTCGACGGCAAGACGCGGCGCTGGGTCTATCTCCATTATTTCAAGGACGGGCAGCCGTCGCTGAACTGGCTCGATCCGTCCTTCGCGGCGCAGCAGCTGATCATCGGCGACGCGCTGCATTCGCTGGACGTGATGGGCGCGCGCGGGCTGCGGCTCGATGCGAACGGTTTTCTCGGCGTCGAGCGGCGCGCGCACGACAAGGCCTGGTCCGAGGGCCATCCGCTGTCGATCGTCGGCAATCAGCTGCTCGCCGGGGCCATCCGCAAAGCAGGCGGCTTCAGCTTCCAGGAGCTGAATCTCACGGTGGACGACATCGCCGCGATGTCCAAGGGCGGCGCGGACCTGTCGTACGACTTCATCTCGCGCCCCGCGTATCACCATGCGCTGTTGACCGGCAACACCGAGTTCCTGCGGCTGATGCTGCGCACGGTGCACCAGTTCGGCATCGACCCGGCGTCGCTGATCCATGCGTTGCAGAACCATGACGAACTGACGCTGGAGCTCGTGCACTTCTGGACGCTGCACGCCACCACCTCCTTCACCTATCAGGGCCAGACCTGGCCGGGCGGCATCCTGCGCGAGCATATCCGCGAGGTGATGTACGAGAAGCTGAGCGGCGAACACGCGCCGTACAACCTGCGTTTCGTGACGAACGGGGTGGCCTGCACCACCGCCAGCGTGATCGCCGCGGCGCTTGGCATCCGCGAACTCGACGCGATGTCGGATACCGATATCGCGCGCATCCAGCAACTGCATCTGCTGCTTGCGATGTTCAACGCGCTGCAGCCCGGGGTATTCGCGCTGTCGGGCTGGGATCTGGTCGGCGCGCTGCCGTTGCCCGCGGAGTCGGTCGAAGACATGATGCGCGACGGCGACACGCGCTGGGTCCAGCGCGGCGCCTATGACCTCGCAGGGCGCAACCCCGAGGCCACGCACTCGAGCGAGGGCCTGCCCAAGGCGGTCTGCCTCTATGGCGACCTGCCCAGCCAGCTCGAGCACCCGGATTCGTTCGCGAGCAAGCTCAAGCGTCTGCTCGCGGTGCGCCAGGCCTACGGCATCGCCAGCAGCCGCCAGTTGCCGATTCCGGACGTCATCGCCCCCGGGTTGCTGATCATGGTGCACGAACTGCCGGCCGGGCGCGGCACGCAGATCACGGCGCTCAACTTCGGCGCGACACCGATCCAGGAAACCATCCACCTGCCCGACGTTTCGCCGGGCCCGGTCATCGACATGATTCACGAGACCGACGAGGGCGACCTCACCGACAGCGGCGAACTCGTCATCAACCTCGACGCCTACGAAGGGCTGTGTCTGCGCGTGGTCAGCGCGCTGCCGAGTCAGGTCTGATTCCGGCCACCCGTTGACCGCTGCCGGCCGCCACGGACCGTGGGGCGGAGAATGACGACGCCGAGCAGGATTTCCCACGTCATGATCGTATAGACGGCACCGCGCTCGGCCACGCCGGCCGGCACGGCGCCGGTGCCGGCCAGCAATACCCCGGCACTGAGCAGGCCCGTTACGCCCAGCATCGCGCTGACGATCGCCATCCAGCCGCGCACGCCCATGCGATGCGCGATCCAGCCCGCGACGATGGTCGCAAGATTGCCGGCGGCGATGGCGGCCGCCGCACCGCCCGCGTGGTACCGCAATGTACCGTCCAACAGGGCCGCCTGCGAGCCGTTGAAGGTTCCCACCAGCCACATCCCCACGCCATGCGCCAGACCGAGGATCACGACCACGGCGCGCCAGGACCGCGGCACCACCCGCGAGAAACACAGGCACGCCAGCAGAAACAACACCCCCTCGACGATGAAGGCACCGTTCATCAGCACGTGGCGCGGCGAACAGATCAGGCGGCTGTGAAACACCCGGCCGCAGTCGGCCACGCCCAGGTCGCTGATGTAGTTCCTCGCATAACTGTAGCGGGGCGTGATCCATGCCGCCGCGGCCACGGTCTCCGCGAACAGGTACTGAACGCCCGCCAGTAGAAAAGCGAGCGCGCCGGCACGGGTCCAGGCGCCGCGCCGGGTCATGACAGCCTCCGACGGATTCGCCCGGCGCGGCCGCCCGGCTTGCCTAGCCCGCATGCCGAAGCCGCGCGAAACGATACGAAATCGCGGACAACCCGCGGGCAAACCCGCAAATGGGCGTTTGTAGTGTCAAGATTTCGTCATCCCCGCCGTTATCAACGTGCATCACCATGCTTTCCCGTTACTTCGTTCATTGGTTGACCGATCCGCCCATGCGCTCTCTCCCGTCCATCCAATCTTTCTTCGCGCCGCGCAGCGCCGAGCTGGCGCGCTCGCAGTTCGAAGCGTTCTCGCGACAGATTCCCCTGCTTTACTTCATCCTGAGCGTGAACACCGCATCGCTCGCCTTCACGCACCGGCATGTCGCGCCACGCCTCCTGGCGGTCTACCTGCCATGCATACTGTGCGCGATGTGTTTTGCGCGCATCGTTGTCTGGCGCAAGCGCCACAGGCGTCTCACCGACGCCGAGATTGCAAGGCGCCTGCGCCTCTCCGTCGTCATGACGTTCCTGCTGGGAACGGCGTTCACGGTCTGGAGTCTGTCGCTCTTTCCGTATGGCGACGCGTATGTCCGCGGTCATGTCGCTTTCTATATGCCATTCACGGTCATCGGCTGCATCTTTTGCCTGATGCATCTGCGCGCCGCCGCGCTGCTGTTGAGCGCGCTCGTCATCGTGCCGTTCACCGCCTTTTTCACGATGAGCGGCAATCCGGTGCTGATCGCGATCGCGATCAACGTGTTTCTGGTGTCGCTCGCGATGGTGATGATCCTGCTCATCTACTATCGCGATTTCACCAGCCTGAGCGAATCGAAGCGATCGCTGCTCTACAAACGCGACGCGATGCAGCGCCTGAGCGACGAGAACTTCAAGCTCGCCAATCTCGACAGCCTGACGCAGCTGCCGAACCGACGGCGCTTCTTCGCCGATATCGAAACGCTCCTCGCCAGCAGCGCGCTCACCGGCCAGAGCTTTGCCGTTGGCGTGCTCGATCTCGACGGTTTCAAACAGATCAACGACCTGTACGGACACGGCGTGGGCGATGCCGTCCTCGCCGAAACCGGCAGACGGCTTACCGGACTGGCGCGACCCGGCGTCGCCTTCGCGCGGCTGGGCGGGGACGAATTCGGCATGATCATTCCCTGCGCCGAGGACCGCGAGGGCCTGCTGCAGCTCGCGGCGAGCATCTGCCAGTCGCTGGCATTGCCGTATATCCGTCCGAAGGCAACCGTGCGGTTGTCGGGCTCGCTCGGGCTCGCGGTCTATCCGAACGCCGGTTCCCACGCCGAG
>JBPBQT010000536.1:0-4582 GCA_050955065.1 Janthinobacterium lividum | reverse complement strand
GCAGCTGTCGACGATCCTGATCCAGAATATCGAGGCGCGGCTCAACCCGGACCAGAGCGGCATCACGCGGGTGCTGTCCCGGCACTTCGTCGAAAAGCAGGGGATGATCGAGATCATCGCCGACGACCTTTTCGAACGCGAGCCGACGGCGATCCTGGAAGCGTTCCTGCTGTACGAGAAGATCCAGGGCGTCAAGGGGCTGTCCGCGCGCACGCTGCGCGCGCTCTACAACTCGCGCAACCGGATGACGCTCGGCTGGCGGCGCGATCCGGAGAACCGGCGGCTGTTCCTGGAAATCCTGCAGCAGCCCGCGGGCATCACGCGCGCGCTGCGGCTGATGAACCAGACCAGCGTGCTGGGCAGCTACCTGACGAATTTCGGCCGGATCGTCGGCCAGATGCAGCACGACCTGTATCACGTGTACACGGTCGACCAGCATATCCTGACGGTGCTGCGCAACATCCGCCGCTACGGCAGCAGCGAGCACGCGCACGAATACCCGTTCTGCAGCGACCTGTTCGCGAACTTCGAACGGCCCTGGGTGCTGTATGTGGCCGCGTTGTTCCACGATATCGCCAAGGGGCGCGGCGGCGACCATTCGATCCTCGGCACCGCCGACGCGCGGCGCTTCTGCCGCGAACACGGCATCGACGAAAACGATTCGGCCCTGATCGTCTGGCTGGTCGAACACCATCTGACGATGAGCCAGGTCGCGCAAAAGCAGGATACGAGCGACCCGGCGGTGATCAACGCGTTCGCGGACCTGGTCGCCAGCGAGCGGCGCCTGACCGCGCTCTATCTGCTGACCGTGGCCGATATCCGCGGCACCAGCCCGAAGGTCTGGAACGCGTGGAAGGGCAAGCTGCTGGAGGACCTGTACCGTCTGACCCGGCAGGTGCTGGGCGGTGCCGCGCCCGATTCGCACAGCGATCTCGCGCGGCGGCGCGAAGCGGCACGCGCCGAACTGCGGCTCAAGCTGGTGCCCGCCGGCGCCGAGGCGCCGCTGTGGGAGCAACTCGACGTGAGTTACTTCCTGCGGCACGAGCCGGGCGAGATCGCGTGGCAGACGCAGAAGCTGCTGCCCTTCGTCACCACGGACGTGCCGATCGTGCGCGCCCGGCCCTCGCCGATCGGCGAGGGATTGCAGGTGCTCGTGTATTCGAAGGACCGTCCGGACCTGTTCGCCAGCATCTGCGGCTATTTCAACCGGCACGGGCTGTCGGTGCAGCAGGCGGTGATCCACACGACCCGGCACGGCTATGCGCTGGATGATTTTCTGGTGTCCGATCCGAACATGGACGCGCATCATCGGGACATCGCCAACCTCGTCGAACAGGAACTGGCCACGCAGCTGCAATCGAGCAAGGGACTGCCGGAGCTGTCGAAGGGCCGGCTGTCGCGGCTCTCGCGCGCATTTCCGATGACGCCCCGGATCGATCTGCGGCCCGACGAACGGGGCCAGTACTTCATCCTGTCGCTGTCCGCGAACGACCGGGCCGGCCTGCTGTATTCGATCTCGAAAGTGCTGGCCCGGCATCACATCGGTGTGCGCGCGGCGCGCATCGATACGCTTGGCGACCGCGTGGAGGACGTTTTCCTGATCGAGGGCGGGCAACTCGCCGACAGCCGCACGCAGATCAGGCTGGAAACCGAACTGCTTGGCGCGATCGCGGTTTGACGCCCTGCGCGCGGGGCGGGAACGCGCGTATGTCCATTGCTTCTTCCGATTTTCACGGTGTCCGGCAGGCGCCGTGCCGCCTTCGCTGCCGGTCATGTATGTGGGTGGCGCATTTTCGCGACGCACATGCGTGACATGCATGCGTGACGCATCCAAGTGACGCTCGCTGTCGACGCATGTCGCGCACGCCCCGGCCTTCGCCGTTTTGTATTTCTCTATTCTCGCCATGCGTACCAAACTGACCGCTTCTCACCCTCGCCCCATCAGCACGGACCGCACGCCGGTCCGACCGGGCGCGCCGCGTCGTCCGCGACCGCCGAAACCCGAATCGCCGGCGCGTGCCGGAGGCACCCGCCCCGCCGAACGCAGCGCCGAGGGGCGCCGTAGCGATGGCACCGCCACCGCGGGCAGCACACGCGGTGGCGAACGTGGCGGCGAAGGACGCACCGGCGCCCGGCCGCCAGGCCGCCCCGCGACGACCCGCCCCGCGACGACCCGCCCCGGAACGGGCCGCCCCGGAATGGGCCAGCCCGGCGAACGCGACCGTTCCGCGCCGCGCGCCGGCGCCGACGGTGCCGCGCCGCGCAAACCCTGGGCGGGCCGCAGCGGCGAGCGTACCGCCGCCGCGGGCGGCGCGCCGGCATTGGAACGACGCGCACCCTATACGCCGCGCGGTACCGTGCGTCCAAAACCGGGAGCAGACGGCGCCGGCAAACCGACAGGCAGCGCGGACGCGCGACCCAGACAACCCTACGCCGGCCGTGCCACCGATGCGGGCAACCGCCCACCACGCGATGGTTCGAGCTTCGGCGCCGCGCGCCCGCCGCGTGAGGGTGCGCGATCCGACGCCGCGCGTCCGCCGCGCGACGGTGCGCGGTTCGACGCCGCGCGCCCGCCGCGCGACGGTGCGCGGCCGAGTACGGCGCGCCCTTCTTCGAAGGATACGACCCGGGCCTTTCCATCGAACCGCCCTGCCACATCGAACCGGCCGCCGCGTCCCGCAGCGGGGCATGCCGCGACCGAGCGCCCCGCAGCGGCGGCTCCCGCCGTCCCGGCCGAGCCGCGCGAGGACGACGGCACGCTGCGCCTGTCGAAGCGGATGTCGGAACTGGGTCTGTGCTCGCGCCGCGAGGCGGACGAATGGATCGAGAAGGGCTGGGTCCGCGTCGATGGCGAACGCGTCGACACGCTCGGCATCCGGGTGCGGCCCGAGCAGCACATCGAGGTGATCCGGCAGGCACGCGAACAGCAGAACCGCCTGGTCACGATCCTGCTGCACAAGCCGGTGGGCCACGTCTCCGGTCAGCCCGAGGACGGCCACCCGCCCGCCGCGGCGCTGATCGTGCCGGACAACCGCTGGATCCTCGATGCCAGTTCGCACCGTTTCGAGCATGTGCATTTGCGGGCGCTCGCCCCCGCCGGGCGTCTGGACATCGATTCGACCGGTCTGCTGGTCTTCACGCAGGACGGGCGCGTGGCGAAACAGTTGATCGGCGAGGCATCCGAGGTCGAGAAGGAATATCTGGTCCGGGTGACCTACGGCGCGCACCAGGAAAATGTGCAGGCGCATTTCCCGGCGGAGAAACTGGCGCTGTTGCGGCACGGGCTGTCGCTGGAGGACGTCGCGCTGCGCCCGGCCGAGGTCGACTGGCAAAACGGCGAGCAGTTGCGCTTCGTGCTGCACGAAGGCAAGAAACGCCAGATCCGGCGCATGTGCGAACTCGTCGGTCTGGAAGTCATCGGCCTGAAGCGCGTGCGCATCGGCGAGGTCATGCTCGGCTCGCTGCCGGTCGGCGAATGGCGCTATCTCGCGGAAAACGAAGTTTTCTGATGGCCGTCGCACCCGGGCGCGGGGGCGCGCCCGGGGCAAACGGTCCGCACGCGTGCGTCGGCCCCGTCAGCGATGCGCGGCGCCGCCCGACGCTCCGCCTCGCGGGCCGGCCGCGTGCGGCACGCCCCCTCCGCACCTGCCATCCCTCGCCGTTCAATCGTCGGCGAGTTCCTGTTCCGGAAACAGCACGTCGACGAAACCGAAGCGGGTGAAGTCCGTCATCCGCATCGGGTACAGCTTGCCGATCAGATGATCGCACTCGTGCTGCACGACCCGCGCGTGAAAACCGCCCGCGACGCGGTCGATCACATTGCCGTACTGGTCGAAACCCTCGTAGCGGATCATCGAGTAACGGCTCACCATCCCCCGCATGCCGGGCACCGACAGACATCCCTCCCAGCTTTCCTCCATGTCCTGCGAGACCGGCAGGATCACCGGATTGATCAGCACCGTCTCCGGGATCGGTGGCGCATCCGGGTAGCGCTGCGTCGTGCCGAAGCCGAAGATCACGACCTGCAGGTCCACGCCGATCTGCGGGGCGGCAAGCCCCGCGCCTTTCGCCGCGCGCATCGTGTCGAACATGTCGGCGACCAGCGCGTGCAGTTCCGGCGTATCGAAATGGTCGACCGGCTGGGCCTGCCGCAGCAAACGCGCATCGCCCATCTTCAAAATGTCACGGATCATTCGATTTCCCCATTGAGCAATTGTTGCATCGCGGCTTCGTCGAGTATGCGCACACCGAGCGTCTCGGCCTTGACGAGCTTGCTGCCGGCATCGGCCCCCGCCACCAGGTAATGCGTCTTCGCCGACACCGAACCGGCGACCTTGGCCCCGGCGGCTTCGAGCAGGGCCTTCGCATCGTCGCGGCTCAAGGTGGGCAGCGTACCGGTCAGCACCACGGTCTTGCCGGCCAGCCGGCCGGGCGGCGCGGTTTCGATGCCCGGACCTTCCGGCCAATGTACACCGGCCGCCCGCAACTGCTCGATCACCTCGACGTTATGCGCTTCGGCGAAGAATTGCGCAAGCGACTCGGCCACCACCGGCCCCACGTCCCGGACTTCCAGCAGTTGCGC
>JBPBQT010000535.1:0-5240 GCA_050955065.1 Janthinobacterium lividum | reverse complement strand
TTCGCTACGGGGTCTCGATTCCGATGAGCAAGGCGAATTCGACCGAGGTCCTGCTGGCCTACGAGATGAACGGAGAGCCGCTCACCGCCGAGCACGGCGCGCCGCTGCGGGCCGTCGTGCCGGGTTATGCGGGGGTGCGCAGCGCCAAGTGGCTCGCCGCCATCACCGTGCAGGCGGCCCCGTCCACCTGCTATATCCAGTCGCAGGACTACAAGCTGTTTCCGCCCGATGCGACCAAGGACACGGCCGACCCGGCGCAGGGCATGACGATCAACGACATGCCGCTGAACAGCCTGATCTGCGAGCCGGCGGATCACGCCGTGCTCGCCGCGGGGAAGACCCTGCTGCGCGGCTGGGCGATCGCCACCGCGCGGGGCGTGGCGCGGGTCGATGTGTCGATCAACGGCGGACGCGACTGGACGCAGGCGTCGCTGGAGCACGACGCCGGCTCCCCATGGAGCTGGACGTTGTGGGAATGCGCGGCCGAACTGCCCGTGGGCAACCATCAACTGGTGGTGCGCGCGTGGGATTCCGCGGGCCAGACCCAGCCCGCCGACGCCGACGACACCTGGAACTACAAGGGCTATCTGTGCGCGTCATGGCACCGGATCAACGTCCGGGCGACCTGACGCGCGGCGCGCGGCAATGGGCTGTCGGACGCAGCCCGTCGGGCGACCGGCGGTCCGGACGGGTCGGGCGCCGGCTCAGCCGCGTCCCGCCACCAGCAGGGAAACGTGCTGCGCGGCCGCGCGCAACGGTTCCAGGAACCGGGTCGTCATCTGCGTCGCGTTCGTGCGCTGCGCATTGCCGCTGATGTTCATCGCCGCGATCACGCGGCCCTGGCGGTCGCGGATCGGCGCGGAAAGGGAGATCAGGCCGGCTTCCAGCTCCTGGTCGACGAGCGCCCAGCCCTGCGTGCGCACCTGCGCGATTTCCGCCTTCAGCGCGTGCCGGTCCGTCAGCGTGTGCGGCGTGCGCCTGTCCAGCGTCGACGCCGCGAGACGGGCGTCGAGTTCGTCCTCGTCGAGGCCGGCGAGCAGCACGCGCCCCATCGAGCTGCAATAGGCGGGCAGGCGCGAGCCGATCGACAGATTGATCGACATGATCTTCTGCACCGGGATGCGCAGCACGTAGACGATGTCGGTGCCGTCGAGCACCGCGGCCGAGGAGCTTTCGCGCAGTTGCGCGACCAGCGTTTCGAGCACCGGCTCGGCCAGATTCCAGAACGGCAGCGAGGTCAGATACGCGAATCCCAGTTCGAGGATGCGCGGCGTGAGCCGGAAGGACCGGCCTTCCATCGTGACGTACCCCAGCGTGTGCAGGGTCAGGAGGATGCGGCGGGCGCCGGCGCGGGTCAGGCCAGTGGCGCCGGCGACGTCGGTGAGCGTCTGCGCGTGACGTCCGGCGTTGAAGGAGCGGATCACGCTCAGCCCGCGCGCGAAGGACTGCACATAGCTGTCGCTGGGGCGATCGATCGCGGCACCAGCCGCATCGGGCGTCAGATCGGGCGCCCGATCGGAATCCGGACCGGACGTCGAACCGAATCCGGATCCAGGTGCCGGTTCGCGCGTCGGCGAGACATCGGAGCTGTGCTGGCGGGAGGCGGCCGGATCGAGCGGATGCGTTGGCATGGTGTTCCAGGTGAAGGATGAAGGATCGTAGTTCGGGCCGGCGACGATGGACGTACCGCGCCCGTCCGGCAATCGGGTATGCCCGTATTTGACCGATCACCCGACGAGGCACTATTATCGGCGAAAGTTGTTCTACACGCGAAAAAAAGTTCGCAATTAGAACTTTTTGGGATAGTGCGTCATTGCAGAGGGCGATCCATGATCAACAAGGTTTTCGAGACGGCGGCGCAGGCGCTTGCCGACATCCATGACGGGGCGACGATCATGATCGGCGGCTTCGGCAACGCGGGCATGCCGGCGGAACTGATCGACGCGCTGATCGAACAGGGCGCGCGCGGGCTGACCATCGTCAACAACAACGCGGGCAATGGCGAGACGGGCCTGGCGGCCCTGCTCAAGGCGCGACGCGTGGCGAAGATCATCTGCTCCTTTCCCCGGCAGACGGACTCGTACGTGTTCGACGCGCTCTACCGCGCGGGCGAGATCGAACTGGAACTGGTGCCGCAGGGCAATCTCGCCGAGCGGATCCGCGCGGCGGGCGCCGGGATCGGCGGCTTCTTCACGCCGACCGGCTTCGGCACCCTGCTGGCCGAGGGCAAGGAGGTCCGCGAGATCGACGGGCGTCAGTACGTTCTCGAGCGGCCGCTGCATGCGGATTTCGCGCTGATCAAGGCGCAGCGCGCCGACCGCTGGGGCAATCTGGTCTACCGCAAGACCGCCCGCAATTTCGGTCCGATCATGGCCACCGCGGCAAAGACCGCGGTGGTGCAGGTGACGGAAGTGGTGGAACTGGGCATGCTGGATCCGGAAGCGGTGGTGACCCCCGGGATCTTCGTGCAGCGTGTGGTGCAACTGCAGCCGGCACTCATCCGGCCGGCCGGGCGGTCAGCGACGACGGCGACGGCGACGACGAACACCACGGAGACGCGATCATGAAACGCCTGAGCCGAGACGACATGGCGCGCCGCGTCGCCAGCGACATTCCCGAAGGGGCCTACGTGAACCTGGGGATCGGCGTGCCGACCCTGGTCGCGAACCACCTCGCCGCGGACAAGGAGATCTTCCTCCACAGCGAAAACGGCGTGTTGGGCATGGGGCCGAAGCCCGCGCCCGGCGAAGAGGACGATGACCTGATCAACGCCGGCAAGCAGCACGTGACCCTGCTCGCCGGCGGGGTGTTTTTCCATCACGCGGATTCCTTCGGGATGATGCGCGGCGGCCATCTGGACTTCTGCGTGCTGGGCGCATTCCAGGTCTCGGTGGGCGGCGACCTCGCGAACTGGCACACCGGCGCGCCCGACGCGATTCCGGCGGTGGGCGGCGCGATGGATCTGGCGCTGGGCGCGAAGCAGGTCTATGTGATGATGGAACATTTCACGAAACAGGGCGAGAGCAAGATCGTCGCCGCGTGCGGCTATCCGGTCACCGCGGTGGGGTGCGTCAGCCGGATCTATACCGATCTCGCCGTGATCGACGTGACGCCCGACGGCCTGCTGGTGCGCGAAGTCTTCACCGACCTGCCGTTCGACGAACTGGTGCGCCGCAGCGGCGTGCCGATGCAGCTGGCGCCGCTGGATGCCGGCACTCACCCCGCATCACCAGGAGCCGCATGATGGACGAAGTTTTCTTGTGCGATGCGATCCGCACGCCGATCGGCCGTTACGGCGGCGCGTTGGCCAGCGTGCGCGCCGACGATCTGGCGGCAGTGCCGCTGCGCGCGCTGATCGAACGTCACGCGGACGTGGACTGGTCGCGCGTGGACGACGTGATCTACGGTTGCGCGAACCAGGCGGGCGAGGACAACCGGGACGTCGCGCGCATGGCGCTGCTGCTCGCGGGACTGCCGCAGGACGTGCCGGGCGTCACGCTCAACCGCCTGTGCGGTTCGGGTCTGGACGCGATCGGTACCGCGGCGCGCGCGATCCGCGCGGGGGAGGCCGGCCTGATGATCGCCGGCGGCGTCGAGAGCATGAGCCGCGCGCCGTTCGTGATGGGCAAGTCGACCAGCGCCTTCTCGCGCAGCGCGGCGCTCGAGGACACCACCATCGGGTGGCGCTTCGTCAATCCGCTGATGAAACGCCAATACGGGGTCGACGCGATGCCGGAAACCGCCGAGAACGTTGCCGGCGATTATCGGGTCAGCCGCGAGGACCAGGACGCGTTCGCGTTTCGCAGCCAGCGCAAGGCCGCGCGCGCGCAGGCGGAAGGCGCCTACGAGGCCGAGATCGTCGGGGTGCCGGTCCCGCAGAAGAAGGGCGACCCCGCCTGGGTCACGCGCGACGAACATCCGCGCGAAACCAGCATGGAGGCGCTCGCGCGGCTCAAACCCATCGTGCGCGCCGATGGCACGGTGACCGCGGGTAACGCGTCCGGCGTCAATGATGGCGCGGCGGCCCTGATCCTTGCCAGCGAAGCCGCGGCGCGCGCCCAGGGGTTGACGCCCCGCGCACGGATTCTCGGCATGGCGACAGCCGGCGTCGCGCCGCGAGTCATGGGCATCGGTCCGGTGCCGGCGACGCAAAAACTGCTCGCGCGGCTCGGGATGACCCAGCAGCAGTTCGACCTGATCGAACTGAATGAAGCGTTCGCGAGTCAGAGCCTCGCGGTGCTGCGTCTGCTCGGCATCGCCGACGACGATCCCCGCGTCAATCCGCTGGGCGGCGGCATTGCGCTCGGTCATCCGTTGGGTATGAGCGGTGCCCGGCTGGTGACCACCGCGCTGCATCAACTGGAACGCAGTGGTGGCCGCTACGCGCTGTGCACGATGTGCATCGGCGTCGGCCAGGGAATCGCCCTGGCGATCGAGCGCGTTTAAGTCGACTGGATCGTCCGGCCCCGGATCGTTCGAGACGGTCCGGGGCCGCAGGGCGGTCAGGCGATTCAGCCAGGAGCGCCGAGGAATTCCAGCGCAGCCCGCGTGAAGGCGCCGGATTGTTCGATATTCGATAGATGGGCGGCATCGAGTTCGACGTAGCGCGCGCGGCCGATCGAGATCGCGAGTTCCCGGCCCTGCGCGGCCGGCGTCGATTCGTCATGCGTGCCGGCGAGCACCAGCACCGGCAACGCGATCGACCGCGCTTCCGTGCGCAGGTCCGCGTCGCGTATCGCCTCGCAATTCGCCGCATAGCCTTCGCTGGAGGTATGCCGCAGCACGTCCCGGATATGGCCGACATACAGCGGTTGCGCGCTCAGGAAGGCCGGCGTGAACCAGCGGGCGATGACGCCGTCGCACAGCGTCGCGACGCCGGCGGCCCGCGTCTGCGCCGCCCGGGACGTCCACACCTCCGCGGCGCCGATCTGCGCGGCGGTATTCGCGAGCACGACACGACCCAGGCGCTCGGGGAAGCGGGCGGCAAGCGCGATACCGGTCAGCCCGCCCATCGAGATACCGCAGAAATGCGCTTTCGCGATGTCCAGCGTATCGAGCAGGCCCACGACATCGCCCGCCAGTTGCTCGATCGTGTAGGGACCCGCCGGCGCATCCGAGCGTCCATGGCCGCGCGTGTCGTAGCGCAGAATGCGGTAGCGCGCCGCAAGGGCATCGATCTGCGGCGACCACATCGTCATGTCGCTTCCGAGCGAATTCGACAGCACCAGCCAGGGCGCATC
>JBPBQT010000534.1:0-5261 GCA_050955065.1 Janthinobacterium lividum | reverse complement strand
ACTCGCATTCCCCGCGTCGCTGCTGGTCATCCTCGTGATGCTGGTGCCGGCGTTGCAGCTGTTTCGCTACAGCTTCAACCGCTATGACCCGGTCGAGACGATGAAGAGCGCGCTGACGCCGGAGAACTACGTGCGCTTCTTCCACGACGGCTATTACCTCGGCGTGCTCGGCACGACACTCTGGGTGGCGGCGCTGTGCACGGCGCTCGCGCTCGTCGCCGGTTTTCCCGTCGCCTACATGCTTGCCAAGACGCGCACGCGTTTCAAAAGCCTGTTGATCATCCTGCTGGTCTTTCCGCTGATGGTGGGCAACGTGGTGCGGGCGGCGGGCTGGATGGTGATCCTCGGCAACGCCGGCTTCGTCAATTCGGTGCTGCATGCGCTCGGTCTGATCGACCAGCCGGTGCGCCTGCTCTATACGCCGCTCGCCGTCATCCTCGGCACCACCGGCGTCGTGCTGCCGTACATGGTGCTGACGCTGCAAAGCGTGCTCGAAGGCATCGATCTGAGCATCGAGGAAGCGGCGCGCAACCTCGGCGCCGGTTTCACCAGGACGTTCTTCCGGATCGTCCTGCCCATCGCCGCGCCGGGCGTCGCCGCGGGCAC
Organism: Janthinobacterium lividum; assembly: GCA_050955065.1. Classification (GTDB taxonomy): domain Bacteria; phylum Pseudomonadota; class Gammaproteobacteria; order Burkholderiales; family Burkholderiaceae; genus Robbsia. Next base: position 4,655 of record JBPBQT010000534.1, on the reverse strand, counting down.
GATGCTGGTGTTCATCCTCTGCATGAATGCGTATGCGACGCCCGTGCTGCTCGGCGGCACCGGTCTGACGATGATGGCCCCGGCCGTCTACGACCAGATCGCGAAAACGGCGAACTGGCCGTTCGGCGCGGCGCTCGCCCTGATCCTGATGGCCGTGACGCTGGCCGGCGCGCTGGCGTCGAGTCTGCTGATCCATCGGCGCTATGCGAAACGCATGGTGCATTGACACCGCGCGTCCCCCGGGCGCCCCGCGTCCCGCTTTTTGCCCGCTTTCCTCTCTCTGTTTTCCGGTACCCAGGAGCTGCACCATGCCCGTCCTTAGCCGTGACACTCACGCCCATCGGATGACCGCGCTGCGCGCGATGATGGCGCGCGAGCAACTCGATGCCGTCGTGCTGACCAGCGCGGATTTCTTCCAGTGGGCGAGCAACTTCCACGTGGACGTCCAGACCTGGGAGCGTCCGATCCTGCTGTGCATCACGGCGGACGGCGCCACGTTCGCGGTGATGAACGAACTCTCGACGCATCACCTGCGCTTTGCCCGCGAACGCGGTTCGCTCTGGCTCGACGACATCACGCTGTATGCCGAACATCCGCAGAGCGCGGGCCGTCAGCCGCTGATCACGCAGTTGCCCGAACTGGTGGCGGAGCGCCTGACGCAAGCCGGCATGCGGCGCGCGCGCATCGGCTACGACGCGTTGAACGCACCGTTGTCGCGCGCGATCCCGCTGCTGCCCGAAGCGCGGCTGCTGGCCATGACGGCCGACCTTCGCGCGCTGCGCTGGGTCAAGCAGCCGGAGGAACTGGCCGTGATGCGCGCGGCCAGCAGTCTCTCCGACTGGGTGCAGGAACGCTATCGCGACAACTTTCGCGTCGGCCGGCTGACCGCCGAACTGGATGCGCAGATGGCGTCGCTGATGGTCGAGGAAGCGGCCCGGCGCTTTCCCGGCGAACATCTCGAAATTCTGCGCTGCTGGACGCTCGCGGGTCCGGCCGCATCGTCGCCGCACGGCGACGGCGCCTCGTGCGGTGCGCGGATCGGTGACGGCGACGTCATCATCAATCTGGTGATCCCGCGCCTCAACGGCATCGTCATCGAAAACGAACGCACCTGGTTCTGCGGCGCGCCCAGCGACGAGCAGAAGCGCTTCTACCGGGTCGCGCTCGCTGCCAACGAAGCAGCGCTCGACGCCGCCGTCACCGGACGCCCGGTATCGGGCATCGACGCCGCCGCCCAGGCCGTCATCGAACAGGCCGGCTGCGCCGCCCACATCCGCCACCGCACCGGACACGGCATGGGCATCATGGGTCACGAATTCCCGGAGGACATGGCGTTCAACCATCGCCCGCTGCTGGCAAACGAGGTGTATTCGGCCGAGCCGGGCATCTATGTGTACGGCCTCGGCGGCTTTCGCATCGACGACACGGTCGTCGTCGGCGACGTGCCGGAGGTGCTGACGCGGGCGCCCAAGTCCCTCGATTACGTGAGCGTGGGCTGAAGCGCACGACACCCCGCGGGCCACACCCCGCGGCCCGGGTTCCGTCCCGTGCCGCGGCACCGGAGCGACGATGGACTTTCGCCATATCGATGCCTTTCGCGCGGTCATGCTGACCCGCACGACCACACGCGCGGCGCAACTGCTGGGGCTGTCGCAGCCGGGCATCAGCCGGTTGATCGGCGAATGCGAGCGCGACACCGGCCTGACGCTGTTCAACCGCGACCGCGGCCGGCTCGAGCCCACGCCGCAGGCCGGTCTGCTGTTCGAGGAAGTCGAGCGGCGCTATGCCGGTCTCGAAAACATCCGGGAATTCGCCTCGAGTCTGCGCGACGCCAACCAGACGACGCTGCGCGTGGGCAGCGTCCTGTCCTTCGGCCTGCGCTTTTCCGCCGATGTGATCGCCCGGTTCCGCATGCATTACCCGAACGTCTATCTGGAATTCACGACCGGCAATTCGGGACTGATCCGCGACCGGGTGGCGGCGCGCACGATGGCGCTCGGAGTCGTGACCGATTCGGCCGACGTGCGCGAGACCGAAGCGACGCCTTTCGCCGCGCTCGATGTGCTCTGCGCATTGCCCGCCGGTCACCCGCTGGCCGCGAACGAGGTCGTGACGGTCGAGCAGTTCCGGCGCTATCCGGTCATCAGCTACCTGCCGTCGAACATGATCACCTGGGGCATGGAAGCCATTTTCGCGGGGATCGTGCCGCCACAACTGGCCGCCGTCGTGCAGTATTCGGTGAATGTGGCCGATCTCGTGCGCGCGAATGTCGGCATCGGTCTGGTACATCCGATCATCGCTTACGACTTCCTCGATACGGGTCTGGTGTTTCGTCGCTTCGCGCCGGCACGGACGTTCCGCGCACTGAAGATCCGTCCGCGGCATCCGGATGCATCGCCGCATGTCGATGCGTACAGCGACGCGCTGGACACCACATTGCGCAACGTCACCCACGCGGTCGAAGCTGCCATGGCGCGTTGAACAGGAGAGATTTTTCGCCACTGACGGTGGCGGTCCGCGAATGCGTCGCCGTGACATGCTGCGGCAGGCGTGTCATGGACGGCGTTTGTGGCTACCATAGCGAACGTATTCCCGAGACCCATCATGGCCATTACTCCCACGCTTTACCTCGACGTCTGGTCCGACTACGTCTGCCCCTTCTGTTATCTTGAATTACCGGTGCTGGATCAGTTCCGCAATGCCTATGGCGATGCGGTTGAAATCCGCTGGCATGCGTTCGAATTGCGCCCCGAACCGGCGCCAATGCCGGCCCCCGACGCCGACGCGCGGCATGACAATTGGGAGCGGTCGATCTACCCGCTGGCAACGGAGCGCAATCTGCTGCTGCGGCTGCCGCCGGTACAGCCCCGCAGCCGCAAGGCGCTCGAAGCGGCGTTTTTTGCCCGCGACGCCGGGCTGTTCGAAACCGTGCACCGCGCGATTTTCAAGGCGTACTTCGAGGATGGCCTGGATATCGGCGACGACGATATCCTGATCGACATCGCGGCGAATTGCGGCGTCGATCCGGAAATGCTGGAAGAGGCGCTGATCGAAGGGACGTACACCGATGCGGTGCTGGAGGATCAGGCATTCGCGCAGAAACTGGGCGTGTCCGGCGTGCCGTTCGTCGTGTTGTCGCGCGATGCAGCGGTGGGGCAGGATCAGCCGCCGGCACCGATCGCATTGCGCGGTGCGGCGCCGGTTCAGCATTTTGAAGCCGCCGTCGAGCGTCTTTTCCCGGATGGGTTTCCCGAAAACTGATGCATGACCGTTGCGCGGGATGGGCGACTGCCGATAGCGCCGCCGAATCACCAGACGACGCCGGTTCCCGGGGGCCGCGATGACCCGTCGAGTTGTCCACCCCGGCCAGCTTTCTTGCGCGCGCGGTCGGCGGCACACCAGGCGTCTTCGCATTCACCGGTCATCGTGGTGTGCTGGAAACATTATTGATGTGCCACTATCGCGGACGACGTTTTCTCTTCCCACTGGACCACGATGCCCATCCTGCATATCGCCAATTCGCTTGAAGCGGAATTGGCCAATCCGAATGTTCCCGCCTTCCCGCTGGACGGCACGACCCCTACCACTCTGGCACGCGATCTGAACCGTGAAGACGGTTTCGCAACCGGACTCTGGGAAACCACGCCGGGGCGCTTCCGACGCCAATCGCCGAAAGCGGAAATGATGCATGTGCTGGTGGGAAGCTGTACCTTCACGCCCGATGACGGCGAACCCGTCGTGATCAATGCGGGCGATACAGTGTACTTTCCCGCGCACACAGCCGGCACCTGGGACGTGACGTCCACGCTACGCAAGGTGTTCGCGGTCATTGGCTGAAGGATTCGCGGCCGGTCGGGCGACGCCGGGCCGGCCGCGCCGTACAGGGGTGGATCAGTCCGGCAACGCAGACGAATGGTGGCTGGAGATGCGCCACTGTCCCTTGTCATCCTGGCGGTAGATGAACGAGTAACGCGCCTTGATCTGCCTGCCGTCCGCCGTCGTGAACGTATAGTGACCGGTATCGGTTGCCTTGCGTCCCGATATCCGGATCACACGTGCGGGATGATCATCGATGGTAGCGGCCACGCCCGGATACTTTTTCAGAAAATCACGGAAATACGCCTCTCGCGCCTGCGAGGTCATGCGCGCCTCACCGGATTTCGTCGGCAGGAGTATCGCGTCCGCGGTATAGCATGCGTCTACTTTTCGGGGGTCTCCCGTGCCAAGCGCAGCGTTCCAATTCGTAAAAAGGGCGGCGATCGCCGTTTGATGCGCATCCATCGGCACCGATGCCTGTGAACCGGCATGCGCGGGCGTGAATGTCGCCAGGACCGTTGTCAGGACGAGAGCGAATGACAGTAATAGACGTTTCATCGTTTCCTCGTTGAAGTTCTCTGATTTCACCAGCCGCAAAGCGCTTCGGAATTCGAAGCGATATGCAGTGGGTCCATTATTTTCGAGTTACTTCACAAAGGATCTACGACGGGTCCGAATATGTTGAACCGTAAACGCAAACGCCCCGCCTTTTGAGGGGCGGGGCGTCTGGTACGGCTTGGGGAGCCTGACGATTACCTACTTTCACACGGGAATCCGCACTATCATTGGCGTGGAGTCGTTTCACGGTCCTGTTCGGGATGGGAAGGGGTGGGACCGAC
>JBPBQT010000533.1:0-5294 GCA_050955065.1 Janthinobacterium lividum | reverse complement strand
GCACGCCAGCGCTTCCTGGAAACGCAGGCGATTCGGCAGACCGGTCAGGCTGTCGTGACTGGCCATATGGGCGATCTGCGCCTGCGCTTCCTCGGCGATCGTGACGTCGCTGCCCACGCCGCGGTAGCCGCGGAAGGTGCCGTCTTTCTCGAAGATCGGTTTGCCGGTGACGCGCCACCAGAATTTCTGGCCGTCGATGCGTCCGGGGATCAGCAGGTCGCGAAACGCCTCCCTGCGGTCGAACGCGTCGGCAAGGGACGCCAGGCGCGCGACCGCGACGGTCGAGTCGTCGATCAGCGCGGTGATCCAGTCCAGGAAGTGCAGCCCGTGCAGATCGTGCTCGGACGTCCCGAGAACCTCGACCATCCGTTCGGAAATATGTTCGAGGCGATGGTTGGCCTCGGTCCGCCACAGCCAGTCGCTGGATTCCTGCTCGAACTCGCGCAGCAGCAGGCCGACGACCTCGCGCTGCTCCTCGAGTTCCATCTTGCCGACGGTGCGCTGCACGAAGCTGCGATGGTTATGCAGGGTGCTGATGAAGATGAGCACGGCGTAAATCACGACGATGGCCGCCAATACCGGGCCGGATGCACCGCGGTCGTACAGCATCGCCAGGAAAGTGCCGATCGTGACCGGGACCGAAATGGAGAACGCCGCGAGCAGCGTCGGCGCGATGACGACGGAAGACGCGATCAATCCGGAACTGACCCAGACCACCAGCAGGATCCGGTTGGTGTCGGCATACGGGGCCAGGCAGATCGGCATCGTCGACCAGAGCACGCCGATCACGCCGACATGCAGATTCCGCGTCCGATAGGTCGACGCCGGCATTTCCTGGGGTTTGAACCGGCGTCGCCAGATCACGCTACGACGAAAGGCAGCGGCGTAGCTGACGATGAAGATCGTGAGAAAGCCGATCAGGTAGGCATGCGGGGCGGAACGCCAGAAGGCGATGGTGATGCCGCACGCCGCCAGCACGCCGACGCAGCCGATCGCGCCGCCGAGGTTCGCCAGGGTATCGACCTGCTCGACGCGCACGCGTCCGGCCAGGTGCGGTGGAATGGGGGGCACGAGATCGCTCCACCAGGACGATAGCCGGCTCATGCGCGATCTCCCCTGGCCGGCGCGAACCTGGCGACCGTTCGATTCGGTTTTTCCATTCCCATGACTGCTGCTTCCCGTTGCGTGATGTGGCCGGTGGCTGTTGCAGCGCGCGGCGGAGCATCGGCTTCTCGCGCGGGCTTGGCGTTGGTCTGCACTTACCCCTTGTCATTACGGCTGGAATCGGGAAATCTTTAGCGCGGTTCGCCGCCGCCGGGTGGCGCGGCGCCGGCGCATCGGAGCGCGTTTCACCTCACACCCTTCCGGGACGTTCAGGCCGCCCCCGGCAGCAGCCCGCGACGCGTCAGCATGGCGTCGGGCCGCGGGTCGCGACCGCGGAAATTCCGATAGGCCTGCGCCGGGTCCAGTCCGTTGCCCGCGCTGTAGATGTAGCGATGCAGCCGTTGCGCCGCAGCGCGGTCGAACGGATCGCCCGCCTCGGTGAAAGCGAGATAGCCGTCGGCGTCCAGCACTTCCGCCCACATGTACACGTAATAGCCGGCCGCATAGCCATCGCCCGCGAACAGGTGCTGGAAGTGCGGCAGCCGGTGACGCAGGCCGACTTCGGCGGGTACCCCGAGCCGCTCGCGCTGCGCCTGTTCGAACTGCACGATATCCACCGGCGTGCCCTCGGGCAGCGCATGCAGGGCCATGTCGATCAGGGCCGGGGCGACGTATTGCAGCGTCTGCCAGCCCTGGTCGAACTGCCGCGCGCGCACGCATCGTTCCAGTAGAACCTCGGGCAGCGGCTCGCCGGTTTCGACGTGACGCGCATGCCGGCGCAGCACCTCGGGTTCGAGCGCCCAGTTCTCGAAGATCTGCGAGGGCAGCTCGACGAAATCCCGCAGGACGCTGGTGCCGGCCAGCCGCTCGTAGGGCACCTGCGAGAGCAGGCCGTGCAGCCCGTGGCCGAATTCGTGAAACAGTGTCTGCACGTCGTCGAAGCTCAGCAGGGCCGGGCTGGCCTTCGCGAAATTGTTGTTGTTGATGACGATCGGCAGGGTGCCGCCGTCGATGCCGGACTGGCTGCGGAAGACATGCATCCAGGCGCCGCTGCGTTTGGTCGGGCGCGCGTAGTTGTCGCCGATGAACAGGCCGACGAGGCGAGCCTGCGCGTCGCGCACTTCCCACAGCCGGGCGTCCGGATGATAAAGCGCGGGGTTCGCGATTTCCACGAAATGGATGCCGAAGAGCCGGGTCGCGCAGTCGAACATCGCGCCGATCATCGCATCCAGCGAGAAATAGGGCTTGATGACGGCGTCGTCGAGCGCATAGCGTTCGGCGCGGACCTTCTCCGCGAGATAGGGCCAGTCCCATGCCGCGATCGGCACCGGATCGCCGAGCTGACGGGCGACGTCCTCCAGGTCCGTGCGGTCCCGTCGCGCCTGCTGCAGCGCGGGTTGCCACGCGCGCATCAGCAGCGCGTCGACCGCCTCCGGCGTGCCGGCCATGCGGTCTTGGAGAACGTAATGCGCATAGCTCGGATAGCCGTGCAGGGCGGCCTGTTCCTGGCGCAGGCGTACGATCCGCGCGGCCACCGGGCGGTTGTCGTGCTCGCCAGGATGCGTGCCGCGTTCGCCGCGGGCCCGCCAGACGCGTTCGCGCAAGGTCCGGTTCGACGAGAAGCTCAGGAAGGGCTCGACCATCGACGGCGACAGCGTCAGCACATGGCGCCCCGCCGCCAGCCCGCGCTCGGCCGCGGCCTCGCGCGCGGCCGCGATCAGCGAGTCCGGCAGACCGGCGAAGTCTGCCGGGGTGTCCAGCGACAGCGCAAACGCGGCTTCGTCGGCGAGCACGTTCTGACCGAAGCGGGTATGCAGCGTCGCCAGCGTTTCGGCGTTCGCCGCGTAGCGCTGCCGGTCGGCATTCTCGAGACGCGCGCCGGCCCGCACGAAATCGAGATGGACGCGTTCGAGCAGGCGCTGCTGGATGGGCGTCAGGCCGCTTGCGCCGCGTCGTACCGCATCGATGCGCGTGAACAGCGCCGCATGCAGATAGATCGCGTTGCGATGCGCGGCGAGGCGCGGTGCCAGCCGGCGCTCGACCGCCTGCAATGCCGGGGAGGTCTCGCTCGACGCCAGATTCTCCAGCAGCAGTTCGAGACGCTGGAAGAGACGTCCGGAGCGATCGAAGGCGGCGATCGTGTTGTCGAAATCCGGCAGCGCGGCGTGCGTGGCGATCGCATCGAGTTCGCGCACGTGCTGTTCCAGCGCCGTCTCGAATGCCGGCTCGAAGTGCTCGACCTGCAATTCGGCGAAAGGCGGCAGGCCATACGGCGCGGGCCAAGCCGCGAGCAGGGGGTTGGATGCGGCAAGAGACATGCGGAGGTGCTCCAGGGGGTATGCGCGCGAGACAGGGACGTGAGACATGAACACGAACGAACGGGCCGCGGCGACACACATTACCCGCGTCGCCGCGGCGCGTCGCTGACGCGCTGAAACACGAAGGCCGACAGCAGCGTGATGATCCCGACGATGGCGAAACTGACGCGGAACCCGGCGGTCGTCGAATCGAGCAGCCCGGAAAAAATCCGCACCAGGGCGCTGCTGACGGACACGCCCAGGCCGATCGCCAGCATCTGCACCATCGAGAACAGACTGTTGCCGCTGCCCGCCTCGCTGGCGGGCAGGCCTTTCAGGGTCACACTGTTCATCGCCGCGAACTGCATCGAATTGCTGCCGCCGAAAATGGCCAGCACGATGCAGGTCAGCACGACCGGCGTGCCCGCGGACAGTCCGGCGAACGCGATGATCGACGCGCCGACGACCAGCGTATTGACGAACAGGAAAGCGCTGTAGCCGTAGTGTTTGACGAGCGGCGCGATCCAGCGTTTGGTGAGGGTGCCGGTCAACGCGGCGGGCAGCATCATCAGCCCGGAATGCAGCGGCGTATAGCCGAGTTGCAACTGGAACAGCAGGGGCAACAGAAAGGGCACGGCGCTCGAACCGATGCGGCACAGGAGGTTGCCCACCAGCCCGATGCTGAAATTCGGTTCGCGGAACAGCGACAGGTTGAACAGCGGGTGCGCGCGCCATCGTGCATACGGGATGTACAGGAACGCGGCGACCACGCTGGTGCCGATCAGACCGGCGGACCATGCCAGCGGATGGTCGGCGCTCGGACTGTCGATCCCCAGCGAGAAAGTGACCATGCACAACGACAGCAGCGCGAAGCCGATGAAGTCGAAACGCTGCAGGCCCGCCGCCTTGTCGTCGGCGAGGAAACGCCGCACCGCGATCATGCCGACCGCGCCGATCGGAATGTTGATCAGAAAGACCCAGTGCCAGGACATCGCCTCGACGAACCAGCCGCCCAGCGTCGGGCCGAGGATCGGGCCGACCTGACCGGCGATGGAGATGGTGGCAAGCGCGGCGACATACGCTTCGCCGGACACCCGGCGCAGCACGGCCAGCCGGCCCACCGGCAGCAACATGGAGCCGCCGAGACCCTGCAGCACGCGCGCGAACACCAGTTGATTCAGCGACTGCGCGCCCGCGCAGGACAGCGAGCCGATCACGAAAAGCAGGATCGCGGTGAAGTAGACGGTACGGGTGCCGAAGCGGTCGGCCAGCCAGCCGGAGGCCGGGGTGAGCAACGCCATCGTCAGCGTGTAGGCCACCACCACCGGCTGCATCGCGAGCGGCGAGACGCCGAGCTGGTGCGCCATGGCCGGCAGCGCGGTGTTGACGATCGTGGTGTCCAGCGCCTGCATGAAGAAGCCGATGGCCACGATCCACAGGAGGGCCGTATTCGAAGAGGGTGTCGAGCGCATGGGTGTGTCGGGCTCGCGTTCGCGGTCCGGGATCGAACCAGCGCGCGGGCTGCCGCGGTGAAGGCGGCATAGTGCGCCTATCGCGCCGCTGCGTCAAATTGACTCGCGGCGCGCGGGCTGGCCGTTTCGCCAGACAGAACGCTGTGTGCCGCGCGGCGGTTGGGAAACGCCTCAGATCACCGGGTTTTTCGCACCGTCGAGCGGAATGATCGCGCCGGTCACGTAGCTGGCGCGCTCGCTCGCCAGGAACAGCGCGACGTCGGCCACTTCCTCCGGGCGTGCATAACGCCCGAGAGGCACGGCCGCCTCGCCTTTCTGGCGCTCGTCCTCGCGCGAGCCGCCGCTGCGGCTGGCCTCCAGGTCGAGCGCCTCGTTGACGCGGTCGGTCAGCGTCGCGCCCGGGTTGATCGCATTGATGCGG
>JBPBQT010000532.1:0-5381 GCA_050955065.1 Janthinobacterium lividum | reverse complement strand
CATAGTCGGGTCCGAGAGTCTGCGGCCGGGCCAGCGGCGAGTCCGCCGCGGCACGGTAGATCTGACCACCCGCCGTGGGCGCCTCGTCGGCGACGATCACCGACAGGCCATGCCGCCGGGCCGTCAGGGCCGCCTGCATGCCGGCCGGGCCGGCGCCGACGATCAGCAGGTCGCAGGTATGCGGCGTCATCGCGGCCCCTCTTCCAAGCGCGCCGCGCCCTGCATGCTGCGCACCGTCATGCCTTCGCGCACGCGCACCATGCAGCCCTGGGTATTCGGCACGCCGTCGACCTCGACCAGACAGTCGAAGCACACGCCCATCATGCAGAAAGGGCCGCGTGGCGCCCCGCCGATCACGCTCGTGCGACACGCATCGCGGCCGGCGGCCAGCAGCGCGGCGGCAACGGTGAAATGGGCAGGGACGGTCAGGGTCATCCGGTCCGCCTCGATCGTGACCGTGGCGGCGTGGGCAAGGGGCAGCGCTTCAAACATGGGCAGTGGACACCGTGGCGCCAGACGTGGCAGAGGAGACGGACGACGGCGGCGCGGACGACGGCGGGACGAGCCGTGTGGTCGTAAAGGCGTCGAGCGCATCGGGGCGCGCGCCGCCGGCGATCCACGACGCAAGCGTGTCCGCATGGGCGGCGGCGAGCGTGACCCCGCTGTGGCAGATCGCGATGAACGCGCCGGGGTGCGCACGGGATTCCTCGTACACCGGCAGCCCATCGGGCGTCATGATGCGCAGCGCGCCCCAGCTGCGGACGATGCGTGCCTGCGCGAGTAGCGGAAACGCCGTCTGCGCGCGACGCGCGATGTCGGCCATGACGGGGCCGGTCGTGCCATCGTGCGGTCCGACGTCTTCCGCCGAATCGCCCAGCAGCACCGATCCCTCGCGCGTCTGGCGCACCACCAGCGTGGGATAGGCGAGAAAGGGCGCAAGCCGTTCGGTGACCATGATCTGGCCGCGCAGCGGCGAGATCGGCGCGCTCAGACCCACCATCGGCGCCAGCGCCGCGTTGCCCAGGCCGGCGGCCAGCACCATGCGCTGCGCCGCGAGCGGTCCCTGGGCCGTGCGCACGTCGAAATGGCCGGGCGCAGGCCGGATCGCGTCGACACGGCGATGCGGAAAATACACGCCGCCGCGCAGTTGAAACGCCGCATGCAGCGCCCCCAGCGTCAGCAGCGGGCTGGCGTGGCCGTCGTTCGGCGAATACAGCGCGCCGGCCAGGGCCGGCGACGCCGCCGGCACGCGCCGGCGCAGCGCCGCCGTGTCCAGCACCTCGTACTCGAGGCCGGCGTCGCGGCGACGCAGCGATTCGAGCAGCGCCGCGCCGGCGTCGCGCTCCGCTGCCGTCTCGCACAGCTCGATGCCGCCCGGGCGCTCGAAGCCGACATCGACGCCCGTCTCGCGGTGCAATTGCGTGGCGAACGCCGCCCAGCGCGCCGAGGAGCCCAGCGACCACTGCGCATACGGCAGGCAGCGTCCGCCCTTGCCCTGGACCCACACGAGACCGAAATTGCCGCGTGCCGCCCGAAAGCCGATATCGTCGCCATCGCAGACGGCAACACGTCTCCCTTCCCGGACCAGCCCGTAGGCGATGGCCATGCCGACCAGCCCGCCGCCGGCGACGATCACGTCGAAGTGCCGGTCATTGCTCATCTATGTCTTTCCATGCGCCGTCGTTATGCAGGCGTTTCATGTCAGCATCCGTGTTCAGCCCGTGTTCAGCCCGTGTTCAGCCCGTGTTCAGCCCGTGGATACGGGCGGATGGCGAAGCGTCACCGATAAAAAATACGTGGTCCAATACCGTTAAATTCACTTCCCATGTTTCCATGTTATGGCTGTCAAAGACCTCAAGATCCGGCAAGTGGAAGCCTTCCGTGCCGTGATCAAGCGCCGCACGGTGACCGCCGCCGCGATGGTGCTGCATGTCTCGCAACCGGCGGTCAGTCGTCTGATCGCGGATTTCGAGACGAGCGTGGGTTTTCGTCTGTTCGACCGGCAGCAGGGCCGGCTGGTCGCCACGGCCGAGGCTCGCGTCCTGTACGAGGAGGTGGAGCGGGCGTTCACCGGGCTCGACCGCATCGCGCTGGCCGCTCAGCAGATCCGCACGATGCGGCGCGGCTCGCTGCATGTCGCCGGCTCGCCGGCCATGGCGCTGGAGCTGTTGCCGCGCGCGGTCGCGGCATTCGTGCGCGCGCATCCGGGCGTCGACGTGACCTTGCTGACGCACAGTTCGCATACGGTGGTGGAGCTCGTTGCGGCACGACGCTGCGACATCGGTTTCGCCGCCGAGGCGGTGCCGCATCCGGCCGTGCGGCTCGAACGTCTGACGCAGGGGCCGATGCGCTGCATCGCCCCGCCGGGGCATCGCCTGAAAGCGCGGCGGATCGTGCGGCCCGACGATCTGCGCGACGCGCCCTTCATCTCCTATCCGCCGTCGTTCGACGCGCGCGCCGCGATCGACCGGGTGTTCGTCGAACACGACGTCGCGCGGCACCTGTTCGTCGAGGCGCAACTGTCCCAGACCATCGCGGCGCTGGTCGCGCAGGGCGCCGGGGTCGCGCTGATCGATCCGATCACCGCCTCTTTCATGAAAGACCGGCTGGTGGTGCGCCGTTTCGAGCCCGCCGTGATGGACCAGATCTATCTGGCGAGCGCGATCGGACAGCCGCTGTCGGCGCTCGCGCAGGCGTTCACCGCGCAGACGCGGGAGACGCTGAACGGCGTTTTGTAGGCGGGCGGATGCGCCCGCCGCGAAACTGGCCTGCCGGCGGCGGGCCAAAGTGTATCTGTTCGACTCGCTTTGTACTGCCGCACAATTGCCTGGAACAACGCATGACAACCCCGGCGCGGAACGACGCGCTCCTCCGATTCGCAAACCAGGCCGATCCTCCATGCGTGCGCATGCTTTCCGTTTGCTGAATGTTTTCGCCGAATCCACGTTCGGCGGCAACCCCTTGTGTGTGTTCGAGGATGCCCGAGGACTGGACGATGTCACGATGCAGGCGCTCGCCCGCCAGTTCAACCTGTCGGAAACGACGTTCCTTCTGCCGAGCGACTACGCCGCCGCGCGCGTGCGCATCTTCACGCCGGACTATGAAATGCCGTTCGCCGGTCATCCGACATTGGGCAGCGCGCATGTGGTGCGGAGCCTCCTCGGGACCGGCGACGCCTTCGTGCTGGAATTTGTGGCAGGCGCGGTCCCGGTGACCGCCAGCGGCGATCGCTGGACGCTCGACGCACCCGCCGGCGGGCAACCGAAAACCGCCGCGTGCGAGGTTTCGACGGCGTCGGTGGCCGGCGTTTTCGGCTTGGGCGCCGGCGACCTGGCCGACGCGCCGGCATGGGTCGATACCGGCGTGCGACAACTCCTGGTGCCGCTGGCCACGCCGGATGCGGTGCTGCGGGCGCGACCCGACGCGAGCCGCTTCCAGGACCTGCCGAGGAGCGGTGTCGCGCGGCGTTCCGCCTACCTGTTCGCCTTCGACCCGGCGCGCCCTGGCAAGGTCGTCGCGCGATACTTTTTCGAGCTCCAGGGGAGCAGCCTCGTCGAGGACCCCGGCACGGGGTCGGCCTGCGCGAATCTCGGCGGCTGGCTGCTGTCGCGCGACACGCCGTTACCCTTCACCTATGAGGTCGAGCAGGGCGACGCCGTGGGCCGTCCGTGCCGGCTGCATCTTCAGGTCACGCCGGACCGTGCGATCCGGGTGGGGGGCAGGGTGATCGAAATCGCGCGCGGCACCGTGACGCTGTAGCGTTCGCGCACGCGTGGGCGCCGCGCGCGTGTCCGGCGCGGATCGCCGCCGTGCGGATACGCGGAGATGCGACGATTCCGATCGTGGTCATGTCGCGTCGAGCGTCTTGCGCATCGGCACGCAGGCGAGCGACAGACTGGTCGGGCCGACGTGAACGGACACCGCGTCGCCCACGAAACCGCAACGCCGATAGAACGGCGCCGCGTTCAATGTTGCGTCGAGCGTCAGCACGCGCATGCCCCGGGCAAGGGCGAGCGCCTCGATAAACGTCATCATCTGGCGTGCGATTCCCCGCCCCATATGCAGCGGGTGAACGAATATCGCATCGACCTTGCCTGCGGCGGCATCGCCCTCGGCGGCCGTGAGCATGCCGGTCGCGACCACCCTCTCGTCATCGACGGCGACATGGAAGTCGCGCGCGACGCGGGCGATCGCTTTCTCGCCGGGCTCGCCCGCTGTCCACGCGGCGATTTCCGCTGGGGAATACACGTCTGCACACCGCGCGCGCACGGCGAGGCGCCGGATGTCCCATGCGGCCTGCGCGTCCGCGCGCCGCGCCTGTCTGATCCGTACCATGTTGCGGCTCCGGAAGAACGGTCTGAAGAATCGCAGTGTAGCGCACGGCATGGGGGCGCCGATCCAGGTCGTCACCTGTCCCTGATCGAATAAACGCACGCGATGCAATCGACGAAGTGGTGTTCACACGCCGCGGTCGATGGCATGATTCGTTGACGGCGATCGGCCGGTTCAACCACGCGGGAGCGACGCATGACGTTTCATACCTGGTGTCTGTATGCGTTGGCGTATCTCGCAACGACGATCTCGCCCGGGCCGAACGTGCTGCTCGTCATCCGCAACACGATCCGTTACGGCAGCCGCGGCACGGTAGCGACCATCGCCGGCAATCTGCTCTCGCAGCTCGTGGTCGTGGTCCTCGTCGCGCTGGGTGTCGGCGCGGTGCTCGCCGCGATGCCGCCGCTGTTTACCGCCATGAAGGTCGTCGGGGCGGTATATCTGATATACCTGGGCATCAAGCAGCTGCGCAGCGCCGGGGCGCGTGCGCAGACCGGCGCGGGCGTGACAGGCGCGCCGGTGCTGGACAACCGCAAGGTCTTCCGCGAAGCGTTGCTCGTCTCGGGCAGCAATCCGAAAACCCTGATCTTCTTCTGCGCGTTCATGCCGCAATTCATCTCGCACGATCACGCGCTGCCGTTGCAGTTTGCGGTGATGTATTTGACCGGTGCGGCAATCGTGGCGCTCGTGCACACCGTCTACTCGCTCTCCGTGCGACGGCTGCACAGCGGGCTTGGCAAGAGCCGCTGGCTCGATACCATCAAGCGGGGCGGCGGCCTGATCTTCGTCGCGCTGGGCATCAAATTGCTGACTGCGCGACAGGCCTGACGCCGCGCTGCCATCGCTCCGGGCCGGTCGACAGCGGTCCTTTCGCAACGAACACCTCGACGGACGCCTCATGGAAATACGCCCCTATGCCGACTCCGACAAGGACGCCGTGATCGCGCTCTGGCACGCGTGCGAACTCGTCCGGCCATGGAACGATCCCGAACGCGACATCGCCCGCAAGCTCACCGAGCAACCCGAATTGTTTCTGGTCGCCATCGAGG
>JBPBQT010000531.1:0-5490 GCA_050955065.1 Janthinobacterium lividum | reverse complement strand
TCCGCTATGCCCAGCAGGAAGCGCAGCGCGAGCAGCAGCGGCACGACCAGGCCGACGTAATGCACCAGGCCCATGCAGACCGTGAACGCCGACCAGACGACGATCGCCAGCGTCATCGTGCGCTTCGAGCCCAGGCGGTCGGTCAGCCAGCCCGAAGGAATCAGGAAAATCACATAGGCCCAGCTGTAGGCCGAGAACAGATAGCCGATCTCCACCGAACTGATGCCCAGCTCCTTCGCCATGCCGGAGCCGGCGACCGACAATGCCGCGCGGTCCCCGGTGCTGAGCGCCAGCACGATCACGATCAGCGCGAGGATCGTGAAGCGGTAGCGGGTTTTCGGGACGATGGCGGACGGTGAGTCGGCGGCCGTGCGGGCCCGTGCGTCGCTGTCACGTTCGCCGCGATCGAGCCGCGACACCGGAGGGGAGTTCGCATACGGGCCGGTGGCCGGCGCGAGGCGCTTGGATTCTGTCATGGCTGTCTCCGTTTCTTGTCGTGCGCGATGGGCGCCCGGCGGGGTGCCGTACCGGGCGGCGCCCCGCCGATGGGCTGTCCGCCCCTCGCCTTGCGTGGTCTGGCGCTGGATCTTCAGGAATAGGTGTAATCGCAGGCAACCCACTCGAAGTAGGTTTTCAGCGCGGTGATCAGTTCGACATGGGCCGGGTGGGGAAGATAGCGTTCGAGCGCCGCCTTGTCGTCGAAGCTCGCTTCCAGGACATAGTCCCAGCAGATCGGCCGGTCCAGCTCGTTGGCCGACACTCGCCAGTCCCGCACGAAATCGATCTGCCGATCGAGACCGGACATCCACTCGACCAGTTGCGTTTCGCGCTCCGGTTCCGGCGCCACGTCGGCGAGCCGGCGAAACAGTACGATGTGCTTCATCATCGGGGTATGACCTCCTGGAGGGGACGCAAGACTCAGGGTTTGGACGGCGGCGCGAGGTGGTAACCGCGCCCCGGATAATCGAACGACACCAGTTCGTTGATGGCGACTTCCTTCTGCGCGGGAGACGCGTAATACGCGCGGATTTCCCGGATCAGACCGCTGGCTTCATCGAAGACGTACCATTCGTCACCCCGCAGCGCGGTGCCCGATGCGGTTTTCCAGTGCGTCCATTCGATCACCGCTTCGTGACTGTCATGGCTGACGAGGATTTTCTCGATGGTCCATTGCGAGCCCAGCGTCTCGACGCACCACTGCCACCTGCGGGCGATCGTGTCGGCGCTGCGCCACGGGATGTCGGGGAGTCCGGCCGGGAAATAATGGACCGCGTCCGGCGTGAAACAGGAGACGAGCTTGTCGTAGTCGGCCTCGTTGCACGCGTCGAAGTAACGCCGGATCAGCGCCGCGTATTTTTCCTGGTCGATGCGGCTCATGCCTGGCCTCCGCGCGGGATGATCGATGCAATCGCGGGACGGCCTTCCGCCACCCAGCGCTGATAATCCTCGTACGCCTGCGGCGACGGCGGATACACGCCCCACAGCGCTTCGCCCGCGGCGATGCGCATCGCGAGATAGCTTTCCAGTTCGTCCTGCGTCGTGCAGAAATCGGCAAGCTCTTGCGCCAGATGCGGCGGGACCACCGTGACGCCGTCGGCGTCGCCCACGATGATGTCGCCCGGATACACCGCGACGCCGGCGCAGCCGATGGGCACCTGCAGATCCGCGACATGGTGATAGGCGATCCGCGTGGTCGCGGTGGTCTCGCGGGCGTAGGCGGGGAGCGCCATGTTCGCGATCTCGCTGCCGTCGCGCAGCGCGCCGTCGGTGACGATGGCTTTCGCGCCCAGCGCGAGCAGTCGGGTCACGAGGATGTTGCCGGCGGACGCCGCGCGTGGATCGTTCTGGCTGTCGATCACCAGCACGTCGCCCGGTTTCACCTGCTCGACACCCTGCCATTGCAGGTTGTCCCGGTTCGGCTTGGTGGTCATCGTGCCGTAGGTGTCGATGCCCTCGCGTGCCGGAATGAAGCGCATCGTGTAGGCGCGGCCGGCGAAGGGCGTCAGCGTCTTGTTCAGCGCCCGCAACCCGACCAGCACCGGCTGCTTGTAGCCATGCTTGAACAACTGCGTGGTCAGGGAGCCGCTGCTGACCTTCGCGAGCTTGGCCAGCGTGGCATCGCTGACCTCGACGTCGCGCGGCTCGGCGGTCTCCAGAGAATCGGAATAGTGATGGATCTTCACGTCGGCATCCTCGGCAATGGTCTGGGAATAATATCCACAATGTGGAACCGCAAGCGGCAAGCCGCTGCGGCATCGCCGGATCTACGGCGTTTCATTGAGATGGATGGTAGACCTGATTGGAAGAGGCGGAAACCGGTGATATCCTGATGCCTGGATAACAGTTCCAAGGGGTGGGAATAATGTCGGTAGGAGAAGGAACGGCTTCCCTGGGCAAGGCGCTCGCGGTTCTCGAGCACGTGGGGGCCGTGCCGGGCGGCATCGGCAATGCGGAACTGCTCGAACGCGCGGGTCTGCCGAAGACCACGCTCTATCGCATCCTCGCCACGCTGGTGGAGCGCGGTCTGGTGCGGCGCGATCCGGTGCGCAAGACCTATCGCCTGGGATTCCGGTATCTCGAATTGGTCCGCAGCGCCTATCTGATGCCCGACCTCGTGGCCGCGGCGAGCATCGAACTGCGCTCTCTGCGTGACCTGACCGGCGAAACCACGTATCTCGCGATTCTCGAGGGCAGCGCGGTGCTGGCGCTGGAGCGTTGCGACGGCGCGCATTCCCAGCGCTCCTCGGCGCAGCTCGGGCAGAGCAAGCCGGTCTACTGCACCGGGCAGGGCAAGGCCATCCTGTCGCGTCTGGGCGAGAGCGAGGCCGACGCGGTGCTGAAGTCCGTCGTCCTCGAACCGCTGACGCCGTACACGATCGTCGACCGGCGCCGTCTGAACATCGAACTCGGCATCACGCGGGCGCGCGGTTTCGCCATCGACGACGAGGAGATCGTTCTGGGCGTACGCTGCGTCGCCGCGCCGATCGTGGACGCGGCCGATCAGGTACGGGGCGCGCTGAGCGTGGCCGGACCGGCCTATCGCCTGAGCCGTGCGCGACTGGAGCTGCTCGGCCCCGAACTGGCGGAAGCGGCGCGGCGCGTGGGCGCCCAGCTGAGCGTCAGGCGCCACGACACGGTCGAGGAAACCGTTACGCCCGTGAGCGACAACTGGGCGTTTCACGGCGCCTTTCCATGCTGGTCCGGCGCCACGCGGTCGCTCTACTGGGCGGACACGGTGGCGCCTGCCGTGCATTGCTTCGACGGACAGCGCGACCGCATCGTTGCCACGCCCGACGCGCCCATCACGGCGATGCAGTTATGCGGCGCAACCCTGTTCATCGGTCACGACGGATACCATGAGACGATCGGCCGCGACGGCGTGGTGCGCAGGATGACGGGCGCCTCCGCATGGAACGACCCGGCGGTCCGGGCGCTGTGCACCGATCAGACAGGCGTCTGCTGGGCGGTGTCCACAACCGCCTCGCAGGCCGCCGGCGGCGACGGGTGCGAGGTCGGCACGATCGGCGACGACGGGCATTTTGCCGCGCACTGGCGTTTTGCCGAACCGATCGGCGCGATGGCCTGGGCCAACGACGGAACAACCGCCTACGCCACCGCCCCTGTTTCCGGAACGCTGTATTACCTGCAAAGAGACGTGCCCACCTTGCGCCGCCTGACATCGATGCCCACCGGTGCGGGACGCATGGCGGGCGTGGCGGTGGATGCGCAGGACGGCATCTGGATCGCGCTGGCCGACGGCTGGAGCGTCGTGCGTTTCTCGTCGGAGGGCAACGTCGATCGCGTTCTGAGCTTGCCGGTGTCGTCGCCGACCGGGCTTGCCATCGCCGCCGGCGACGGCGCCACGCCCTGCCTGTTCGTGACGAGCGACCGGCATTTGCTGCCGCTGGACGTGCTGACGCGCGCGCCGTGGTCGGGCCGGTTGCTCAGGATCGGCATCGCGGCGGGGGAGCATTGACGGCGACAGTTCTCTCCAACTAGCGGAGCGATGAATCCCGCGGACAGGGGCTGCGATTGCGGGCGCTGTCGCAAAACATTGTCGTTGATTCGTTCAAATCTGCGCCCGGGCCATCTCATGCTCCGAGGCCAGCGCAAGAAAAGCGGACCGCGACATACGCAATGCGCTGGCCGTACGATCGATCTGTTGCACCAGGCGTTCGGGCAGGCTGATATTCAGCCGCACGGCCCGGGTGCTGATTCTGGACAAGTCGATGTCGATGAGCATCCAGAAACCTCCCTGGAAGTCGGAATGGGGGGCAAGCTCTCTGGCGCTGGAAGGAGGAGGAACGATCTCTCCGTCTGCGAAATGCGCCGCCACGGCCTCTTGTGCGTCTGCCGTGATCTCGTTTTCATCGTCCGCCGCAGAAAAGCATCCAGGAAAATCGGAAACTGGATGCCAGACAGCGGCGGCACGGTGAATGGCGCCACCGTGCTGCCGCAGCGCACGCTGCGGGGCGTGTCAGGCAGCCACACAGTACGGCAATGAATTCCGTTCCCCCGCTTTGCAAAGCACCTTTCCTTGTTTGGCATTTTCCCGTGTGAAACGCATAGTGTGGGCCCGCGCCATTCGCGGATCCCATGCGACACGACCTTGCATCGTGCGCTCCATCGATACGAGAGAAAGACATGTCGACGCTCGCCCAAACGTCTCCGGCGCCCCGCGGCAAAAGCCGGCGGATCGGCTTCGCCGCGTTCATCGGCACCACCATCGAGTGGTACGACTTCTACATCTACAGCACGGCGTCCGCGCTGATCTTCAGCTATACGTTCTTCCCCCCATCGGAGGATGCGTTCTCGGGTCTGCTCGGCGCGTTCGCGGCCTATGGCGTCGGGTTTTTCGCCCGCCCGCTGGGGGGCATCATCGCCGGCCATTTCGGCGACCGTATCGGCAGAAAGCGCGTGCTGGTGTATTCGCTGATCCTGATGGGCATCGCAACGTTGCTGACGGGGTTGCTGCCCACTTACGCGACGATCGGCCCGTGGGCGACGGCGCTGCTGGTCACGCTGCGCCTGCTGCAGGGCATCGCGACCGGGGCGGAGTGGGGCGGCGCGTCCCTGCTCGCCGTGGAACATGCCGGCGCGGGAAATCGCGGTCTGCTGGGCTCGTTCACCCAGGTGGGTTCGGCTACCGGAATGCTGCTCGCCGCCGGGACTTTCCTGACGGTCCGGTCCGTGCTCGACCCGTCCGCTTTCGCCGCCTGGGGCTGGCGCATCCCGTTTCTGCTGAGCATCGCGCTGGTGTTCGTCGGCGTCTTCGTGCGGCTGAAGCTCGAAGAGCCGGCGGTCTTTCGCGAGGCGAAGGCGCAGGATCGGATCGTCACCCACCCGGTGGCCGAGGTGCTGCGGCGCCATTCCCGCGCGGTCTTCGTCACGATCGGGCTGCGGCTGGTGCAACCGGCGATGTACGCGATCCTGACGACCTATTCGATCAGCTATCTCCTTCTGAAGCGCGGCGATGCGAGTTCCGCGCTG
>JBPBQT010000530.1:0-5578 GCA_050955065.1 Janthinobacterium lividum | reverse complement strand
CGGCATCTATTGTCGCCCGGAAGGCATGCTGCCGGACACGACCAAGCTGGAGGAGAAAGACGTCGGCGAACTGTTGAATTCCCTCCAGATCGACCGCTCGTCAGTGGCGACAGGGCAGTATGCGGTATTGTTCGCCAATACCGCGACCAGTCACCATATCGGCGAAGCGCGCATGTGGGTAACGCAGGCACGGCTCCTCGCCCAGCATGGCATTGCCTCGCTGCGCATGGATATCGCAGCATTGGGCGACAGCGAAGCTGCACAGGACCCGATCAATGCCTCGACGCTGCATAACATGCGTGCGTGTGCCGATGTCAGCGAGGGCATCAACTGGCTGGTGGAAGCCGGGCATACGCGACCCACACTGGTCGGCATCTGTTCCGGAGCCTATCTGTGCTTCAACGCCACGGTGATGAACCCGCGCGCCGTCGGCGCAGTGCTGATCAACCAAAATTTCTATACCTGGTCCGGGACGGAGCACATCGCGCCGAAATTGTTCGTGGCATCGACACGGGTCTATCTGGCTTCGGTCCGCCGTGCCGATAAATGGAAACGGCTCCTCAGCGGGCAGATTCCGGTGACCACGATCGCGGCCATGCTGGCGCGTCGCCGCCTCGAGAAATGGGGTCGTCAAAGCATCGATCTGTTCAGCAAGCTGCGTGGTGAGGAAAGTCACATCGGTGCCGTCCAAAAGAAATTCAGCATGCTGGCTCAGCGAGGCGTCAACGTCAGTGTTCTCTACGGCGATTTCGACGCGGGCCTGGAAGAGTCGCAAACGATTTTTGGTCGTGATTTCAAGTGGTTGCGTCGTCTTCCCGGCATGCGTATCTCGATCGAGCGCTCGCTCGATCACGGGTTGTTTCTTTACCCGGCACGCGACCGCATGGCGGCCGTCATCAAGGAGCATCTGCATGAGCAGGCTTCGGGTTCGTTGAACGTGCAAGCGCCAAATACTGCCAGTTTTT
Source organism: Janthinobacterium lividum (assembly GCA_050955065.1). Classification (GTDB taxonomy): domain Bacteria; phylum Pseudomonadota; class Gammaproteobacteria; order Burkholderiales; family Burkholderiaceae; genus Robbsia. The sequence goes on along the minus strand of JBPBQT010000530.1, from coordinate 4,613 downwards.
CCGGATTTAATTGGAAGGTGTTGGGCCGACGCCGGGCAATGCTCAATTCTGTGCCGGTGAAACGCTAGCATAAATTACCGTTTTGCGAAGTCGGGCGGGACGCCATCGCGAGATAGCGTCCCTGCAACCGTGTGCCCGCCGGGAGATGACCGTCATCGCGTCCATCTTCATGCATGCCGTCGTTATACCATTACCTTCATATTCGTGTTCTCACGTACGCTGCCGAACTGAAACTCGGCTGTACTACGGGTGTAATCAACAATCGGTCAATCGATGGAACTTCGGGCACTCGCACCGAGGGACCACCGCCGCGCACGCGCGGCTCTAGCAACAGGAAGATATTACTGATGAACCCAACCTCGCTCGCTCGAAATTCCCTGCCGGATGCCGAAATCCGCACGAAAATCCGCCACGTGCTGTCGGAGGCCGCCATGCTCGACGTGCCTCTGGACACGCTGAGTGACCATGCCGACCTGTACGCTGCCGGCCTTGCCTCGGTGACCAGCGTGCGCGTCATGGTGGCCCTCGAAGACGAATTCGAAATCGAGATTCCCGATCACCTGCTCAATCGGCATCTGTTCGCCAGTATCGACAGTCTGTCGCGCGCGATTGTCGAGTGTCTCGGCACACAGGACTGACCCACTCATGACCACTGCCAGCCTGCCAGCCTGCGCACCGGAACACGCCGTGAACCCGTGGGCGTCGACCGAATCTCGTGTACCCCTTCGCGACTGGAGCGCCATTGCCAAGGCGGCGGCCAGCGTAGCGTCCGAATTCGCCGACAACGTCGACGTCGAGGCCCGGTTTCCCGTAGAAGGCGTCACCGCGTTGCGCGAGCAGCGGTTGCTGGCGGCGGCGATTCCTGTGGAGATGGACGGAGACGGCGCCACACTGCGCGAGATTGCAAGAGTTTGCCGGACGCTGGGCTCGGCCTGTGCCTCGACGGCGATGATTTATGCAATGCACCAGGCGCAAATCTATTGCCTGGTCAAGCACATGCAGGACGACAACTGGTTCAGGACCTTTTTCCGGGACATGGCGCGCGAGCAGTGGCTCCTCGCCTCGGCGACCTCGGAAGAAACCGTGGGCGGTGACATGCGCAGCAGTGTTTGCGCGGTCGTGGCGGACGCATCGGGCACATTCACGCTGACCAAGCGCGCGCCGACCATTTCCTACGGGGCCTATGCCGACGCGATTCTCGCGACGGCACGGCGCCATGCGGATGCCGCGCCGTCCGATCAGGTCCTGGTGATGCTGATGCGCGAAGACCTGTCGCTGCAGCCCACCAGCGCCTGGAATACCCTGGGCATGCGCGGCACGTGCAGCGGCGGCTTCATGCTTGAGGGACGCGGGCATGTGCAGCAGGTGTTCCAGGCACCCTTCTCGGAAATTGCCGCCAGGACGATACTGCCCGTATCGCACGTTCTGTGGAGCAGCGTCTGGCTCGGGATCGCGACCGACGCGGTGCGTCGCGGTCAGAAATTTTTCCGCAAGCAGGTGCGCTCGGGGTCGGGAACGGTGACGCAAAGCGGTATCCGGCTGACGAACGCGCTGGGCCTGCTGCGGACGATGGAAGCCACGATCGACGCGGCAATGTGGTCCCACGAGCAAGAGGACAGTGCCATTGCCGACGGCAGCGCATTGCTGTTCGGTTCCGCCCTGCGCATGAACGATCTGAAGATACGGATGTCCACCATGGCGCTGGATATCGTTCGCGAAACCATGCAGCTGTGCGGCATGGCAGCCTACAAGAACGACACGCCGTTCAGCATGGGGCGCCATCTGCGCGACCTGCATTCCGCCCCGATCATGATCAACAATGACCGTCTTGCCGGCAACATGGCGGTACTGATGATGGCTGAACGTGCAATCTGACATTGCGCAGTTTCCGTCGTCCCGCGCAGCGCATATCCCTCACGTCCTGCATACCGGGAAACGGCTCTGGAACCGCGCAAACTCGTACGCCTCGTTGTGGATCGAGTTGTTGCACGGCTGGGGCTTCGAGCCGCTTGCCGCACTCGCATGCGCGGTCGCGCTGGAGTTCGACGGCGACCAGTTCACGGTGCTTTCGCTGCCCGCCGACGATTTGAAGGTGTTGTACGGCGTAACGACCTTTCGTCTGGCGATCTACGACCGGCTCGAGGCGCATATCGGCAAGCAGACCGACGCGGGCAATGTGGTGCTCGCGGATGTCGACACGTTCCATCTGCCCGATGTGCCGAGTCTCTATGGCGTGCTCCATGGACCGACGCTGGTGGGCATCGATCGCCTCGACATGGCGACCTGCACGGCTTCGTATTATCGGCAGGGCCGGCATTATGAACTCAGTGGCGACGATTATCGCGGGGTATTCCGGCAGCCGGCACGGGTCGAGGGATATCACGATGCGCTGATTCGTCATGTCGAATGCGCGAAACGGGCGTTTCCGCCCGTTTCGGACGAAGCGCTGGCCGCCGTGTCGGTCCAGCTGCTGCGCCGTCACCTGGGCCGGGTCCCGCAGCGCAGCCCGATCGCGGCGTTCCGCTCGACGCTCGCGAGCGCTCTCGAAAAGCTCGTCCACAGCGGGGAAACGTTCCGGCACTCCTTCGCGTATGGCACCTTGTCGCAAATCGGCAGCCACTTCGAACTGTTCACCGCCTATCTGCAGTGGCTGGAGAGTCGGCATCACCCGCAGCCGATGGGGTGTATCCAGGCGAGTCAAAGTCTGGTGTCGGAATCGCTGATCTGCCAGATGCGCCTGTTGCGCGCCACCACCCGGGGGCAGATCGACCCGTGCGAGGACAGCCTGGACCGGATCGAAGCGAATTATGAAGCATTGATGGCTTGTCTGCGCACGTCCTGAAATCCATCGTCGGCCGCTGAAAAATCCCCTCGCGCGTCTACAGGAAAACCCTTAAAAAACGGCGATTCAAAAGTGAAACGCTTTTAATTCAAACGTTCGACGAGGGTTTCGACAAACAGGATTCTCAACAAGCCACGATGGGGCGGTATGGGGGTTAATTGCTCTGGCAAATGCATTAATGACCGAAAAAAAGCCTTTTTCGGTCGTCCTGACCGATGTTGTCATCGTCTGTAAAACATGGCTGATAAAGGGATTTCAAAAAAGAAACGTTTCATCCCTCGCGGCCCTCCCCACCTGGACGATCGTAGCCGTTCCCGCTGCAACATGCCCGATGCATAAGGGTTTTCGAGAGCTGGCACGCATCTCGCTTTATAAGATTGAGCGACTGGCGGCACTAGGGGTTTTTCCCGGGGATGTGAAAAACCCTGTAGAGACCGGCAAGCCGAACGAATGCAGTCGTCAACATTGCAAGCAATTTCAGGGCGCGAGCCCCACACATACGAAACAATAATTAGGTGGCGACATGACGAAGACAGCGGCGATTGGAATGGTTCACAGCAACCGGCTGCTTGCCGTGTACCCGGCCGCAGGCCAGATCATGCCGTCGGCGGATCTCGAATTGGTGCACTTGCCCGCAGGACGGCTGCTCTATGATTGCGGACAGCGCATCACGCATGCGTATTTTCCGGTAACGGCCGTCGTTTCGCTCATGTTGCTGATGAAGAGCGGCGCCACGATGGAAATCGCGTCGGTGGGTGATGAAGGCCTGGTCGGTCTGCCGCTGGTCATGGGCGGCGACGTAATGCCGAGTCGTGCGGAAGTGCGCACCGGCGGCCTTGCCTACCGCATCAAGGCGGCCGATCTGAAGCGTGACTTCGGCGACCTGCCGTTGATGCGCACGGCGATCCTGCTGTATGCGCAAACGTTGTTGACGCAGGTGTCGCAGTCGTCGGCCTGCAACCGTCACCATTCGGTGAGTCAGCAGTTGTGCCGCTGGTTGCTGCTGGCGCTGGACCGTGCACAATCCAATCAGTTGTCGATCACGCACCAGTCGATCGCCAACATGCTGGGCGTGCGCCGTGAAGGCGTGACCGAAGCCACCGGCAAGCTCGAGCAGGCCGGCATCATCGGTCATGTACGCGGCAAGATCACGGTGCTCGACCGTCCGCGCCTGGAAGCGTCCTGCTGCGAATGCTATGGCATCGTGCGCGATGAGTTCGCGCGTCTGCGTGAGCGTGCCACGGAACTCGCCGGCCATGACGATCACACCGAAAGCCTGACGATGCGTCGCTGGTCCACGGGTTCGGCTCCCCAGGAAACGCGCGTGACGGTTGGCGAAGGGCGTTATTGAACGATGCCGGGCGACAGCCACCTGGCATGACGCCCGAATCCGCGCCGGATTTTATCTGACGCTCGTCCGGACCGTTTCCGGAATTGAACGGACCGGCCATCGTTCCGGCACGCACGGCCCGCGGCGCAGCACTGCCCGCGGGCCGTGTCGTTTCCGCGCCGGAAGCGGGATCGTCCGCGGCGGCCCGCTCGCTGCACAGGACAGCAAAAGTGGTTCGCCGCGGAACCATCGCGCGCGCAATGCCGACTTTGCCCGAATTATGCTGTCGTGCGTGTGTTGTCGCACGGAGCTTTCCCCCCCTCCCGCTTATGCTCGCCTGGCGCGTCCATGATCCGTATCGGAGATCGTTCGAAACGATCCTTGTGGCGCCCGTCGAGATATCCCAGGAGAAGATTCGTGAGTGCCAGTAAAACGCTGCAG
>JBPBQT010000529.1:0-5644 GCA_050955065.1 Janthinobacterium lividum | reverse complement strand
CGGCGACGATCGCCTCCATCGCCGCGACATGTTCGCGCAGCACCGCGCCCAGCGCCGTCCCTTCCCGGCCCCGCATCTCGAGCAGTTCGGTCAGCGCCTCGCGCCCGCACGCAAGCACCGCCGCGCGTACCCTGTCGGCGTCGACCGAACTGTCCGCCATCACGCCGGGCCAGCGCAGCATTTCCCCCACGCTCAACCGTTGCGCCCCGGGAAACGCGGCAAGCGCCGTGTCCTGCAGGGCCGCGAGTTGCGCCAGCGCCGCATGGTCGAGGCCGCCGCTGGACACCGATTCCGCGCGCTGGAGGTTGACACGGATCTCCACCTTGCCGCGCGACAACCCGGCCATCAGCAGCTCGCGCAGCGCCGGTTCGCAGGCCCGCACGTCGTCCGGCATCCGGAAATGGAGGTCGAGGAAGCGCGAATTCACCGACCGCAGCTCCACCGACACGCTGGTCGAGCCCGGGTGCCGCCCGCCGCCCGGCGGCGTCGCCGGGACCAGTTCGCGGGTCGCGATCGCGTACCCCGTCATGCTGAAAATCATCTGTCGCCTCTCAACGCGGACCGGGTCGCGCGAAACGGGTCGCGGGAACGCCGCGCGCGGCCGCCGCCGGTCCAAACCGGTATTATCTCATTGAAGCGCGACGCGCCGGCGATGCCGCGGCGCCTCGGCTACACTTCGGGTTTATCGCCCTGCTCCCGGATTCCGCCATGACCCTCCTTCCCGCCTCGCCCGGCGCGCCCGCCGCAACCTCGACCCGCCATGGCGACCGTGCGGCGTGCGCGCTGCGGCCCGTTCATCTCACGCGCGGCTACACCAAACACGCGGAAGGGTCGGTGCTGGTCGCGTTCGGCGACACCCGGGTCATCTGCACGGCCAGCATCGCCGAACGCGTACCGGAATTCCTGCGCGGCCGCGGCGAAGGGTGGCTGACCGCCGAGTACGGCATGCTGCCGCGCGCCACGCACACGCGCAGCGACCGTGAAGCGGCGCGCGGCAAGCAGACCGGCCGCACCCAGGAAATCCAGCGGCTGATCGGCCGCGCGCTGCGCGCCGTGTTCGACCTGCGCAAACTCGGTCCGCGCACGCTGCATATCGACTGCGACGTGATCCAGGCCGACGGCGGCACGCGCACCGCCAGCATCACCGGCGCGTTCGTCGCCGCGCACGACGCGGTGCGCACGCTGCTCGAGAGCGGCCGCATCGAAGCAACGCCGATCACCGATTTCGTCGCCGCGATCTCGGTCGGCATGTATGCGGGCCAGCCGCTCCTCGACCTCGACTACGCCGAGGATTCGCAGTGCGACACCGACATGAATGTCGTGATGACCGGCCAGGGCCGCTTCGTCGAGGTCCAGGGCACCGCCGAGGGTGAACCGTTCTCCCGGGACGACATGAACGGGCTGCTCGACCTCGCGCAGGGCGGCATCGCGCAACTGATCGCCGCGCAACGCGCCGCGCTGGAGCGGCATCTTGACTGATACATTGCCGTCTGACACGCCGTCAGCGCCCGTCCCTGCGCCCCCTTCCGCCGCGACGCGACGTCGGGTGGTCCTGGCGTCGAACAACGCCGGCAAGCTGCGCGAATTCACCGCGCTGCTCGGCGCGGCCGGCATCGATCTGGTGCCCCAGGGCGAACTGGGCGTCGGCGAAGCCGACGAGCCCTACGCCACCTTCGTCGAGAACGCGCTCGAAAAAGCGCGTCACGCGGCGCGTGCCACCGGCCTGCCGGCGCTCGCCGACGACTCCGGCCTGTGCGTCGCGGCGCTGGGCGGCGCGCCGGGCGTGTACTCGGCGCGCTACGCGGCGTTGCAGGGGGGCGAGAAATCGGATGCGGCGAACAACGCCCGCCTGCTGGCCGACATCGCCCCGCACGCGGATCGCCGCGCGTATTTCTACTGCGTGCTCGTCATGGTGCGCCACGCCGACGATCCCCAGCCGCTGATCGCCGACGGCCGTTGGGACGGCGTGCTGCTCGACGCCCCCCGGGGCGGTCACGGCTTCGGCTACGATCCGCTGCTGTGGATCCCGCAGCGCGGACAAAGCGCCGCGGAGCTCGATGCGGCACAGAAGAACGCGTGCAGCCATCGCGCGCAGGCGCTGCGCGCGCTGCTCGCGAAACTCGACGCCGACGCACTTACCCCATCGGCACATACCCCATGAACACGCCCGCCGGCAAGTCCATCCCGATCGTGCCGATCGCCGCGCAGCCGGACGTGACGCCGCCCGAAGCCGGGACCGGGGACGTCGTGGTCCGCGCCTTCATGATGCCGGGGCGGGTCCGGCTGACCGCGCTGCCGCCGCTGTCGCTGTACGTGCATTTCCCCTGGTGCGTACGTAAATGCCCGTATTGCGACTTCAACTCCCACGAATGGACCGGCGGCGGCACGTTCCCCGAGCAGGCCTATCTCGACGCGTTGCGCGCCGACCTGGAGCAGGCGCTGCCCCTGATCTGGGGACGCCGGATCTACAGCGTGTTCATCGGCGGCGGCACGCCCAGCCTGTTGTCCGCCGCGGGGCTCGACCGCCTGCTCGCCGACCTGCGCGCGCTGCTGCCGCTCGACCTCCGCGCCGAGATCACGCTGGAGGCGAACCCCGGCACCTTCGAGGCGGGCAAGTTCGCGCAGTTCCGCGACAGTGGCGTGAACCGGTTGTCGGTCGGCATCCAGAGTTTCGACGACGGCCACCTGCAGGCGCTGGGGCGCATCCACGGCGGCGACGAAGCGCGCGCCGCGGCCGACATCGCCGCCCGCACGTTCGAGAACTTCAATCTCGACATGATGTTCGCGCTCCCCGGACAGACGCTCGAGGCGTGCCGGCGCGATATCGACACCGCGCTGTCCTATGCGCCGCCGCACCTGTCGCTCTATCACCTGACGCTCGAACCGAACACGCTGTTCCACAAGTTCCCGCCCGCGGCCCTGCCCGACGAGGACGCCTCGGCCGACATGCAGGACTGGATCGACGAACGCATGATCGGCGCGGGGTATGAGCATTACGAAGTATCCGCCTTTGCGCAGCCGAAACGACGCAGCGCGCACAACACGAACTACTGGGAGTTCGGCGACTATCTGGGCATCGGCGCGGGCGCGCACAGCAAGCTTTCGTTTCCCGAGCGCATCGTGCGGCAGATGCGCTACAAACAGCCCGCGACGTATATGACGCAGGCGAGCGCGGGCACCGCGGTCCAGGAATCGAACGAGATCGGCACCCGCGACCTGCCGTTCGAATTCATGCTCAATGCGCTGCGTCTGTCGGACGGGTTCCCGGTCTATCGCTTCATCGAACGCACCGGATTGACGATGACCGCGATCGAGCCGGCGCTGCGCGATGCGGTGGCGCGCGGTCTGCTGAGCCGCACCCATGAGCGGATTGCACCCACGCCGCTCGGCCGGCGCTTCCTGAACGACCTGCAGGCCTTGTTCCTGCACGCCTGAACCGGCGGCGGGCATCCGTTAGGCGACCTGGATCGCGCGCGTCCAGCGCGGCGCCGGCCCGGTATCGAAATACAGCGCCGGCACCGTCATGTGAGGGTCCACTTCCGCCCCGGTAGAGCCAAACACGCCTTCGAGCCGTTTCCGGTCGTCGTGACGAGCGACGTCGTACACCTGGTTGCGCTGCGCGTCGATCAGATAGCGGCCGCCGTCCGCCAGATGCACGACATTGACCGCATGCCTCACCCCCGCGTACCCGAGCACGGGCAAGCTGGCGATCGCCCGCCGGCCCGGGGCGATCGTCTGAAACAACGCATCGACCAGCGGCGTGGCCGGCCGCACGCGCACCACACCCTGTCGCACGCCGGGGGCGCAGGTCAAAAACGCCAGCGATCCCTGTCTGGTCTCGCGCGCGAGCCAGAGCGGCGCCGTGTCCATCGCATCGGCTTGCGCCTCGTCGAGCGACCGGTCGACGGCCTTCGCGCAGTACACGCAGTTCCGGTTGACGACCAACGGCGGCAACGCCAGCGGTCGGCCCAGCAAATTGGGACCGTACGCACCGAGATTGCGCAGCATTCCGCTCAACCAGTAAGGATTGCTCTGCGTGGCCAGAAAGCGCAGCTTGGTTTCGATCGGTCCGGCCGCGACGCAAAGCGCACGCCAGCGGCCTCCCAGCGCGGTATCGTGCGCCGGTTCCAGGCCCTGGTGAAACGCCCGGGAAAACGCCGTTTCATCCAGCGTCTCCTCCAGTGTCCCGAGCGGCGCGAGCGGGGCCGCGTCGCACACCGCCCAGTCGTCCCCCTCCTCCGCCACGCTCGCATCCGGCGACAGGAGCGCGTGGAGAGACTGCATCGGGTCGGGCGGCGGGATCACGGGTGCGGGCGTGTCGAAATGGGACACATGGAGCGGCCGGAATCGTGTGCCGTGACCTGCCGGAAGTGCCACCTCGTAGCGCAGGCCGTTGACGGTGAAGCCCGCGCCGGCGTCGACGCGGCCTTTCAAGGAAGCGGACGCCGCGCCCGCCTGGCCCGGGACGCGCGCCGGGCCGGCACACGACGCGGCGCTTTTCATACCGGGTCCAGGCAGAGCGTCTCGCGCGGCAGCCCGGGGATGGCGGACGACGGACGCCAGTCGACCAGCCGCGCCAGCATGCGCAGCAGATGCGGCGGATCGAATTCCAGCAACGGCAGAAATGCCATGCACACCGTGCGATCCTCGTCGGGCAGATGGCATAGCACCGGCTTGCCGTCCAGCAAAGGGTGCAGCGACGCGCCCGCGGCGAACGGCAGCGGCGTCGCCGACGGCGCATCGTCCACTTCGCGCAGCAGCAACAGGCCTTGCAGCCGCAGATCCTGGCGCAGGACCACCATCGTGTCGCCGATTCGCAGCCAGCACGTTCCCTGCTCGTCGAACGACAGCCTGGCGAGGCCGATCTTCGATCCCGTCTCGTCGAGCAGGTGTTGATACGCGTTGGTAGTCTGTCTTTGGGCCTGCATGATCGTTTCTCCCGGACATCGGGATCGCGGCGCCCATCCGCACGCGATCCCGTTCATCTGGAAGATGAGTAACGCGGGCGGGCGTCGGCGTTCCATTGCATCTGCAAGGCATGCGCGAGGACGGCAAAAGGGTGGGGGCCGCGCGAGAAAACGGGTACAATTCCGCCTTCGGAGGGCTGGCAGAGTGGTCGATTGCACCGGTCTTGAAAACCGGCAAGGCTTCGCGGTCTTCGTGGGTTCGAATCCTACGCCCTCCACCAGAACACCCCGTGCCAGCGTCCGCCGACATGCCAGCGGGCCTCACACAAAGCACTTGACACACCCTCCCCGCACACGTACTCTCGTGCTTGAAGTTTTCAAGAAGTCTGATTGCTGTTCATCATTTTCCGCCTCATCTCCGCGGTATTCGTTGTCCTCTCTCTTCCTTGATACTTCTTTCGCTACGAAAGGCAGTAGCAACTTTTTTACTTCAAGGATTTACCATGGATACCGGTACCGTCAAGTGGTTCAACGACAGCAAGGGTTTTGGCTTCATCACGCCGGATGCTGGCGGTGACGACCTGTTCGCGCATTTCTCGGAAATCCGCACCGAAGGTTTCAAGACCCTCGCCGAAAACCAGAAAGTGACGTACGAAACCAAGCACGGCCCGAAGGGCCTGCAAGCAGCCAACATCTCGCCGCTGTAAGGCACGAGATGGTGGATCGGTAAAACGGTC
>JBPBQT010000528.1:0-5874 GCA_050955065.1 Janthinobacterium lividum | reverse complement strand
GGGCGACAGCGGCGTGCCGTAGTGCGGATTCACGCCCAGCCCCGAGAATGCGAATTCGCTCATGTTCGTGCGCCCGACCAGCACCGCGCCGGCCTGCCGCAGCCGCGCGACGGCGACGGCGTCACGCGTGGCGGGCGCCGCGTCGTCGAGGGCGACCGAGCCGGCGCGCGTGACCTGACCGCGCACGTCGAACAGGTCCTTGATCGAGATCGGCAGGCCGGCGAGCGGCGACAGCGCCACGCCCGTGCGCCGCAGCGCGTCCTGCGCGTCGGCGCTCGCGCGCGCGCCGTCGGGATCGACGGCGATGAAGGCCGCGCCGCCCGTCGTGCGATCGGCGTCGATGCGTTCAAGGCAGGTCTCGAGCAGCGCGCGGCTGGTCAGGGCGCCGCTGTCGAGCCGGGCGGTCAGGGTCGCCAGCGGCGTCAGGGGGGCAAAGGGCGTCATCGGCGAACGCGCGGGGGTGAGCCGCGACATGAGAACAGCGTGGCAGGAAGGCGGGCGGCAGGGCAGCGCAACGGCGTTCGTCCCGCCGCGCGCGAAAGGACGGTACCAGGCAAATGCCGGGCAACGTCACGCGACGACCGGCAGCGTCGCCACGCCATAGCGATATCGCAGCGAACGTTGCAGGACCGGGTCGTGGAGTTCGAGTTCCAGCGCGTCTCCGGAACGCATGGCGGCGATCGGACCGATTGCCGCGAGCGTGCCGCAGAACATGGCCGTGCCCGCCGGCAGTCTAGCATCGCCCGCATATCGGGAGAACAACTCGGACGGGGGCAGCAACGTGCTCACGCTGCCTTCCTGATACAGGCGCCGTCCGGGTTCCGCGGACCCTGCGGGTGGCGTCGCTGCGGTGGACGCCCCGGGTTCGGGCGCGGCGGCGACGAACCATGCGCGCATCATGAGCTGGTCCCAGTGTCCGCGGACATCGGCGTAACGCCAGGCATCGCGGGCGACGGGCTTGGCGCAGACCTGCTTGGAGACGGCGACGCCATACGCTTCGACGCGGCGGTCCGTATGGTCGGATGCGAGGGTCACCAGCAGGCCGTCGGGCGAGCCGATCAACAGGCACTCCACTTCGCCGCCCGAGTCGTCGCCCAGCATCTGCACGGTGTCGGCCTGCGTCAGCAGCGCCGCGCCGACCCGGTAGAAACAGGGCGTGGCCGACGGCGGGGAGACGCCCAGCTCGGCGAGTTCCGCGATGTGATGCTGGATCGCGACCGGATCGCGCCCGGCCCAGCCGGCGATCACCAGCGCGTCGATGTCCACCACCATGGGCGTGGGAGGCGCGGGCTGGTCGTGACCGACGTCACCGTCCTGATGGTGCGGGTGCAGCAGGAATTCGTATTTTGGCATGATGGCGTTTTTCGGTTTTCGGGGAGGCGGCGCTTATTCTTCCAGCGGCAGATGGGCGGTTTCGCGCGCGCGGAGCACCGCGACGATGGTTACGAGCAGGGCGGCGCTGACGTACAGCGACACCCAGACGGTGGACCCCGTCTGCTTGAACAGGGTGACGATGATGAGTGGCGCGAACCCGCCGCCGACGATGCCGGCCAGCGTGTAGGCGAGGGACGAGCCGGCATAGCGCACGCGGGTGGGGAACTGCTCGGTGACGAAGGCCGCCTGCGGGCCGTACATCACGGCGTGCAGTATCAGGCCGCCCGCGACCGCCAGCACGATCAGCGCCGGCTGCGCGCTGTCGAGCAGCCGGAAGAAGATGAAGGACCACGCCACGGCCAGCACGGCGCCGCTCAGATAGACCGGCCGCCGGCCGAAGCGGTCCGACAACGCGCCGAAAATCGGCACGCTCAGTGCGTTGCAGGCGGTCCCGATCAGCACGGCGCTCAGCGCGACCGGGCGCGACAGGTGCAGCACCGTGGTGACATAGGTCAGCGTGAAGACCACCATCAGCGCGTACAGCACGTCGGAGCCGACACGTGCGGCGCCCGCGATCAGCAGGCGCCGGCCATGCAGCGAGAAGACCTCGGCCACCGGCACCTTCGCGGTGGCGTGCGTGCGGCTCAGTTCCTCGAATTTCGGCGTTTCCCGCACGCCGCGCCGTACCCACAGGCCGAACGCGACCAGCAGCACGCTGGCCAGGAAAGGCAGGCGCCAGCCCCAGCCGAGAAAGTCGGCAGGGGTCAGGAGGAGCGTGATCGTGGCGATCAGCGCGGTGCCGATGAGGGTGCCGAACGACGGGCCGACCTGCGCCCACGACGCCAGCAGGCCGCGTTTGCGCTGGTCGCCATGCTCGACGGAGAGCAGCACCGCGCCCGCCCACTCGCCGCCCAGCGCGATGCCCTGGATGAAGCGCAGCAGGACCAGCAGCGCCGGGCTGAGGATGCCGACCGATGCATAGGTGGGCAGCAGACCCATCAGGGCCGTGGTCACGCCCATCAGCAGCAGCGTGAGCATCAGCACCGCGCGGCGGCCGATGCGGTCGCCGAGATTGCCGAAGACGAGACCGCCGAGCGGCCGCGACACGTAACCGACCGCGTAGGTGGAGAAGGCAAGCAGGGTGCCGGCGAGCGGATCCACGGATGGGAAGAAAAGCCGGTTGAACACCAGCGCCGCGAGCGTGTTGTAGATGGTGAAGTCATACCATTCGAGCGACGTGCCGATCATGCTGGCGAACATCAACCGGCTGCGGCCGACGCGCCGCGGCCCCTCTGTCTGGGTAGGCTGAACAAGCGTGTTCATGGGATGTTTTCTCCGTGTTGCCGTCAGTGTCGGCAATGCGCGGGGAATCGTCCAACAGCAAACAAAAAGGACCGTGATAACTTTTCCTTGTCGGTCGCGTCAGCGTGGCGTCAGCGTGGCGACGAAGTCGCGGGCCGCCTGGACGGCGAGTTCGACGATATGGCCCGTGAACGGATGGCTGTCGGTGCGCACCGACGCCACCAGTGGCAGATCGGGGAAACGGCTGTCGACGTCGAGCACCTCGAGCGCCCGCTCGTCGAGTTCGCGTCGGATGATCGCCGGCGGCAGGACGGCGACGCCGAAACCGTCGATGACCAGGCGGATCATCGCGGCGACCGACGATACGCAGTTGATGCGTGCGGGATGTTCGCCGCTGGCCGTCAGCAATTCTCGCAGGCTGGCATGCGGCGCCGAATGCCGCGAGAAGCTGATGATCGGCGATTGCGCGAGTTGCGACAGGCTGATCGGCCGCGCGCCCAGGCCGAGCGCCGGACTGGCGACCCAGCGCATCGGAAAATGCGCGAGCGCGATATTGTCGAGATTCGCGCCTTCGAGCGTTTCCGTCTGCAGGACCAGATCGACGGTGCCGCCGCGCAGCAGACGGGCGAGGTCGATCGTGGTGTCGCTGGTCACCTCGAGTTCGAGCCGGGGATAACGCTCGCGAATCCGCGCCATCAGGTCCGGAAACCAGCTGTGGACGATCGATTCGATGACGCCCAGACGCAGCAGCGTGCCGCCGCCGTCGTCGTTGTCATGGATCGCGTGACGCATCTGCGCTTCCAGCCGCACGATGCGCTCGGCGTATTCGAGCAGGCGCTGCCCGGTGGCCGTGAGCGTGGCCGCGCGCGCCGTGCGGTCGAAGAGCCGGGTGCCGAAACTGTGCTCGAGCGCGGCGATGCGGCTCGACACGGCGGCCTGCGTGGTGTGCAACTGCTCGGCCGTGAGCCGGAAGTTGCCCAGTCGCGCCAGCCACACGAACGTTTCGAGAAAACGGATGTTCATGCCGGCGCCCGATTGAAACCGAGATGGTACCAGCAGGCGCCGCGTCGGGCATTGCGCGTCACGCCCATCCGCAATGCCGGGGTGATGCCCGGTAATGCCCGGATCGATCGCCGGCGGTGCCCTCAGGCAAGCCGCAGCGCCGTGTCCAGGCGGCCGGCTTCGTGCCGGACCAGCCAGTGCGCGAATGCCGTCGGCTCGATCGGCCGGCAGATGAAATAGCCCTGGACCTCGTCGCACCGGCAGGTGCGCAGATAGTTCAGGCTGTCTTCCGTCTCCACGCCCTCGGCAACCACGCGCAGGCCCAGCTCATGCGCGATGCCGATCATCGAACGGGTGAGCTGCTGTTTTTTCGGGTTGCCGTCCATGTCGCGGATGAACAACTGGTCGAGCTTGACGGTCGCGGCCGGCAGGGTTTGCAGATAGGCGAAATTGCTGTAACCGGAACCGAAATCGTCGATCGCGATTTCGCAGCCTATCGTCTTCAGGTTGGCCAGCTGTCCACGCACGTCGCCAGCATTGCTGATCAACGCGCCTTCGGTGAATTCGAGCTCGATCGATGTCGGCGACACGCGCATTTCCTCGCATCGCCGCTGCAGGCGCTGCGTGAAGTCGGGCTCCTCGAGGTTGCGCGCGGAGACATTGATCGAGGCGCGCATCGTCAGGCCGTCGCGGTGCCAGTCGGCGAGTTGCCGCACCGCGCTCGCCACCACCCATTCGGTCAGCGGGCGCGCGAGGTTGGTCTGCTCCAGCAGCGGAATGAATTCCCCTGGCGGGACCTCGCCCAGAAGCGGGTGCTGCCAGCGCAGCAACGCTTCGACGCTGACGCACTGCCCGGTGGCCAGCGCCACCCGGGGCTGATAGACGAGGCGCAGTTGCGCGGGGTCCGTCAGCGCGACGCTGAAATCCGTGAGCAGGGCGAAGCGCCGCCGGCTGGCGGCGTCGCTGGCGGAATCGTAGACCGCCAGCGCGACGCCGGCCATGCGTGCGCTGTCGGCAGCGCTGACGGCGACGCGCAGCACTTCCGCGGACGACATCGGCTCGCGGGAGTTGAAAAAGGACACGCCCATCACGGTATTCGTCGCGATCGGTATGTCGTTGCACAACAGCTCGCTTCCCAGGGCGACGGACACGCGGTCGGCGAACTCGCGCCAGGATTCGGTGTCCGCCTCGTCGAGCAGAACCGCATACGACGTCGTACCGACGTGATACAGCCCGATGTGCCCGGCCACGCTATCCTTGAGAATCCGGCTCGACGCGCGCACGAAGGCGTCGAGATACGCGTTGCCCAGCGCATTGACGATTTCCTGTGTCCGCCGGGGATCGAGCAGGTCGATCAGGAGGATGACCCGTACCGCGCTCTCCGGGGCGCGTTGCATGCTGTCGATGGTGTCAAGCAGTTCGTGCCGGTTGGGCAGACCGCTCATCAGGTCGACACGGCCGAAGTCGTGTTGCAGTTCGATCTGCGCCATCACCATCGCGGCGAAATCACGCAGTGCGGCAAGCTCGTCGTCGGTGGCCGTACGCGGCCTGTGATCGAGCACGCAGATCGCGCCGAGCGTGTGGCCGTCGCGCGTGCGCAGCGGCGCGCCGGCATAGAAACGCACGCCGGCCTGCGCCAGCGGGCTGTCCGAGAAACACGCGTGCGTGAGGAGATCGTCGACGACCAGGAGCTCGGAGGTATCGGTCACCGTCGCGCACGGTGCCTGGTGACGCGGCAATTCCCGGCTGGCAGTGCCCAGGTGCGACTTGAACCACTGCCGGTCGCTGTCGGTCAGCGAGATGGCGGCGATCGGCGTGCCGAACAGACGGCTTGCCATGCGCGTGATCCGGTCGAAGGCCTCGCTCTGCGGGGTATCGAGCAATCGCAGGTCGCGCAGCGCGGCGAGCCGGGCGGCCTCGCGGGTGACGACGTCGGGTTTTGAACGGGAGGGCATCGTCGACGCCGGGTCGTCGGGCACGGGATACGGGACGCCAACGGAAGACAACGACGCCATTGCGTCGTCGGAACGGTTCGTCGGATACAAGCCGGTCTCTGCCATAAAAGTCTCACCCAATGCCGTGTTTTTGTTCTCATGCCGTTATCGCTCAGGTGCATCGCACCGTGATGATGGCAGGGGTCTCGAAGAAGCGGCGCTGTCGGAATGAATCGGCGTGGCCTCGCTGGTGCGAGGCCAC
>JBPBQT010000527.1:0-6060 GCA_050955065.1 Janthinobacterium lividum | reverse complement strand
GGCGCGGTTCTCCTGACCGATCCCTCCGCCGTCGCACCCGCGTTTTCCGGGCTGTTCATGGACAAGATGGTCGGTTTCATCAAACTCTATTTCCCGGTGTTCCTGCTGGGCGCACTATTCGGCAAAATCATCGAACTGTCAGGTTTTTCGCGCGCGATCGTCGAAGCCGTGATCCGACTGCTTGGGCGCGGGCGCGCCATCCCGGTCATCGTACTGGTGTGCGCATTGCTGACCTACGGCGGCGTCTCCCTCTTCGTCGTGGTCTTCGCGGTGTATCCGTTCGCCGCCGAGATGTTTCGTCTGAGCGACATTCCGAAGCGGCTGATGCCGGCCACCATCGCGCTCGGTGCCTTCACCTTCACGATGGATGCGATGCCGGGTTCGCCGCAGATCCAGAACATCATTCCGACGACGTTTTTCGGCACCACGGCGTGGGCGGCGCCCTGGCTCGGCGTGTTGGGCTCGCCCTTCATCTTCATCCTCGGCGTCGTCTACCTCGAAGGTCAGCGGCGCCGGGCACTGCGCGCGGGCGAAGGTTTCGGGACGCTGTTGCGCAACGAACCTGACACGCCCCCGCACGCGGTTGCGCCGCATCCCCTGCTCGCGCTCTCTCCCTTGCTGCTGGTCGGGCTCGTCAACCTGCTGTTTACTTATTGGATTCCTCACTGGTATCCGCACGTCTATGCGCTCCAGCTAGCGGGCATGGCAGCGCCGATCGCAGTCGATCCGTCGAAGCTCGTCGGCGTCTGGGCAGTGCTCGCAGGACTCGCGAGCGGCATCCTGCACGTTCTGGTCGCGGCGTTTCCGAGAATCCGGGGGCGTCTCGCCGAGGGCAGCAAGACCGCCGTCGGTGGTGCGATGCTGGCCACGCTCAACACCTCATCCGAGTACGGGTTCGGGGCCATCATCGCCGCGCTGCCCGGCTTCCTGGTGATCGCGAACGCGTTGACCTCGATACATAATCCGCTGATCAACGAGGCCGTGACGATCAATCTGCTCTCCGGGATCACGGGTTCGTCTTCCGGCGGCATGAGCATCGCGCTCGCCGCGATGGCGGACAAATTCATCGCGACCGCCCATCTGGCGCATATTCCCTTCGCCGTCCTGCACCGCGTTGCATCGATGGCCGCGGGCGGGATGGATACGCTCCCACACAACGGCGCGGTCATCACCCTCCTCGCGGTGACGGGACTCACCCATCGCGAAACGTATCGGAACATATAAGCGTATCGGAACATATTCGTGATGACGCTGATCAAGGTCGCCGCGTCGTTTTTCGTCATCGGCGTGTTTTACGCGACCGGGATCGTGTAACCGACCATCGTGCGGTCGCCCGCCTGAAGCCCGGCCGCGGCCGGACGTTTCCGCGCCATGGACGCAATGCCGTGCGGATCAGAAGCCGAACCCGCCGCCGTCCACGTTGAGCACCTGGCCAGTGATGAATCCGGCCGCATCGGACAACAGAAAGGCGAGCGCCCCGGTGAGATCCTGCGGCTCCTCGGTTCGCGGGATGAACTGCCGCCCGCGTACTTCGGCAAAGGCCTGGTCGGGCAATGCGGCGGCACTGCCGGCGTGTCGCGTCAGACCCGGCGAGATCGCATTGACCGTCACGCCGCTCGCCCCCAATTCGGCCGCCAGCGCGCGCGTCAGGCCGATCATCCCCATCTTGCTGCAGACATACGCGGTGAATCCGGGCGGCGGCCCCCAGACCGTGCTCTACGCGAGATTGACGATGCGACCCCAGCCGCGCCGCGCCATGGCGGGCGCGAACGCTTGCGCGAGGAAGAAGGGCGCATCGACGTTGACCGCCAGAACCTTGCGCCAGAACGCGGCGGTGACCTAGCCATACGGCATGATCGGAATGAAGACCGCATTGTTGACGAGCGCGTCGATCCGATCGAACCGCTCGCCTACGCGGGCGATCAACCGGTCCACATCGGCGCCATCGCTCAGATCGCACGTCGGCGCGAACACCTCCGGCGCGCCGGCATGGCGGCACTGTTCCGCGCTTGCCTCGCAGGATTGCAGGTCGGTGAGCACGAGCCGATAACCCAGCGCCGCCAGGTGCAGCGCGAATGATCGGCCCAGGCCGCCGGCGGCGCCGGTGAGCAGGACGACGCGGTTTTCGATATCGTTTGCCATTGTGGAGTTCCCTTGCATCAAATCACCTCGGCCAGCGCCAGCATGGCGTCTTGCATCACCTGCGTATGTTCATCCCGGGAGCCGCCGTGTTGCTCGATGCGGCCCAATCGAATCGAACTCTCGACCACCATCCGGCTACGCTCGTGACGACGGGTGAAATACGCCGTCAGCGCTGCGTCGAGCGTGAGCGCGCCGCCGCGCTGCGCTTGGCTGGGAGCGAGCTTCTCCAGCTCCTGCGCGAGCACCACGGCGTCCTCCACCGCGAGTCCCGCGCCCGAAGCGAGGTGCGGCGTGGTCGCGTGCACCGTATCGCCCAGCAGCACCACCCGGCCGCGATGCCAGGGCCCGGGCAACATTACCGAAAACAAGGGCCGGTATACGATCCGCGACGCGGGAATCGCGCCGCTGCGCAGCGCGTCGCGTACCTCGGCGAGGGTGCCGCCGAATTCGGCGAGCAATTCGGCAAGACGTAGCGGCCAGGTCTGCGGTTCGATGAATTCGTCCGCATCGCGCTGGTCGAGACAGAACAGATATTGCTCGGTATCGGAAACCGGATTCACCCCGGCTTTGGTCGTATTGCCCATGAAAATCGTCGAATTGCGCACGGTGCGCGGCACCAGCGTCCGCCAGGACCCCTGTCCCGTAAAAGAAGGCGCCGCGGCGTCCGGAAACACTGCCGCGCGTACCTGCGAATGGATGCCGTCCGCGCCCACGACCAGATCGTAACGGGCGGTCCTGCCATCGGTGAAGTGCACATCGACGCCCTCCACATCCTGTGCGATGCGGGTAAAACTCACCCCCAGCCGGACATCGACGCCCGCGGCCAGCACCGCGTCGGCGAGAATGGCCGCCAGCACCGGGCGCAGAATCGCCGCCGAGCGCGGCATGTCCTCGGCGCCGTGAGCAGCCCCGAGCGACACCTCCGCGAGACGCGCGCCGTTGGCCGCGCAAATATCGATATGGTCCCAGTGCCCGCCCTGCGCGATCACTTCCCGGTGGACGCCGATCTCCCGCAGCGCGCGCAGCGTCGGGCCGCTGATCGTGATGCCCGCGCCGTACACGCTCCACTGCGGATTGATCTCGACGAGATCGATGTCGAGACCGAGTTTGCGCAACTGGATTGACGCGCACATGCCGCCGATGCCGCCGCCGATCACCAGCGCTTTCTTTATCGTGTTCAAGGTGTCTGTCTCCTTCCGGATGGATGTCTCGCCTCCTGACAACACGCCCTTTCAGGCCGTGCTGCCGCGCAGATGCTCCGCCAGCCAGTCCGCGATGTAGTTGCCGGCATTGGTCGCGTTGTCGAGGCTGCTGTGCTCGACGCCGCCCTCGCGCGCGGTGAAAATTTTCAACTCCCGCGCCGGGCTGTTGACAAGCTGCTCGTATGAGCGGTGCGCGTGCTGCAACGGGATCTGCCGATCGTTCTCGCCATGCGTCACCAGAAAGGGCACCTTGATGCGGTCGAGCACGCCATCCAGATGCATGCCGTCGGCGCGGCGCATGAAGTCCTCGATCCCGCTGGCGCCGAAAACCCATTCGACATGCTGCCAGTAGTGCGGAACGGGATTTTCCCCTTCCTTCGCCAGGCGGCGCTTCTGCACCTCGCGCCAGTCGTGATTCGCGCCCCATACCGCGCCCGCCGCGAAACGCGGCTCGAAGGCGACCGCGCGCGGGGCGTAATAGCCGCCCAGCGACACGCCGAGCGCGCCGATACGCGCAGGATCGACGTCATCCCGGGTTTCCAGATAGTCGACGATCTTCGCGGCCCACACCTCCGTGTTCGGCACCGCGTGCAGCCCCTGCAGGCGCAGCGCCTCGCCCGTTCCCGGCTGATCGACGAACAGCGCCGACAGGCCGCGGCGCGACAGGTAATTCGCCAGACAGCTGCGGTAGAGCATCTCTTTCGTGCTGTCCAGTCCGTTCATCACGACGACGATCGGAGCGCGACTCCGCACGCCTTCGGCGCGCACGAGGAGCGCGGCGAGATGCCGGCCGTGGTACGGAATCTCGACACGTTCGCAGTTCTCGCGCGCCAGCGCCACGCCCTGGAGGAAAACGGCAAGCGAGCGCTCGTACAACGCATGCCGTTCGCTGAACCCATGGGACTGCATGCGCTCGGCGATGATGTAGTACAGCGCGGCGCGGCCGAGCTTTTCTCCGGCGGACAGGGTGCGCCCACGCCGCACGTCCTCGGCGGCGAGTTCGGCGAGCTGGTCCGCGCCCCCTTTCCAGGCAGCGAAAAATGCCTGCGTGCCCGGGTCATTGCCGGCGCGCGCGGCATCGCGAAGCGGCGCGCACATCGCGTCGACTTCGCCGATCTGGCCGCCGTGCGTGATCGCGATCATCGCCGACAGGCTCCATACGTAATTCGTCGGAAAATACTGGAACATGGTTTTCCTGAAAAATTTTAGGATTCTTCCACCCGTGCGCCACTCGCTTGCGGATCCGGTTGCGGGTCGTGCATGACGACCAGACCGGCAATTACGCTCACAGGAATCGCGCTCAGGGCCCGACCGGCGCAAGGACCGTGAAAACAGTGGCCAGAGCGAATATCGAAATGCGCGCCGTGCGCATAGCAGACGATCCGGTCTCCCGTCCCGGACAGGAAACGGTCGCGCCGGTATTCGAGCGGGCGCCCGTTGTGCGGGCACCAGTTGCGATACACCCAGACCGCCTCTCCCTGCCGCACGGCGAAGAGCGTGTCGTCATTGCCGCAGGGCAGCAATCCCTTCGCGCCCCCGTCGGCGATCTCGTCGAGACGACACAACACCACGCCGTGCCCAGCGGTCATTCGGCGTCTCCCGGCGCCCATTTCGTCCGGTAATCGAACAGGAATATCTGCGATGAATCCGCGCCGGGCGGCACGGCGCGCGCTTGCCACGTGTCGTCATGCAGGTCCATGTCCGCGTCGTATTCGATCGTGCCGCCGAACGGACTGTTGAAATACCAGAAATGATTCGAACCCAGCACATGGCGCCCGGGCCCCCAGAAGCTTCGATAGCCCTTGTTCTGAAAACGCCAGCCCGCCTGCCAGACCTCGTGGGCCGCGCCCATGTGAAAGGTGAAGTGGTTCATGCCGGTCATGTGCGAGTTGAAGCTCTGGATCATGAACAGGCAATGGTGTTCGAGCGTGCCCTGCGGCCGCATGAACGGCCCGAGCCCGATGAAACGGTCGGTGATGCGAAACCCGAGCCGGTCGCGGTAGAACGCCTCCGATTTCTCCACGTCCGGCACGAAGTACACGACATGCGACAGCGAGCGCGGCCGCACGATGGCGGCGTGATCGGCCCCCACCTGATTCACGCCCCGTTGCACCGGCTGACCGGGTACGTTGATCAGCACCGGCGGGGCGGTGAACGCGCGGCGTCGCGATACCTGAAACGCGATGGCGAATCCGCCGTCGTCGACGCTGTGCAAGCGCCCGTCTCGATCGAGCGTCACCGGCCGGTCGCGTTCGAGTTCCGCGGCGATCGCATCGAGCGTCGCCGCGTCGGCCACGCCATAGACGGTCTCGCGCAGATTCGGCGACGGCGCGTTTGCGCTCGGCAGCGTCGCATCGCTCGCGCGCCGCGCCTCCACGGTGCTGCCATCCAGCGCGGCGAACGTCACGCCCTGGGCGTGCGCTTCGATTTCGGTCAGTCCGTAGTCGCGCAGATAGTCGCGGCACGCGTCCAGATCTTCGACGCCGAAGACGAGACTTTCAAGTCCAACGATATTCATGATGTTTTTTCCTGAAAAAGTCCTGGCCACCGGTACCGGTTTACCCGGCCAGCGCATGCTCGACCAGCGCGGCGACGTCGCCGTCGTGACGCAGG
Source organism: Janthinobacterium lividum (assembly GCA_050955065.1). GTDB lineage: Bacteria > Pseudomonadota > Gammaproteobacteria > Burkholderiales > Burkholderiaceae > Robbsia. Next base: position 103 of record JBPBQT010000527.1, on the reverse strand, counting down.
CCGATGGCGAGCGCGTGCGGCGTGTCGAACGGCGGATACGCGCCGAACAGACGCTCGATGCGCGCATCGGAGCGATAGGTGACAAGCGCGCGACGCGTGGCGC
>JBPBQT010000526.1:0-6569 GCA_050955065.1 Janthinobacterium lividum | reverse complement strand
GCGATCAGGCGCGGCTGCGATACTCGCCGGTACGGGTGTCGATTTCGATCTTGTCGCCGGTCGCGCAGAACAGCGGCACCGGGATTTCCTTGCCCGTGGCGATCTTGGCGTTCTTCAGGACCTTGCCGGAAGACGTGTCGCCCTTGACCGCCGGTTCCGTGTACACGATCTCGCGCACGACGGTGGTCGGCAGATCGACCGAGATCGCCTTCTCGTTGTAGAAGACGACCTGACACGCCATGCCGTCTTCGAGATAGAACAGCGCGTCGCCCATGTTTTCGTTGTCGACTTCGTACTGGTTGTAGTCCGCGTCCATGAAAACGTACATCGGATCGGCAAAATACGAATAGGTCACGTCGCGGCGTTCCAGCATCACGACTTCGAACTTGTCGTCCGCCTTGTAAACCGATTCGCTGCCCGAACCCGTCAGCAGGTTCTTGAACTTCATCTTCACGACCGCGGAGTTGCGGCCGGATTTGTTGTAGTCCGCTTTCTGGATAACCATCGGGTCATTGCCGATCATCACGACGTTACCGACGCGGACTTCTTGTGCAGTCTTCATAAGTGGTTCCTGTGCAGGCTCGATCGTTCGGCACGGTGGCCGACGGCCGATGCCTCTGCTCTGTCTGGGGCATCAATCTTGTGGCAAACCGTTCATTTTAACCGACTTTCAACGAGTTCGGCCAGATTCGCCGCCAGCGAACCCGCCTGACGCAGCGTATCGACCCAGGGCCGGGCGTGTGCCCGCAGTGTGGCGTCGAGTTGTCGCCAGGACTGCCAGTCGGGGTCCGCGGCGCGCGGCGCGCATGCTGCGTCGGCGCGCGCACCGGCGGCGCGCGGCGCGCCGTTCCACGCATGCCAGAACCGGGCGACGGTTGCTGCCGCGGCGGCCGGCAGGGCCTGCGTATAGGCCGCCAGCGCGGCGTCCAGCTTGTCGAGGTGCGCGTCGTCCTGCTGCGGATAGATATGCCAGACGAAGGGTCGTTCGGCCCATTGCGCGCGCACGAAGGAGTCCTCGCCGCGCACGAAATTCAGGTCCGCCTGCCAGAGCAACCGGTCATAGGCCTGCTGATCGATGAAGGGCAGGGCCTGCGCGCGCAGCCGGCCCCGTTCGGCGCGCGTGCCGGCAGTGAACGCCGGCAGGTCGAAGAAGCGCGCTACGGCGGCGGAGATGCGTCCTTCCGGCACCAGCAGCAGGATGTCCTCGGCGCCGTGCGACCACTGGACGAGAAGCGCCTCGAGCGCGGGATTCTCGTAGGCGAACAAGGTGATCAGGCGGGTGCGCGCGGGCGGCGGCGCGACGTCGAGCCGTTTCCAGAAAGACGCGCGCGCCGCGGCATCGCCGAGAAACGCACGGCGTTGCTGGTCGAAATCGCGTTCGCGCAGCAAGCCGCCGGTGCCGGGGGTGAAACCGGGGAAGAAAAAGGTTTTTTCAAGCCCGAGGCGGGGGTGTGGCGACCGTCCGAGATGACATGTGCGAACCCATTCCTCGGCGCTCAGGTAGTCCAGATTGATCCATGCCGGCGAGGGTGCGCGCCGCGCCATCGCCTGCAGGTAATGCGCGGGAAGTTCGCAGGCGAAGGCCTCGATGACGATCCCGGCGACGCGCGTGCCGGCATCCGGCGCGGGCCACGGCGCAATGAGGACGCCGTCGACGGCGAACCCGTCGCGCGCGGTCTCATTTTCCGCGGCCTGGTCCCGGGCGGTTTCGTCTGACGCAGCGTGTTCCCCGGGTTCGTCCCATAATGGGGGCAACGGCGTCTGCAACAGCGCTGCGAGCGCCTCGGGCGCATCGATGAACAGACGCACGCGCCAGCCGCATTCGGCGGCAAGCTGGCGCGCGAGCCGCCAGCAGACGCCGGCGTCGCCGTAGTTGTCGATGACCGTGCAAAAAAGGTCGCAGTGCAGGGGTGGGCGCATGTCGGAACCGGATCGTCTAGAATCGGCATTTTAATCGAGCGCTGCCTTTCCTCCGAATGACCGACCCCGACGTTTTCTCCCCGAAAGAGCAAATCGCCCAATTGCCGCATCTGCCGGGCGTGTACCGCTATTTCGACAGCGCGGGACAGGTGCTGTACGTCGGCAAGGCCCGGGACCTGAAGAAACGCGTCTCCAGCTATTTCAACAAGAACCTGGCGTCGCCGCGCATCGCGATGATGGTCTCGCGCATCGCCCGTCTCGAAACCACGGTGACGCGCTCCGAGGCCGAGGCGTTGCTGCTCGAGAACAACCTGATCAAGGCGCTGGTTCCGCGCTACAACATCCTGTTCCGGGACGACAAGTCCTACCCCTTTCTGAAGCTCACGGGTCATGCGTTTCCGCGCATGGCGTATTACCGCGGCGCGGTGGATCGCAAGAACCAGTACTTCGGGCCGTTTCCGAGCGCCTGGGCGGTGCGCGAGAGCATCCAGATCCTGCAACGGGTCTTCCAGTTGCGCACCTGCGAGGATTCGGTCTTCAACAACCGCACGCGGCCGTGCCTGCTGCACCCCATCGGGCGCTGCACGGCGCCCTGCGTGGACGCGATCAGCGCCGACGATTACGCTCGCGACGTTCACAACGCGTCGCGTTTCCTGCTCGGCCAGCAAAGCGAGGTGATGCGCGATCTCGAGGACAAGATGCAGGGTTTCGCCACGGCATTGAAGTTCGAGCAGGCCGCCCAGGTGCGCAACCAGATGAGCGCGTTGTCCAAGGTGCTGCATCAGCAGACGGTGGAGACGGGCGGCACGAACGATGTCGACATCATCGCGGTGGTGGCGCAGGGCGGGCGGGTCTGCGTCAACCTGGCGATGGTGCGCGGCGGACGGCACCTGGGCGACAAGGCGTATTTTCCGAGCCAGGTCGAAAGCGGTCTGGCGATCGCCAACGGGCTAGACGAGGACGCCGCGGACGCCGATGCCGTGAATACGCCGGATGCGTCGGCATCCTCGGACGCATCCGTGGCGGAAGTCCTGGATGCACCAGACGTACTGGATGCGCCAGACGCACCGGATGCACCAGGCGAGGCAGATGCCCCGGACGAGGCAGATGCTCCGGATGGCTCGAATGCTCCGACATCCGGACCCGTCGCACGGCTCGAGGTCGAGGTGCTCGAAGCGTTCCTCGGACAGCACTACACGGGGCAGGCGATTCCTCCGGTGCTGATCGTCAACCACGCGCTCGTCAATCGGGACCTGGTGGCGATGCTGTCGGAGCAGGCCCAGCGGCGAGTCACCGTGCTGCGTCAACCGCAGGGGCAGCGTCGGGTATGGCTGACGATGGCGGAGCACAACGCCCGGCTGTCGCTCGCCCGCGTGCTGTCCGAGCAGGGCTCGCAACAGGCGCGCACCCGGGCGATGGCCGATACGCTCGGCATGGACAGCGACGATCTCGCCACGTTGCGCGTCGAATGCTTCGATGTCAGCCATACGATGGGCGAGGCGACCCAGGCCTCGTGCGTGGTGTATCACCATCACAAGATGCAGAATGGCGAGTACCGGCGGTACAACATCACCGGCATCACGCCGGGCGACGATTACGCGGCGATGCGCCAGGTGCTGATGCGGCGTTATGAAAGAATGGTGGTGCACGGCGACGCCGCGGTTCCCGGGGAGACATCGCCGGATGATCCGGTGGCGGAATCGATCGCAGGGCCGGGCGCGCATCCGGGTGCCGACGTGGACGCGGACGTGGACATGGACGCCGGCGCCGATGCCGGCATCGATGACGACCTCGATACCGACCGCCTCGACGACACCGTTTCCGGTGGCGGCAGCCAGGGCGGGAATGCGGCGGCGGACGCATCGCCGCCGGTCGCGTCCGCGGCGTCGGGCACGCGCCGCGTCGCCACCGTCGCGACGTTCCCGAACATCGTGCTGATCGACGGGGGGCGGGGTCAGGTCGAGATGGCGCGTCAGGTCTTCAGCGAGCTGGGGCTGGACATCGGCCTGATCGTCGGGGTGGCGAAAGGGGAGGGGCGCAAGGTCGGGCTGGAGACGCTGATCTTCGCCGACGGCCGCGCGCCGCTCGAACTCGGCAAGGACAGCGCGGCGCTGATGCTGATCGCGCAGATCCGCGACGAGGCGCACCGTTTCGCCATCACCGGGATGCGTGCAAAGCGCGCGAAAGCCCGGCAGAGCAGCCGCCTCGAGGAGCTCGACGGCATCGGCGCGAAGCGGCGGCAACGTCTGCTGGCGCGTTTCGGCGGGCTGCGTGGCGTGATGGCCGCGAGCATCGACGAGCTCACCAGCGTCGAGGGCATCTCGCAATCGCTGGCCGAGCAGATCTATCAGCAGCTGCATTGAAATGTCGGCGAAAGGGTCGTTCTCCGCTGCGCCTCGGCGCTGCGTGCGCGGTGCCGCCTCCTCGAAGACGAGTTTGGGTTTGCCTTGTCCCCCCGAGGGGGACGCGGCACAATTGCATATTGTCTTTTCTCCGATACCGCCCTGCCGATGCCGTTCAATCTCCCGATATTCCTGACGTGGCTGCGGATCGTGCTGATCCCGCTGATCGTCGGCGTCTTCTATCTACCGGACGGCATGCTCGGGCCGTCCAGCAAGAACGGCATCGCCTGCGTGGTGTTCATCCTCGCTGCCCTGACCGATTGGTTCGACGGGTACCTTGCGCGCAGGCTGCACCAGACGTCCGCGTTCGGCGCGTTTCTCGATCCGGTGGCGGACAAGTTGATGGTGACCGCGTCGCTGCTGGTGCTGGTGCATCTGGCGCGTCTCGATGCCGCGATCGCGCTGGTCATCGTGGGCCGCGAGATCACGATCTCCGCGCTGCGCGAATGGATGGCGCAGATCGGCGCGTCGCGAAGCGTGGCGGTCAATTCGCTCGGCAAGATCAAGACGGTCTGCCAGATGGTCGCGATTCCGATGCTGCTGTTCTACGGCCGCCTCGATCCGGGCGCGCTGTTCGGGCAGGCAGGGCGCTTCACGATCGACGTGCGGTTCTGGGGCGGCTGGCTGATCTATCTGGCGGCCTTTCTGACCATCTGGTCGATGCTGTATTACATGAAGCTCGCCTGGCCGCAGATCCGCGAGCGCACGCGCGAGATCTGATGTTGCAGGGGCGGGGCGGGCGCCTGCAGGTCGTGTCGAGAAAATCGATAAAAAGTTTGGAAACTTTCTTGACACAATCTCGGCCCTTGGACATAATCTCGTTCTCCCGCGATCAAGCAGAAACGGCCCCGGGAACGGCAGCAAAGAAGGATCTTGAGAGAAGGACAACGCGGTAAGCAGTGCCAAGCGGGAATAGCTCAGTTGGTAGAGCGCAACCTTGCCAAGGTTGAGGTCGCGAGTTCGAGTCTCGTTTCCCGCTCCAGATTTGTAGCTGTCGCTTCATCGAGCATCGGTGAGGCATGAAGCGGCGGTGTTGTACGTATCGGCCAGCCAGTCAGTGCGCGATACGGCAGTAAAGGTTTTGCGGGAATAGCTCAGTTGGTAGAGCGCAACCTTGCCAAGGTTGAGGTCGCGAGTTCGAGTCTCGTTTCCCGCTCCACATAAAAGGGGAAGCACTGCTTCCCTTTTTACTTTCGCCGGGTGCCGCGTCGTACGCGTTTCGACAGCGTCCGCCATCCGGTCGAGTCTCCCCTGGCGGGGTGGCAGAGTGGTCATGCAGCGGCCTGCAAAGCCGTGTACGCCGGTTCGATTCCGACCCCCGCCTCCATCAAAAGCCTTGCGCAGTAAGGCTTTCACGTTTTTTCTTCATTCGCATTCCATAGCAATCCTGCACTAAAACGGGTATAAATCGCGCTGTAACCACTTCGAAAAAAAGTGCTCAGCCACGCGTGTAACGGCTATCTGGCCGTACACGCGAGATTTGCCGTCCGCTCATGTCGACCAGGCGAAAACGCCCATCCGGCAATTGGGAAGATGTCGTCCGCCGTAAAGACGTCTTACCAAAGCCGCTAACGTTCGCGTTCGGAACGGAGGCAGAAGGGGACGCCTACGTAGCCCGCCTGGCGCAGATGATCGACACGGGTAACGTTCCCGATGAATTGAACGCCCAGCGCCCTACTTTCATCGCGATCGACGGGGCGATCCGGGCCTACCTGACATCCCATTTGCGCGTGGCGTCCGAAATCGCGCTATTCGGTCGCTTGATGGACCGATGGAAAAAGGAGCCGCTGACCTTGGTCAGTCATCAGTGGACAGAGGCCTGGGCTCGCTCGATGAAGCGCGTCCACAGCATGGCGCCGTCGAATGATGCGTACTGGTGTCCAGACATGGCCCGAATATTGATCGCCGAGACGTCGTGGACTTAGTCCAGTACTTCCCGATGATGTGCTGGCAGCATTCGAGGGTCGTTGATGCGTTTGCTTCTCGATACACACGTCTACCTGTGGTCGGTATCGGATGATCGCGCGCTGACGAAGGCGGGGCGTGAGCTGATCCAGGCGGCCGAGGAAGTCTATGTGAGCAGCGCAATGTATTGCTCGGCGCAGAGTTGTCTGCGCTGGCCTTATTTCGCGGCAAACTAGCGGTGATTACACCGGATGAGTCTGCAAATACCCTTGCAGCGCGCCATCCATACAGGTCTGCCAGCCGTTGCCGCGCGACTTGAGTTACTGGATGAGGTCGGCATCG
>JBPBQT010000525.1:0-6632 GCA_050955065.1 Janthinobacterium lividum | reverse complement strand
CCGCCGTGCCGACGTACCAGATGCCGGTCCGGGCCGCGTTCGGTCGGGCCGCGCTCGGTCGGGCCGCGCTCGGTCGAACCACCCCGGACCGGGCGGCCCGACGATGAGAATCCTCGGCATCGACCCCGGCCTGCGGGTCACGGGCTTTGGCGTCATCGAGAAGCACGGACAGCGGCTCGATTACGTCACCAGCGGCGTGATCCGCACTGGCGACAGCGACCTGCCCACGCGCCTGGGCATCATTTTCGAGGGCGTCACCGCGCTGGTGCGGGAGTATGCCCCGGAGCAGTCGTCGATCGAGAAGGTCTTCGTCAACGTCAATCCGCAGTCCACGCTGCTGCTGGGTCAGGCGCGCGGCGCGGCGATCTGCGCGCTGGTGGACGGCGGCGTGTCGGTGGCCGAGTACACCGCGCTGCAACTCAAGCAGGCGGTGGTGGGCAGCGGGCGCGCGCGCAAGGACCAGGTGCAGGAAATGGTCGCGCGCCTGCTCTGCCTCTCCGGTCTGCCCGGCACCGACGCCGCCGACGCGCTCGGCGTCGCGATCTGCCATGCGAATGCCAACGCCATTCTCGGCCAGCTGGGCGGCCTGGCGCCGCAACTCGTGCGCAAGGGCATCCGCGTGCGCCGCGGCCGGTTGATCGGTTGAGCGGTTGATTCCCCTTTGTTTCCTGTCCCTCCTGCCCACTGAAAACTCATGATCGGTCGAATCGCTGGCGTCCTGCTTGAAAAGAACCCGCCGCACATCCTGGTGGACTGCGCGGGCGTCGGATATGAAATCGCGGTGCCGATGAGCACCTTCTACGGGTTGCCGCACCTGAACGAGAAAGTCGTGCTGCTGGTCCAGCAGATCGTGCGCGAGGATGCGCACCTGCTGTACGGCTTCGGCACCCCGCAGGAGCGCGGCGCGTTCCGGGAGATGCTCAAGATCACCGGCGTGGGCGCGCGCATGGCGCTCGCGGTGCTCTCCGGCATGAATGTCGGCGAACTCGCGCAGGCGGTGACGATGCAGGAAGTCGGCAGCCTGACGCGCGTGCCCGGCATCGGCAAGAAGACCGCCGAGCGCCTGCTGCTCGAACTCAAGGGCAAGCTGGGCGCCGACCTCGGCATGGCGGGCGCCGGCGGCGAGTCGCCCGTCAGCGAAGGCAGCGACGTGCTGCATGCGCTGCTCGCGCTCGGCTATTCGGAGAAGGAATCGCAGGTGGCGGTGCGCGCGCTGCCGGCCGGCAGCGACGTCTCGACCGGCATCCGGCTGGCGCTGAAGGCGCTGTCGCGCAACTAGCGGGAACGCGGTGCGCCCTGGCGGTACAATGAAGGCATGATCGAAACAGACAAACTTTCCGGCGAAAGGCTGATTTCCGCGGCGCCCACGTCGGCGCGCGAGGAAGCGTACGAACGCGCGCTGCGGCCCAAGCAACTCGACGAATACGTCGGCCAGCAGAAGGTGCGCGGCCAGCTCGAGATCTTCGTGCAGGCGGCCCGCAAGCGCGCCGAGGCGCTCGATCACGTGCTGCTGTTCGGTCCTCCCGGATTGGGCAAGACCACGCTCGCGCACATCATCGCGCGCGAGATGGGCGTCAATCTGCGGCAGACGTCGGGCCCCGTGCTGGAGCGCGCCGGCGACCTCGCGGCGCTGCTGACCAATCTCGAAGCGAACGACGTCCTGTTCATCGACGAGATCCACCGGCTCTCGCCGGTCGTCGAGGAAATCCTGTATCCGGCGCTCGAGGACTACCAGATCGACATCATGATCGGCGAAGGGCCGGGCGCGCGCAGCGTCAAGCTCGACCTGCAGCCGTTCACGCTGGTGGGCGCGACGACCCGCGCCGGCATGCTGACGAACCCGCTGCGCGACCGCTTCGGCATCGTCGCCCGGCTCGAGTTCTATACCGCTCCCGAACTGACGAAGATCGTGCAGCGCTCGGCGAACCTGCTCGGCGCGGAGATCGGTCCCGAAGGCGCGTTCGAGATCGCCAAGCGCTCGCGCGGCACGCCGCGTATCGCGAACCGCCTGTTGCGGCGCGTGCGCGACTATGCCGAGGTCAAGGCGGACGGCCGCATCACGCCGGCCATCGCCGATGCGGCGCTGGAGATGCTCGATGTCGATCCGGTCGGTTTCGACGTGATGGACCGCAAGCTGCTCGAGGCCATCCTCGAGAAATTCGACGGCGGCCCGGTCGGACTGGACAATCTCGCCGCCGCGATCGGCGAGGAACGCGACACCATCGAGGACGTGATCGAGCCCTATCTGATCCAGCAGGGCTATGTGCAGCGTACGCCGCGCGGGCGCATCGCGACCCTGCTCGCGTACCGGCACTTCGGCATCGCGTCGCCGGACAGCGCGCCGGCGCGGGAGCAGTGGGACACCCCACCCGACGCCTGAGGCCCCGCGAATGCCGCCCCGCCCGCCTTCCGTGCGTCATCCGCTCGATTTCCTGCGCTCGCGCATCGTCGACGGGGTCAACAACCTCACGACCGACAGCCGGCGCCGCATCGACTACAGCCTGCCGCCGGGCGACCCGGGATTGTTCGGACCGGACGCCGTGTGCTGGCAGGTGCATGCCGATTTCACGTCGATGCTGGTCGGCGGCGTCGCCGCGCTGCTGTTGCAGATGCTGCATCCGCTCGCGCTGGCCGGCGTCTGGGACCATTCGACGTTCCGCGACGACATCCATGGCCGGCTGGGGCGGACCGCCACCTTCATCGCCGCCACCACGTACGGCGGCCGCGCCGACGCGTTGTCCCTGATCGAGCGGGTGCGAAAGATTCACGAGCATGTGCGCGGCGTCGCGCCCGACGGCACGCCCTATGCGGCCAACGACCCTGCCTTGCTGACCTGGGTGCATGTCGCGGAGATGTCGAGTTTCCTGCGCGCGCACCTCGTGTACGTGAACCCGACCCTGTCGCCGCAGGCACAGGACCAGTACTACGCGGAGACGGCGCGGATCGCCGAGATGCTCGGCGCGCGCGACGTGCCGCGCAGCCGTGCGGACGTTGCCGCCTATCTGCTCGCGCAGCGCCCGGCGCTGGTGTGCGATGCGCGCACGCGCGCGGTCGTCGACGTGCTGATGCGCGCGCCGGCGCCGAATCCGGCGACCTGGCCGGCGGCCCGGCTGCTGCTGCACGCCGGGCCCGATCTGCTGCCCGACTGGGCGCAGGCGATGCTCGATCTGGATCGCCACGTCGCGCTGCGTCGCGCGATCGTGCGCACGGGCGTCAACGCCATGGCGCCGGTCATGCGCTGGGCGCTCGTCAATGGCGTCTCGAAACGGGCACGGGCGCGCGTGGGCGCGGCACGCGACGAGACGGCCCGGGACGCTTGAAAAGGGGGCCCCCCACCCGGGCGATGTCGCGTCCCGGCATGGCCGCGTGAGCATCGCGCTTCGGGTTGGGCGCTGCGGCAGCGGATTGCGCCCCGCCCCGCCTTATTCGTCGTCCCGGGTGTCGACCAATTGCGCCAGATGCGCGATATCGGCCCAGCCCAGCACCTGCGCCCGGGCGCTGCCGGCATCGCCCGCCGCTGCCTGCCAGACGATGCGGTTTACGCTCCCGTTGAGCAGCAGACAGGCGCGCGGTTGCGTCAACGGCAATGAAGTGGCGAAGCGGTAGGCGCAGTCGAGCACCCCGCCGTGCGCGACGCACACCACCGTCCGACCCGGATGGCGGGAGGCGATCGCGCCCAACGCGCTCACCACCCGCGCGTACAGCGCGCGCAGCGATTCGCCGCCCTCCGGCGCGAAATCCGGATCGTGCGTCTTCCAGCTTGCATACGCCTGCGGCCAATGCGCCCGGATCTGCGCGGCGTCGTGCCCCTGGAAGACACCGTAATGGCGCTCGCGCAGATTCGCGTCGGCCAGCACGTCGACCCCGGCGGCGCGCGCGATCGGCGCCGCCGTCTGCATCGCGCGCAGCAGGTCGCTGCTCACGACCGCATCGATCCGGCCCAGCGCGGACGGCCCGTCGGCGTCGTCCGCCGCCGGCTCCCGCACCGCCGCCCGTTCGGCGTCGATTCGCGCGGCCAGCAGCGCGGCCTGTCGTTCGCCGCGCGGCGACAAGGCGATATCGATCTGCCCCTGTATCCGCTTGATCCGGTTCCAGCCGGTTTCGCCATGCCGGACCAGGATCAGGGTGGTGCGCTCGAGTGTGTCGGTCATCTAGGGGAAAGGAAAAGAAATCAGGAAGCGGAAATCAGGCCGGCGGCGGCGTCCGCAGCCAGAAGGTGACGGGCCCGTCATTGACGAGCGCGACCTGCATGTGCGCCCCGAAGACGCCGGCGGCCACCCGGGGATGACGTTCCCGCACGCCGGCCACGAAACCCTCGAACAGCGCGCGCGCCAGCTCCGGCGCCGCGGCCCCGGAAAAACTCGGGCGGCTGCCCGACTGCGTGTCGGCGGACAGCGTGAACTGCGGCACCAGCAGCACGCCGCCCGGCGTCCCCGCGCCGTCCAGATCCTGGACGCTGCGGTTCATCTTGCCCGCCGCGTCGCCAAAGACCCGGTACCCCAGCAGCTTTGCGGCAAGACGCAGCGCCGTCTCCGGCGTGTCGCCCCGCTCCGCGCACACCAGCGCCAGCAGACCGGCCTCGATCGCGCCCACGCTCCGCCCGTCGATGGTGACCTCGGCGCGCGTGACCCGTTGAATGAGACCGATCATCGTCCGCCCCGGTCAGGCCAGCGTGACGCGCGCGAAACGGCGCTTGCCCACCTGCACCAGGTAGACGCCCGCGTCGAGCTTCAGCGCGCGGTCGCTGATGACCGCGCCGTCGATGCGCACGCCGCCCTGCTCGATGTTGCGCGTCGCCTCGGCGCCCGACGGCACCAGGCCCGCCTGTTTCAGCAGCGCCCCGACGCCCAGCGGCGCGCCCGTCAGCGCCACGTCCGGCACGTCGTCCGGCACGCCGCCGCGCGCGCGGTGGTTGAAATCCTCGAGCGCGCGTTCCGCGTCCCGCGCCGAATGAAAGCGCGTGACGATCTCCTGCGCCAGCATGACCTTGAAGTCGCGCGGATTGCGCCCGCCCTCGGCCTCGGCCCGGAATCCCGCCAGCGCCGCGATCGACTGGAACGACAGCAGCTCGAAGTACCGCCACATCAGCGTGTCCGAGATGCTCATCAGCTTGCCGAACATGTCGTTCGGCTTTTCGCTGATGCCGATGTAGTTGTTCTTCGACTTCGACATCTTGTCGACGCCGTCCAGGCCTTCGAGCAACGGCATCGTCAGCACGCACTGCGGCTCCTGGCCCGACTGCTTCTGCAGCTCGCGCCCCACCAGCAGATTGAATTTCTGATCGGTGTCGCCCAGTTCGAGATCGGCCTCGAGCGCCACCGAGTCATAGCCCTGCAGCAGCGGGTACAGGAACTCGTGGATCGAGATCGGCACGCCGCCGGCGAACCGCTTCGTGAAATCGTCGCGCTCCAGCATCCGCGCGACCGTGTAGCGCGAGGCCAGCTTGATCATGCCGTCGGCGCCCAGCGGCGACAGCCATTCGCGGTTGTGCCGCACCTCGGTCTTCTCGCGATCGAGCACCAGCGTCGCCTGTTCGAAATAGGTCTTCGCGTTCGCGTCGATCTGTTCCGCGGTCAGCGGCGGACGCGTGCTGTTGCGCCCCGACGGATCGCCGATCAACGACGTGAAGTCGCCGATCAGGAAGATCACCGTGTGCCCCAGGTCCTGCAACTGGCGCATCTTGTTGAGCACGACCGTGTGGCCGAGATGGATGTCGGGCGCGGTCGGATCGAGGCCGAGCTTGATGCGCAGCGGCGTGCCGGTGGCGGCGCTGCGTGCGAGCTTGCGTTTGAACTCGTCCTCGATCAGCAGTTCGTCGCAGCCCCGGCGCGTGATCGCGAGCGCCTGGAGAACCGCATCGGTGACGGGCCAGGACGGCGTGGCGTCGGCGGGACGCGCGTTGCCCGACGCGCTGGCGTCGGTATGAAGGTCTGAACTCATTCGGATCGGCAAATAAAGAGGAAAAGTCTGATGGAAGCGGGCGACCGGTGCCCGTAGGCTAGGAGCCCCGCATGCGGCATCCGTGCGCACCGACATCGGCTTCCAATGAATACAGCGAATCACGGGGTGGTTTTTCCACGGGGCGACGGCGTGCGCGGCGGTCCCGTTCGTGGTCCCGTTCGTGGTCCCTCTGGTGGACCATTCGGTGATCCATCCCGCGGCGCCGTCGCGCGCCAACCTGCGCGAATGCCCGATTTTACGTGCGATCCGGCGCGCGAGTCTACGTGATGTGGTCTTTGCGCGTTTTATGCCCGCGGCGCGGCACGTCGCGCCCCCTGGCTGCGCCGGCCATTGCCATTGCGCTGCCGATTGCGTTGTCGATCGCGTTATCCGTCGTATCGTCGTCGAACCTGGGCATCGCCGCCGGCAGCGTCACGCGCGCGCTGCCCGTCGCAGCCGACGACATCGCCGCGCAGCAGACGGCGCTCGCGCGCCTGCCCGCCCGCTATGTCGCGGTGACGACGCTCGCGCATGGCGAGGACATCGGCGCGGCGCTGCGGCGGCTAGGATTCGCCGACCCGGCGCTGCAACACGCGCTGCGGCGGGATGCGCGCGCGGGGCCGTTGCGCGCGGTCGGCGCGGGCAACGACATGCAACTGCGCTACGACGAGCGGCGCCGGCTGCGCGCGCTC
>JBPBQT010000524.1:0-6825 GCA_050955065.1 Janthinobacterium lividum | reverse complement strand
CGAGGGCAAGAAGGGCCAGCCGCGCTTCAAGCCGCCGTTCCCGGCGAGCTACGGGCTGTACGGCAAGCCGACGACGATCAACAACACGGAAACGTTCACCGCCGTGCCGTTCCTGCTCGCGGCCGGCCCGCAGCGCTATCTCGAAATGGGCAAGCCGAACAACGGCGGCACGAAGATCTTCTCGGTGTCGGGCGACGTCGAGATGCCCGGCAATTATGAAGTGCCGCTCGGCACGCCGTTCGCGAAACTGCTCGAACTGGCCGGCGGCATGCGCGGCGGACGCAAGATCAAGGCGGTCATTCCCGGCGGGTCGTCGGCGCCGGTGATTCCCGGCGCGATGATGATGGAAACGGACATGGACTACGACTCGCTCGCGAAGGCGAAGTCGATGCTCGGTTCGGGCGCGGTGATCGTGATGGACGAGACGCGGTGCATGGTGCGCTCGTTGATGCGGCTCTCGTATTTCTATTACGAGGAGTCGTGCGGGCAGTGCACGCCGTGCCGCGAGGGCACCGGCTGGCTGTACCGCATCGTCAAACGCATCGAGGAAGGCCAGGGGCGCCAGGAGGATCTCGACCTGCTGCGCTCGGTCGCCGACAACATCTCGGGTCGGACGATCTGCGCACTGGGCGACGCGGCCGCCATGCCGGTGCAGGGCATGCTGCGGCACTTTTGGAATGAATTCGAGTATCACGTCGAACACAAGCATTGCCTCGTGTCGGCGGGAGCAGAAGCGAGTCTGAGCCATCATGGTTGAACTGGAAATAGACGGCAAGAAGGTCGAGGTCCCGGAAGGCAGCATGGTGATGGAAGCTGCCAAGCGGGCGGATACCTATATTCCGCACTTTTGTTACCACAAGAAACTGTCGATCGCGGCGAACTGCCGGATGTGTCTGGTCGACGTCGAGAAGATTCCGAAGGCCGTGCCGGCCTGCGCGACGCCGGTGTCGTCCGGGATGATCGTGCGTACGAAGTCCGAGAAGGCGATCAAGGGTCAGCAGGCGGTGATGGAGTTCCTGCTGATCAATCATCCGCTGGACTGCCCGATCTGCGACCAGGGCGGCGAGTGCCAGCTGCAGGATCTGGCCGTCGGCTATGGCAAGTCGGCCTCGCGCTATCGCGAGGAAAAGCGCGTCGTGTTCCACAAGAACGTCGGGCCGCTGATCTCGATGCAGGAAATGACGCGCTGCATCCACTGCACGCGGTGCGTGCGCTTCGGCCAGGAGATCGCCGGGGTGATGGAGCTCGGCATGCTCGGGCGTGGCGAACACGCGGAGATCACCGCGTTCGTCGGCCAGTCGATCGACTCCGAGCTGTCGGGCAACATGATCGATCTGTGCCCGGTGGGCGCGCTGACCTCCAAGCCGTTCCGCTTCAGCGCGCGGACGTGGGAACTGACGCGCCGCAAGTCGGTGAGTCCGCACGACGGCGTGGGCGCGAACCTGATCGTGCAGATGAAGAACAGCCGCGTGATGCGCGTGCTGCCGCTGGAGAACGAGGCGGTCAACGAGTGCTGGCTGTCGGACAAGGACCGCTTCTCGTACGAAGGCCTGAACAGCGCCGAGCGCCTCACGCGCCCGATGATCCGGCAAGACGGCGAGTGGCATGAGGTCGACTGGCAGACGGCGTTGTCGTATGTCGCCGACAGTTTCAAGAAGATCACGGCGCAGCATGGCCGCGACGCGATCGGCATGCTGGCCAGCCCCCACAGCACGCTGGAGGAGTTGTTCCTGCTGAAGTCGCTGGCGAACGGGCTCGGCACGCCGAATATCGACCACCGTCTGCGCCAGAGCGATTTCGCCGGCGAGGCGCAGGGCGGGCAGGGCGTGCGCTGGCTGGGCATGCCGATCGCCGATCTGGCGAACGTCGACCGGGCGCTGGTGATCGGTTCGCACCTGCGGCGCGACCATCCGCTGCTGGCCGCGCGTTTGCGCCAGGCGGCGCGCAACGGCGCGCGGGTCGGTTTCGTCGCGGCCAGTTCCGACGACTCGCTGATTCCCGGCGCGCATCCGGTGGTGGTCGCGCCCAGCGCCTGGCTGGCCGAGCTGTCGGCCATCGCCCGCGCGATCGCGACGGTGCGCGGCGTCGAGTTGCCGACCGGTTTCGCACGCGGCGACGAGCTGACGCCGAGCGACGAGGCGCGCCGCGCGGCGGAGTCCTTCGTCGCCGGCGTGCAGACCGTCGTCCTGCTGGGCAACGACGCGGTGCGTCATCCGGAATTCACGAAGCTGCATGCGCTGGCCGCGTGGATCGCCGAACAGGCGGGCGCGAAGCTCGGCTTCCTGACCGAGGCGGCGAACACCGTCGGCGCGCAGCTGGTCGGCGCGCTGCCGGGCCCGGGCGGTTTGGACGCGTCGGCGATGTTCGACAAACCGCGTCAGGCGTACGTGCTGATGAACGTCGAGCCGGAATTCGATTCGGCCGACCCGTCGCGCGCGCTCGCAGCACTCGCGCAGGCGGGCCTGGTGGTCAGCCTGAGCATGTTCAAGCACGGCGCCGATTATGCCGACGTGCTGCTGCCGATCGCCCCGTTCACCGAGACCGCGGGCGCCTTTGTCAATTGCGAGGGACGGCTGCAGGCGTTCAATGGCGTGGCGCCGCCGCTGGGCGATACGCGTCCGGGGTGGAAGGTGCTGCGCGTGCTCGCCAATCTGTTCGAGCTGCCGGGCTTCGACTATGACAGCGTCGAGCAGGTGCGACGCGCGGCGTTGCAGGACCTGGACATTGCGGCACGGCTCGACAACGGCAGCGCATCGGCCGTCGTGGACGCGCCGTTTCCGGCGGCCACGGGCGCGGGCGCGGCGGGCGAACCCTTCGCGCGTTACGAGCGCCTGCCCGACGTGCCGATCTATCATGCCGACCCGCTGGTACGGCGGGCGCCGTCGCTGCATCTGACGCTGGCCGCGCGGCAGGCCGTGCAGGCGTCGCTGCCGCCGGGCCTGTTCGATCGCCTCGGCGTGGCGCAGGGCGACGCGGTGCGCGTCACGCAGGGCGAGCGGTCGGTGACGCTGCCGGCGTTTCGCGACGAGAAGCTGGCGCCGAACGTGGTCCGGGTGTCGGCGGCCACGCCGGCGTCCGCCGCGTTGGGCAGCCTGTTCGGTGATCTGGTGGTGGAGAAGGCCTAAATGAGCTTGTTCGATTCGATCAACACCGCGGGGCTCGGCGTCCTCGGCGCGGCCTGGCCCACGGTCTGGGTGCTGGTGCGCATCGTCGTCCTGTCGGTCGTGCTGCTGCTGTGCGTAGCGTACCTGGTGCTGTGGGAGCGCAAGCTGATCGGCTGGATGCACGTGCGTCTCGGGCCGAACCGCAACGGCCCCGGCGGCATGTTCCAGACGATCGCCGACGTGCTCAAGCTGATCCTGAAGGAAGTGATCATGCCCACGCAGGCGACGCCCTGGCTCTACCTGATCGCCCCGATCATGGTGGTGGCCCCGGCGTTCGCGGTATGGGCGGTGATTCCGTTCCAGCCCGAGGCGGTGCTGGGCAATGTCAACGCCGGTCTGCTGTATGCGATGGCGATTTCGTCGGTCGGCGTCTACGGCGTGATCCTGGCGGGTTGGGCGTCGAATTCGAAGTACGCGTTCCTCGGCGCGATGCGCGCGTCGGCGCAGATGGTGTCGTACGAGGTGTCGATGGGCCTGGCGCTGGTGACGGTGCTGATGACCTCGGGTTCGCTGAACCTGAGCGACATCGTCGTGCAGCAGCAGCACGGGCATTTCGCGTCGGTCGGGATCACCTTCATGTCGTGGAACTGGCTGCCGCTGCTGCCGATGTTCGTCGTCTACTTCATCTCCGGGCTGGCCGAGACGAACCGGCACCCGTTCGACGTCGTCGAAGGCGAATCGGAAATCGTCGCCGGCCACATGGTCGAGTATTCGGGGATCGTCTTCGCGCTGTTCTTCCTCGCCGAATACCTGAACATGATCGTCATCTCGACGCTGACGGCCACGCTGTTCCTGGGCGGCTGGAGCGCGCCGTTCGGCTTCCTGGCCTTCATCCCCGGCGCGGTCTGGCTGGTGCTGAAAGTGTTCTTGCTGCTGTCGGTCTTCGTCTGGGTGCGCGCGACGTTCCCGCGCTACCGGTACGATCAGATCATGCGTCTGGGCTGGAAAGTCTTCCTGCCGGTCTGCCTGTTGTGGGTTGTCGTGGTCGGCTTCTGGATCATGTCGCCGCTCAACATCTGGAAATAAGGGCGGCGCACGCCGCCCGGGGACGGAAACGAGATGAGAGCAATCAGAGATTTTTTCCGCAGCTTCCTGCTGCTCGAGTTGTTGCGCGGGATGGCGATGACCGGCAAGTACGTGTTCAAGCGCAAGATCACCGTGCAGTTCCCGGAGGAGAAGACGCCGCTGTCGCCGCGCTTCCGGGGCCTGCACGCGCTGCGCCGCTACGAGAACGGCGAGGAACGCTGCATCGCCTGCAAGCTGTGCGAGGCGGTCTGCCCGGCGCTGGCGATCACGATCGAATCGGAAATCCGCGCCGACAACACCCGCCGCACCACGCGCTACGACATCGATCTGACGAAGTGCATCTTCTGCGGTTTCTGCGAGGAGAGCTGCCCGGTGGACTCGATCGTCGAGACGCAGATCCTGGAATACCACGGCGAGAAGCGCGGCGACCTGTATTTCACGAAGGACATGCTTCTCGCGGTGGGCGACCATTACGAGAAGGACATCGCCGCGGCGAAAGCCGCCGATGCGCCGTACCGCTGATCGGCCGGCGCCCGTCACGACCGCAGTCGGTCCCCGCGACTTCATGAAGATTGGCTAGACATGGCATTCACCACCGTACTGTTTTATGTGTTCTCGATCCTGCTGGTCGGCTCGGCCTTCCGCGTCATCACGGCGCCCGACGCCGTGCAGTCGGCCCTGTTCCTGATCCTGGCGTTCTTCAACGCCGCCGGGATCTGGATGCTGCTGCAAGCGGAATTCCTCGCCATCGTGCTGGTGCTGGTGTATGTCGGCGCGGTGATGGTGCTCTTCCTGTTCGTCGTCATGATGCTCGACATCAACACCGAACTGCTGCGGCGGGATTTCAAGCGCTTCGTTCCCTGGGCCACGGTGGTCGGCGCGATCATCGTCGTCGAACTGGCGCTGGTGATCTGGCGCGGCTATGGCGCGACGGTCGATCCGGTCGCGATGAATGCCGTCGACGCGGGGCTGCCCAACACCCATCTGATCGGCCGCCTGCTCTATACCCGCTATATTTTCGCGTTCGAGATCGCCGGGCTGATCCTGCTCGTGTCGCTGATCGCCGCGGTCGCGCTGACCATGCGCGAGCGCTCCGGCGTCAAGCGCACGAACCCGAGCCAGCAGGTGAACGTGCGGCCCAGGGACCGCGTGCGCATCGTCAAGATGGCCGCCGAGGTGGAGGCACCCGAGGCCGACACCGCGCCGGCGACGCCGGGCGACGCGGGCCGGGGAACCGTGGCGCCCGCCGCCGCGCCGCGCGCGGCGCCCAGCGTGCCGCAGAATATCGCCGCGCCGATGCCGGTCACGCCCCCCAAACAATGAAAAAGAGAGGAGACAAGCCATGCTGACCCTCGCCCACTACCTGGTTCTCGGTGCGATCCTGTTTGCGATCAGCATCGTCGGAATCTGGCTGAACCGGCGCAACGTGATCATCATCCTGATGGCGATCGAGTTGATGCTGCTGGCGGTGAACACCAATTTCGTCGCGTTTTCGCATTATCTGGGCGATGCGAACGGGCAGGTGTTCGTGTTCTTCGTATTGACCGTGGCTGCGGCGGAAGCCGCGATCGGGCTGGCGATCCTGGTCGCCCTGTTCCGCCGTCTCGATACGATCAATGTGGAAGATCTCGACCGTCTCAAAGGCTAGCATTCCGACCCGCGCCCGACCCGCAGCGCTGCGGCCCGCAAGGTGCCGGAGCGCGACGGGCGAGCGTGGACCGGATGCTCCACGAGTGCTGTTCGGTTGAACTAACCGGGTGAAATACGCAAGGCTGTCATGGCAAATACAATCAATCCCACTCTGTTGCTCGCGATCGCGCTCGCGCCGCTGTTCGGCTCCCTGATCGCGGGCCTGTTCGGCCGCGCGATCGGCCGCAGCGGCGCGCATGTCGTCACCATCGCCGGCGTCGCGATCTCCTTCGTCCTGTCGTCGATGGTGTTCGTCGACGTGCTGCACGGCGCGAGCTTCAACGGCACGATCTACGAATGGATGAACGTCGGGCCGCTCAAGCTCGAGGTCGGGTTCCTCGTCGACTCGCTGACCGCGCTGATGATGTGCGTCGTGACCTTCGTGTCGCTGATGGTCCACATCTACACGATCGGCTACATGGCGGACGACGACGGCTACCAGCGTTTCTTCTGCTACATCTCGCTGTTCACCTTCGCGATGCTGATGCTGGTGATGAGCAACAACTTCCTGCAGCTGTTCTTCGGCTGGGAAGCGGTGGGGCTGGTGTCCTACCTGCTGATCGGTTTCTGGTACACGCGGCCCACCGCGATCTACGCGAACATGAAGGCCTTCCTGGTCAACCGGGTCGGCGACTTCGGCTTCATCCTGGGTATCGGCCTGCTGCTCGCGAACGCCGGTTCGCTGAACTATGGCGACATCTTCGCGCACCGCGAGGCGCTCGCCGCGCTGAGCTTTCCGGGCACGCACTGGAGCCTGCTGACGGTCGCCTGCATCTGCCTGTTCATCGGCGCGATGGGCAAGTCCGCGCAATTCCCGCTGCACGTCTGGCTGCCGGATTCGATGGAAGGCCCGACGCCGATCTCCGCGCTGATCCACGCGGCGACGATGGTCACCGCCGGCATCTTCATGGTCGCGCGGATGTCGCCGCTGTTCGAACTCTCCGAC
>JBPBQT010000523.1:0-6923 GCA_050955065.1 Janthinobacterium lividum | reverse complement strand
GCGCCGCCGTCGGCCGCGGGCTCGACGTGGATGCGCCGCTTCGGCACGCACGGCGACGGCTTCGCGTCGGGCTGGATGCGGCTGCGCGGCGCGCGCCGGCGCCGCGGCGTCGATCGCGGTTTCGTGCTGTCCGATCACGCCGACTGGCCCGGCCTGCAGCAGGCGATCGGCGCCACCGGCGCGAGCCGCGTCATCGTCACGCACGGCTCGGTCGCGTCGATGGTGCGCTGGTTGAGCGAACAGGGGCTGGAGGCCGGCGCGTTCTCGACCGAGTATGGCGACGAGGACGATGCCACGGCCAGTGGCGGCAGTGGTGGAACTGACGGCGGTGCAGAGGGCGGTGAAGGCAAGGCCGGCAACAGCGACGCGGACCGTCATGACGTGGACAGCCGCGGCGGCAGTGGCGGCAGTGGCGACGGCGGCAGTGAAATTGGTGACGCCCGTGACGGCGGCAGCCCTTCCAGCAGTACCCCGACCCGGCCTGCCGACGACACCCCCACCGATTCATGAAAGCGTTCTCGCAGCTGTACACCACTCTCGACGCCACCACGTCGACGCGCGACAAGCTCGATGCGTTGACCGCCTACTTTCGTGCCGCTCCCCCCGCCGACGCGGCCTGGGCGGCCTACTTCCTGGCTGGCGGCAAGCCGCGCCGGGTCGTGCCGACCCGCGTGATGCGCGAACTCGCGCGCGCGATCGCGGGTCTTCCGGAGTGGCTGTTCGACGAGGCGTACCAGGCGGTCGGCGATCTCGCCGAAACCATCGCGCACGTCCTGCCGCCGCCCCGTGCGTCGACCGACATCGGCCTCGCGACATGGATGGAGGCGCGTCTGCTGCCACTGCGCGGCGCGGCGCCCGAGGTGCTCGCCGAACAGCTCGCCTCGTATTGGAACGAACTCGACTGGTCCGGTCGCTTTCTGCTGAGCAAGCTGATCGGCGGCGGGTTTCGGGTCGGTGTGTCGCGGCAGCTGGTGGTGCGCTCGCTCGCGGAAGTCGCCGGCATCGACCACAAGCGCATCGCCCACCGCATGGTCGGCTGGACCGACGCGCGCCGCGTGCCCACCGCCGAGCGTTTCCTGCGTCTCGTCGCGGTCGACACGGTAGCGGCGAACGACGCCGTGCCGGGGACGGGCGTCCCGCCGGCGCGCAGTCCGGAACAGGCGGACGACCTCGCGTCGCCCCCTCTTCCGGCTGCCGGAGCAGACGCGGCCGGCGTGGCGGATACGGCAGACGCGGCAGACGCAACATCGGATGGCGACCCGGTGAATGACGACCCGGTGAATGGCGACCCGGCCGACGACGCGCGTCGCGACCCGGCGCTGCCCCTGCCCGGCGACGGCGATATCGATCGTAGCGACGGCCCCCACGACGACGACGTCGGCCTGCCCTATCCCTTTTTCCTCGCCCACGCATTGCAGGAATCGCCGGACATCCTGGGCGAGCGCGAGCGCTGGCAGGCCGAATGGAAGTGGGACGGCATCCGCGCGCAACTGGTGCGCCGTGCCGGCGGCACCTGGCTGTGGTCGCGCGGCGAGGAACTGATCACCGACCGTTTCCCGGACGTGGTCGCGTTCGCCGCCAGCCTCCCCGACGGTATCGTCCTCGACGGCGAGATCCTCGCCTGGGAAAGCGGCGCGCTGGCGCCCCTGCCGTTCGCGCGTCTCCAGACGCGTATCGCCCGCAAGACGCTCAGCCGCAAGATCCTGGCCGATTCGCCGGCCCGTTTCATGGCCTACGACCTGCTCGAAGAGCGCGGCGAGGACCTGCGGCGACAGCCCCAGTCGGTACGGCGCGAGCGGCTTGAGGCGCTCCTGGCTTCCGCGCCGTCCACGCCGGCGCCGGCCACTCCTGCATCGCCGGCCGCGCCGCCGGCAGCGGCCCTGCAGGTCTCGCCGCTGATCGACGCCACGTCATGGGACGCGCTCGCGCAACTGCGCACCGAGAGCCGCGCGCGCGGCGTCGAGGGTCTGATGCTCAAGCGCCGCGACGCGCACTACGGCGTGGGCCGCACGCGCGCCGGCGGCGAGTGGTGGAAATGGAAAGTCGAGCCCTACACCGTCGACGCGGTGCTGCTGTACGCGCAGCACGGGCATGGCCGGCGCGCCAGCCTCTACACCGATTACACCTTCGCGGTCTGGAGCGGTTCCGCGACGGACGCCGAACGGACGCTGGTGCCGTTCACCAAGGCCTATTCCGGGCTCACCGACGAGGAGATCCGCCGGGTCGACGCGATCGTGCGCAAGACGACGATCGAGAAGTTCGGGCCGGTGCGCAGCGTCAAGCCCACGCTGCTGTTCGAGATCGCCTTCGAAGGCATCGCGCGCAGCCCGCGTCACAAATCCGGCATCGCCGTGCGGTTTCCCCGGATGCTGCGCTGGCGGCTCGACAAGCCGATCGACGACGCGGACACGCTGGAGACGCTGGCCGCGTTGCTGGATGTCGCGGAATGAACGGGCGAGATAAGGTGGCAGGCAGCGCGGCAGGCAGAACAGCCGCCACACCACCGTCGCGATCCAGCGCGAGCGCGACGCGCGGCGCCGGCAAACCCCTGAACGCCTGGTTCAAGACACGGGGCTGGCGGCCGTTTCCGTTCCAGCGCGACGTATGGGAGCGGCTCGCCGCCGGCGACAGCGGCCTGTTGCATGCCACCACCGGCGCCGGCAAGACCTTCGCCGTCTGGCTCGGCGCCATTCTCGCGTACGGCGGGGACAAGGCGCTGGTCACACCGGCGGCGACGGTGGCACCGGCCATACCGGCCACACCGGCCACATCTGGCGACACGTCGACCGTCCCGCCGGTCGCATCGGCCTCCATGACCATCGCCGGCACCCCGGTTCCCGCCGGGCGTCGCACCCGCGCCGCGGCCACGCCGCCGCTGACCGTCCTGTGGATCACGCCGATGCGCGCGCTCGCCGCCGACACCGCGCGTGCGCTGAACGAACCGCTGGCGGCCATCGGCTCGGCCTGGCGCGTCGGGCTGCGCACCGGCGACACGCCCGCCGCCGAGCGCGCCCGGCAGGACCGGCGCCTGCCGACCGCGCTCGTCACCACCCCGGAAAGCCTGTCGCTGCTGCTCACCCGCGCGGCCGCGCGCGAAATGATGGCCGGCGTGCGCCTGGTCGTGGTCGACGAATGGCACGAACTGCTCGGCAACAAGCGCGGCGTGCAGGTGCAGCTCGCGCTGGCGCGTCTCGCGCAGTGGCGGGCGGATGAGCAAGCGGACCCGCAACCCGGCCTGCAGGTCTGGGGACTGTCGGCGACGCTCGGCGATCTCGACCTCGCCCGCGACGCGCTGCTCGCGGCGGTGCGCACGCCGACGCGTCTGGTGCGCGGCCTGACACCCAAGAAGCGCGTCATCGACACGCTGATCCCCGACACCATCGAGCGCTTTCCGTGGGCCGGCCATCTCGGCACGCGGCTGGTCGCGGCGATGGCCGACGAAATCGACAAGAGCGAGAGCGCGCTCGTGTTCACGAACACCCGCGCGCAGGCGGAGATCTGGTACCAGGCGCTGCTCGACCAGCGTCCCGACTGGGCCGGCGTCATCGCCCTGCATCATGGCTCGCTCGACAGCAGCGTGCGCGGCTGGGTCGAAACCGCCCTCAAGGCCGGCAAGCTGCGCGCGGTCGTCTGCACGTCGAGTCTGGACCTGGGCGTCGATTTCGCCCCGGTCGACCGCGTGTTCCAGGTCGGGTCGCCGAAGGGCATCGCCCGGCTGCTGCAACGCGCCGGGCGCTCCGGCCATTCGCCCGGGCGCGCCTCGCGCGTCACCCTCGTCCCCACGCACGCGCTGGAGCTGGTCGAGGCCGCCGCCGCGCGCCGCGCGGTCGAGTTGGGCCGGATCGAATCGCGCCTGCCGCCCGAGGAACCGCTCGACGTGCTCGTCCAGCATCTCGTCACCGTCGCGCTGGGCGGCGGCTTCACCGCCGACGCGCTGCTCGCCGAGGTACGGCGCGCCTGGTCGTTCCGGGCATTGAGCGCCACGCGGTTCCAGTGGGCGCTGGCGTTCGTCGAGCATGGCGGCGGCTCGCTGGGCGCCTACCCGGACTATCATCGCGTCGCCCCCGACGCCGAAGGCGTCTACCGCGTGCCGCGCGCCGATCTGGCGCGCCGCCACCGCGCCAACATCGGCACCATCGTCGCGGACGCCGCGATGCGCATCGAATGGGTCAGCGGCGGGCGCATCGGCACC
The DNA here is from genome assembly GCA_050955065.1 of Janthinobacterium lividum. Classification (GTDB taxonomy): domain Bacteria; phylum Pseudomonadota; class Gammaproteobacteria; order Burkholderiales; family Burkholderiaceae; genus Robbsia. Next base: position 2,731 of record JBPBQT010000523.1, on the reverse strand, counting down.
GTCGACGAAGCCTTCGTCTCGCGGCTGCGTCCCGGCGACGCGTTCACCTTCGCGGGCCGCACCGTCGAACTGGTGCGCACACGCGACATGACCGCGTACGTGAAACGCGCGACGGCGCGGCGCGGCGCGATCCCGCAATGGCAGGGCGGCCGGATGCCGCTGTCGTCGGAACTCGCCGACTCGGTCATCGAACTGCTCGGCGCGGTGTCCGGCGCCGACGAGGCATCGGATGCGTCGGATGCCGCGGGAACCGGGAACGCCGCGGGCACGGACCGACACCCCGGCGGCACGCGCAGCGTTGTTATCGCCGATACCCCCGAAATGCGGGCGGTCGCCCCGCTGCTCGATCTGCAACGCGCATGGTCGCAACTGCCGCGCCCCGGCGTCCTGCTGATCGAAACGCTGCACACCCGCGAGGGCTGGCACTTCTTCTGTTACCCGTTCGCCGGGCGCACCGCGCACCTGGGCCTCGCCTCGCTGCTCGCCTGGCGCGCCGCGCAGCGTACGCCGCGCACCTTCTCGCTCTCGATGAACGACTACGGCTTCGAACTCCTCAGCGCCACGCCGGTCGACTGGCCCGCGTTGATCGCCGAGGGCCTGTTCGCCGAAACCGGTTTCGAAGCCGACGTGCTGGCGAGTCTCAACGCATCGGAACTGGCGTCCCGGCGTTTTCGGGAAATCGCCCGGATCGCCGGCCTGATCTTCCAGAGCCATCCCGGCGAAGGCCGCAGCGCGCGTCAGTTGCAGGCGTCGGCCGGGCTGTTCTATCAGGTCTTCACGAAACACGACCCCGACAACCTGCTGCTCGAACAGGCGCGCAACGAGATCCTGCTGCAGGAACTGGACATCGGCCGCCTGCGCGACGCGTTGCGGCGCATCGCACGCAGTACCGTGGTGATCGAAACGCCCGCCAAACCCACGCCTTTCGGCTTTCCGCTGATGATCGGGCGGCTGCGCGAGCGCATCAGCACCGAACAACTCGCCGACCGCGTGCAGCGCATGCTCGCCGAACTGGAACGCGCCGCCGGTCCGGAGCCGAGCGATCCCGCCGCACCCGTGCGGGCCGCGCGCGCGGCGCGTCGTGGATCCCGTCGTGCGTCCGGCGACGCCGGCGACGCCAACGATACACCGGCGGTCCACGCGGACCCGCGGGTCGCCGCCACGCCCCTGTCCGGCGCACAGGCCACCGGGTTGCCAGTCACCGACGACGATTCGCTCGACGAAGACGCTTCCGACGCGGCCGCCCCCTCCTCCGTACCGCAGGTCCCCGGCCGCCGGACACGCCGTGTCCTCCCGCGCAGCCCCCGCCGACGCCCGTTCTGAGCCCGGCCACCTCATCGCACGACGTCCCATGCCGCCCTTCACGCCCCCGATGCCCCTCCCGCACCCCGCGCCCGCCGCCGAATCGCTGGCGATCGACATCGACGGCCGTCCGCTCCGGCTCTGCCCGGAACGGGCCGCCTTCGACCCGCTCACCGGCAGTCTGCTGATCGCCGACGTCCACTTCGGCAAGGCCGCGACGTTTCGCGCCGCGGGCATCGCCGTGCCCGACGGCACCACCGGCGACAACCTCGCACGCATCGATCGGCTCATCGCGCGGCACGACCCGCGGCGCATCGTCTTTCTCGGCGACCTGCTGCACGCGCGCCCGGCGCAGGCCGCATCGATCGTCGACGCCCTGCTCGCGTGGCGCGCGCGCCATCCGGCGCTCGAACTGATCCTCGTCAGGGGCAATCACGACATGCACGCGGGTTCGCCCGCCGCGCAACTGGGGATCCGGGAAGTCGACGAGCCCTGGCAACTGGGCGGCTGGACGCTGTGCCATCATCCGGACGCCGTCGCCGGCGGCTACGTGCTGGCCGGACACGAACACCCGACGTTCCTCCTGCGCGCGGCGGGCGACGCGCTGCGGCTGCCGTGTTTCCGCTTTGGCGCCGCGCTCGGCGTGCTGCCCGCGTTCGGCGACTTCACCGGCGGTTATCCGTCCGACGTGCGGCAGGACCAGGTGTATGTGGTGGCGGGCGAACGCGTCATCGCGGTGGACCGTCGCCATACCCGCCAGACGCCCCCCGGGGCCGGCGCGGGCCGGCGCGGGCCGACGTTTAACCCGCGCTAGTAATGAGACAGGCGTGGTAGTCTTTCGCGCAACCTCACCTCATCACGCCATGACTTCCGTCAATCTCAATCTGGACGCCCGCAAGGCGCTGCTGTTCGCCCTGACCGCCGAGCGCCTGGCCGTGTACTACGAACATGGCCAGTGGCCGGACGACAAGACCGCGGCCAACACCGCCACCGTCTGGCTCTACCGCCAGGAACTGGTCGCGGACGCCAGGCTGATCCGCGCGCTTTCCGCATTGAGCAACGAATTCGCGCATACGCTCGCCGCCACGTTGTCGCGCGAGGCCGGACTCTACACATCGCACGAGATGAGCCAGTCGCTCGATCCGAACTATCAGTCGCCGGTGGCGATGGATCTGCTGGAGGAATGCGGACGATTGCTCGCCGAGCACGAACTCGCCGGCTGAGCGGGAGTCCGGGCGGGAGTCGGAAAGCGACCATCAGCCGTCGCGGCCGAATTGCGCATGCCCGAACACCAGGAATTGCGCGATATCGTCGTGTTCGAGCGTGTCGAAGTTGTCGCTTACCCATTTCGACAGAACGAGGGCGGCGGGATCGAGCGGCGCGGGCGCGGCGGCGTCGACGGTCGGCGGGAAATAGAAGCTGGCGACGC
>JBPBQT010000522.1:0-7578 GCA_050955065.1 Janthinobacterium lividum | reverse complement strand
ACCGTGGCGTCGTCCTCGAGACGGGACGAGCCGGTCGCGCCCATTGACGGCGCATCGTCGGACGCATCGTCGGATGTATCGTCGGGAGACGACGCGAACAGGTCCAGTTGCGGCGCGGGATGTCCGAGCGACTGACGTTCGAGCAGCAGCAGATGCTTGCGCGCCGCGCGGATCACCGCGCCCGGCACGCCGGCGAGCTGGGCCACCTGCAGCCCGTAGCTCTGACTGGCCGGACCCTCGTCGACCGCGTGCAGGAAAACGATGCCCTTGCCGTGCTCGACCGCGCTCAGATGCACGTTCGCCGCCTGCGGGAAGCTGTCCGGCAGTTGCGTCAGTTCGAAATAATGCGTCGCGAACAGCGTGAAGCAGCGGTTGTGCGCGAGCAGGTGCCGCGCGATCGCCCAGGCGAGCGCGAGCCCGTCGAAGGTCGACGTGCCGCGCCCGATCTCGTCCATCAGCACCAGGCTGCGCGCCGACGCCTCGTTCAGGATCGCCGCCGCCTCGGTCATCTCCACCATGAAGGTCGAGCGTCCGCCCGCCAGATCGTCCGCCGCGCCGATGCGCGTGAAGATCCGGTCGATCGGTCCGATCCGCGCGTGGCGCGCCGGCACGTAGCTGCCCACGTAGGCGAGCAGCACGATCAGCGCCGTCTGCCGCATGAAGGTCGATTTGCCGCCCATGTTCGGGCCCGTCACCAGCAGCATGCGCCGCGCGTCGTGGAAGCGGCAGTCGTTCGCCGTGAAATGCTCGATCTGCGCCTCCACCACCGGATGGCGGCCCGCCTCGATCTCCACCCCTTCCTCCGCGACCAGTTGCGGCGCGTTCCAGTCGAGCGCCGTCGCCCGTTCGGCGAAGGCCGCGAGCACGTCGAGCTGCGCGAGCGCCGCCGCCACCCGCTGGCAGGGCGCGATATGCGCGAGCAGCGCCTGCAGCACGCCGTCGTACAGCAGCCGCTCGCGCGCGAGCGCCCGGTCCTGCGCCGAGAGCGCCTTGTCCTCGAAGCTTTTCAGCTCCGGGGTGATGTAGCGTTCCGCGTTCTTCAGCGTCTGCCGGCGCCGGTAGTCGTCCGGCACCTTGTCGGTCTGGCCGCGCGTCACCTCGATATAGAAACCGTGCACCCGGTTGTACTCGACCCGCAGGTTCGCGATGCCGGTGCGGGCGCGCTCGCGCGTCTCCAGATCGATCAGGAACTGCGAGCAATTTTCCGAGATATCGCGCAACTCGTCGAGCTGCGCATCGTAGCCGCGCGCGATCACGCCGCCGTCGCGCACCATCGCCGCCGGCTCGTCGGCGATGGTCTCGCGCAACAGCGCGAGCGTCTCGTCCGGCGGCGTCAGCGCCGCGTGCAGCGCGCGCAGCACCGACGCGTCGCCCGCGAGCGGCGCGAGCTGCGCCTGCAGCTGCGGCAGCGCCGCGAACGTATCGCGCAGGCTCGACAGATCGCGTGGCCGCGCGCTTTGCAGCGCGATGCGTCCGCTGATGCGTTCGACATCCGCGATGCGCGCCAGGGTCTGGCGCAGCGGCGCGATGCCCGTGCCGTGCGGATCGTCGGCCAGCAGCGCGGCGATGGCCTGGTGGCGCGCGCGCGCCACGGCCGGGGCGCGCGGCGCGTGATGCAGCCAGTGGCGCAACAGCCGGCTGCCCATCGACGAGCAGCAGCTGTCGAGCAGCGACATCAGCGTCGGCGCGTCGGTGCCGCGCAGCGTCTCGGTGAGTTCCAGATTGCGCCGTGTCGCGGGGTCCAGGCCGATGTATTCCGACTCGCGCTCCACCTTCAGACTCTGGATATGCGTCAGTTGCCGGCCCTGCGTGGCCGCCGCGTAGATCAGCAGCGCGCCGGCCGCGCCGCACGCCGCGCTCAGGCCCTGGCCGCCGAAGCCGTCCAGCGCCTGCACGCCCAGCTGCTGGCACAGCCGCTCGTGGCCGCCGGGCGCGTCGAAATGCCAGGCCGGCACGCGCGTGAGCGCGCCCGTGCCGCCGGCCGTCCACTCGGGCGGCGTCGGGCCGTCGGCGATCAGCGTCTCGGCGGGGCGGATGCGTTCCAGCAAGGTCGCCAGCGCCGCCGGCGTCGTCTCCGCGAGCCGCAGGCCGCCGCTCGCGAGGTTCAGCCACGCCAGCCCGACCAGCGCGGCGGTGCCGCGCCTGGCCGCGACGAAGGACACCGCGAGCAGATAGGCGTCGCGCTTGTCCGCGAGCAGCGCCGCATCGGTCAGCGTGCCGGGCGTGACGACCCGCATCACCTTGCGCTCCACCGGACCTTTCGAGGTCGCCGGGTCGCCGATCTGCTCGCAGATCGCCACCGACTCGCCCAGCGCCACCAGCTTGGCCAGATACTGCTCCGACGCGTGGTGCGGAATCCCCGCCATGCGGATCGGCACGCCGTTGGATGCGCCACGCTGCGTCAGCGTCAGGTCCAGCAGGCGGGCGGCTTTCTCGGCGTCGTCGTAGAAGAGCTCGTAGAAATCACCCATCCGGTAGAACACAAGGGTGTGCGGGTGCGCCGCCTTGATGCCGAGGTACTGCTGCATCATCGGGGTGTGCTTCGCGAGATCCACGGCGGGCGCGGTCTGCGTCAGGTTTTCACTTTTCATTCAAGGATGGGATGGTGCATTGCGGACGGGTTCCTCGGAAAGTCACCATTCTAGGGGATTCCGGGCATGGGCCGCGGGTCAGGACGCACGATGCGGGAAAACAGTCAGGCGCATTCCTTGCTGGTCTGGGCACGCCATGCTTATCTGCATTCACCAGGAGCATGAGGTGGGATTTGCAAAAGGCGTCGAGCACGTGGGCGTGACCGTTCCCGACATCGAAACGGCGGAAAAGTTTTTTGTGCATGCTTTCGACGCGCAAGTCCTGTATCGCGGCCTGGTTGTCCGCTGGTGGCACGATGCTGGCGGGCCTGTAGGACTGTTCCGGCCGCGGAAGCGGGCGAGGGAGACCGCATCGGGTTCTGCCCGACGCCGTGGCGCAATCTGATCGAGTGGGTACACTTGCCGCCGCCCGTGAAGTGCCTGGATACGGCGCAGACGACCCGGTATGTCCCGACGTGATGCAGCCCGGCCGATCCGTTTTCGACGGCGCTCGGGATAGAGGAATCCGTGCCTGCCCCTGCCGTTTCGATACGGGGCGGACAGGGCGCGGTGGCACCGATACAGAATGAGGTTGTAAATGAAGTGGACGAATGATGTCAGTACGGTATCGACGGCGATGGCCGAGGCGATCCGGCTGGGCGATGTGCAGGAAGTGGGGAATCTGCTGGCACGCGGCGCACCGGTGCGGGCGCGGGGGCCGGGTGGGGCGACGTACCTGCATCTGGCTGCCTGGGCAGGGACGGGAACAATTGCCAGACTGTTGCTCGATTACGAAGCGGAGGCAGATGCGATGGATGATGCGGGGCGGACCGCATGGGACATTGCAAAAGCAGGAAGAAAGGAAGAGGTGACGCGGGAGCTGGCGAAATGAATGCGCGCCCGTTTCAGTGCGCTTCGGACGGCCGTGACGTCGATGCCGATCTGGATGGAATCCGGGTTGTCGACAACCCCGTCCCGGCAAAGGCGACGATGACCGGAAAACCGTTTGTCGAATAGCCGCCACGCACGGATATCCAGGTCGAAACCGATGGCGAAAGCGGCAATTCGCCGGTCCAGCGCCCGCAGCATCTCTGCTCGCGTACCCGTCTGAGAGGCGGCTTTCCCATGCAGACCCCCGGCATGATAACGCGCCACGCGATATCAACCGCTGCCAGCGCGGTATTCGTTGTGCCGGCAATATTTGTTGTCGCCAAGGAAAAGGCAGACAAAGGCGGAAGTTAACGACGATTTTGCTCGTTTTCCAGGGAAATGCGTGGAGAGCGTACGGTCTCCCACATACGCGAAGCAGGCGCGCCGTATAGTCTGGCGCGAAATCGTAAAAAAATTCACTTTTCAGGGCATGTTCAATGGCAGCATGGAGAAAGCAAAATGCGTAGAACTATGCGGCTTTTCGCAAGACTGACGCTTTCGTCACTTGTCGCAGGAAGTACCGCGGCACATGCCATTGAACAGTCCTTCGTAGACCTGAGCGACAGGCGTGCTGCGCTATACGAGAACATGTGGGCCAGGCATGCCGGCGGCGGGCCGCCTGGCTTCGATTCGGACCGATGCGCCGCGGGTGTCAATGCCGGTGGCACATCAACCTCGCTGACGCTGGATGCCCAATACGGCTCCTACAAGATCTACAATCCATCGACGGCCGCCTACGATACGGTGAATCTGCGGGGCTACAACGGCTGCCCTACGGGACCCACGATAAGCATCAATCCGGGCGCCTCGTTGCAGGTTCATCTGAAAAACGATTTGCCGGCGGAGACGGCGGCGACCTGTCCCGCCACGGTCGACCACAGCACGCCGCATTGTTTCAATACCATCAATCTCCACACGCACGGGCTGCACGTATCGCCGTCCGGGCATTCAGACAATGTGCTTGTCAGCGTTCCGCCAGGTGACAGCTATCAGTACCGGTACGATATTCCGCCAAACCACCCCGCAGGGACATTCTGGTACCATTCGCATCGCCACGGCTCGACCGCCATCGATGTGAGCAGCGGCATGGAAGGCGTATTGATCGTGCGCGGCACCCGTACAGCGGCGGCACGCGCGGAAAACCACAATATCGCGGATATCGACACCATCCTCCATCAGCCCCGCACCAATCAGCCCTTTCGCGAACACGTCTTTCTTTTCCAGCAGATCGAATACGGCTGTTTCAGCGGCCCCAGCGCGACCGCGCCACTTGCCGATCCCACCAGTTTCGAATGGGTGTGTCCAGGCGGGAAAGTGGGTGAGCTGCGCAATTACACCGGACAGCTGAATTTCGTCGCGGATCCGCGTCCGGCGTATGCCGGGCAGTTCAATTCCACCTGGTCCATCTCCGGCCGCTATACGCAGATAAACGGTGTCGTACAACCCGTTTTTCCCAATGCGGTCAGCTTTGTCCCAGCGGGGGAGATCCGGCGTCTGCGGCTGGTGCACGGCGGCAACCGCGACACGATAAATTTCAAGATAGTAAAAGCCGACCTGACGGCGTTCGGCATCGGTGCATGGGGCAATGCCAGCACGGCGCAACTGGAAGTCGCAACACGCATGGTGGCCTCGTTGCTCCGTGGCAAACCGACCATTGCGCAGCAGGCAACCACGCTCGCGCAGGTCTGCAGCGGTGAAGTCGTGGAGCAGGAAGAGATCGCCGCCGATGGCCTGACGCGTTCCGTGATTGCGGAAAAAGCCGTCACTTCGCTCAATCCGGGTTATCGCAGCGATGTCCTGGTCGCGTTTCCCTCTCCCGGCTTGTATTGCATTCTCGACGAGTCGGCGGATGCGGCGACGACCGTCAATTTCCGCCCGGGCGCGAGCAAGATCAAGGACCGGCGGCTGCTGTCGTTTGCCCGCGTGGGACCCGGCGCGGTCATTCCGGAATATCCGGTCGACGGCGCCGGTCATACCAAATACTGGCAATATCTGCGCAACCAGTTGCTGGCAGCGAACGCGAACCTTCCCAGCGACGTGTCGGCTGATTTGCGGAATCTGAATATCCGCACTTTCGCCGCCAAAAAGCCGCTTACCGGCGTCGTCAACCATACGGTGACGAAGCTGTTCAACATTGATTTCAGCAACGGCACCCTGCATTATGTCATCAACGGGAAAAGCTACGACCCGGATCGGATCGACTACACCGCCACCTTGGGCACGGTCGACGAATGGCGGGTCACCGCATCTGCGGGGGGACATATCTTTCACATACATGTGAACCCGTTCCAGGTCACCGACATTCTGAACAGTGCCGGCGCCTCGATATACGATACGACCGGCGCGTGTACGGCGACCGAGATCGCGACCGGCGATACGCAATACTGTGCGCTGCACGACGTGTTTCTCGACACGTTGTTCATCAAATCCGGCTATACGGCGGTGCTGCGTACCAAGTATGAGGATTACACGGGCGAATTCGTCATGCACTGTCACATCCTCGATCATGAGGATCAGGGAATGATGGAAAATGTCAGCATCGTTTCTCCGCAAACCGCCCTGGTACGGAAGATCTTCGATCCGGTGATGGCCGCCACGACGCGCGCCGAGGATCAGATGCGCACCCTGTTGGGCCTGCCGCGAAAGCAGGTCGGGTTGTTCGTCAATGGCTTCCTCAACGCGCCCATATGTGGTCCGGGACTGCTGAAGACCAAGGCCTCGCTGGAAGTGTGGTGACGGTCTGGCCCTGCGTTGTCCTGAGCGCGTCGCCGATTCGGGGATCGTGACAGGACAGCGTGATGGCCATCAGGCTGCAACCTGAATACGCGGCAGGATTCACGAAATTCACGGCCATTCCCGCACGATGACGCGGCTCGTGCCGAAAATCGGCTGCCGCGTCCTTCGGCGATAACAATTTCATCATCCGCGCTTGTTGCGAATTCGCCGTGAGCCGACGCTGCCTGATGAATCAGCGTCTCTCTTTCGCGATTCCGCGTAACATCACCGAACACCAGCGGACGTGCATCCGTCCCGGTCAGTCTCCCACACCCTCGACGCTCATCACCTCGGCAATGCAGCACTCCTTGCGGGAACAGCCGCATCGCCGTCCCGAAGCTCGGCTGGCTGCGCTATCGCAACAGTCGCGTGCCACGCGGCGAGGTGCGCAGTGCGACGATGTCGCTACGTGCTGGAAAGTGGTTTGTCTCGGTTTTTACCAGGCGCGACGTCGAGCAGCCCATTGCGCAATGGTTCATCCGTCGGCATCGTCGCGCTTCGCGACCCTGAGCGATGGCACGTTCATCGCGCCGTTGGCGAGTTTCAGGAAACTGTCTACGGGCACATATCGGCCCACAACCGCAAAACGCAAGCGGAGCTCACCCGCGTCGCATGCGCTCATGCAGCCAATGCCGATCATGTCGGCGCGGTTACTATTTTAGCGGCGGGACATGCCGTGTTTGCCTATGGAGGGAGGGCGCAGTCAGGCCGCCCGACGAGGCAGGAACCCACCGAAGCGACTACGCCACGCATCGTGTAGCGCCGTAGGAATCTCTTCCCTTTAGGAGGGGGAAGAGGGCAAGCGCGCCTTGAGCGATCGCACGACGTCGTGCGTGACGATCTTTTCCGCGTCTTCGATCTCGGCCTCCGACTCGCCTGGGTCTTGACCGGATCCGCGTTTTCGAGATGTTGCATCATTTCGCGCACCATCGTGCGATTGATGCCAAGCCGGTCGTACAACGCCCGTTCGACCAGGCGATCCCTTGATCGGAAATGCCCCTGAACGATAGCGCCTCTGAGTTTTTCCAGCATCGATTCCCGCAGCGTTCTGACGTTGCGCTCGATCTTCGGATTGGACACGGCGGAGGAGGGGATAACGGGTGTGAGCGACGTGCGCCGGAGAACCGGCCACGGGCCCGGGCGGTTGACGCGTGGTATCCCATGTTATTGAAGAATCCTTTCTTTCTCACCCTATGGGGTCGGCGACATCATACGGTTTCGGCGGCGGGCCGGTTTTCCCGGATGGCGGGTGCGGATTCTCATGGATACGGTAAATTGCGCATGGCCGATTTTCCTCAAAAAA
>JBPBQT010000521.1:0-8286 GCA_050955065.1 Janthinobacterium lividum | reverse complement strand
CGGAACCGCCGGCGGCGCTGTGCCACGTCTGTTCCCCGCTGCGGACGAAATCCGTCAGGGCTTCACCGAAAACCAGAAGGCGGGGCAGGGCGGGACGATCGACGGGCATGGTGGACATCGGCAGATAAGGGGCGTGGGAAAATGGGGCAAATGCGGATCATAGCAAGGCGGCCGGCCATGCGGCGCGTCGTGCGGGATTACCCTGGCCGGAACCCGGAGGACCAGGAAGCCAAACGCAAAAAAGCCGGGAAGAACAGGTTCTTCCCGGCTTTTTCACCAGTCGCGCCGGATCAGTACAGCTTCGGAGCGAGCGTGTCGCGGCTCAGGCGCTTGCGCGTCCGGCTTTTTGCGGCAGCTTTTTTACGCTTGCGCTCGGTCGTCGGCTTTTCATAAGCCTGACGTGCGCGAACTTCAGCGATCAGTCCCTGGCTTTGGATATTCCGGCGAAAACGCCGCATGGCAACTTCAAACGGCTCGTTTTCTTTGATAACGATGGTGGTCACAGGCCTTCCTTTAAGGGATCGAGATAGTCAGTTTTACGGTTCCCCAACCGTAAAATCAAGGCAGACCAGCGAAGTCCGCTGCCGCCGACAGAGGCCCATCCTGCTTGACCGCCGTCTTTTCGGTACGCGCTGCGGCAGCGCGCCGATCCGACGACATGGCATTGCACGAGGCTAGGCGTGTCTACCCTGGAAACAATAATCTTCCTTTATACGCGGGAGAGATTCACTTGTCAATCGCCCGAATGGAACCGGCACGTCCTCGCCGCGCGGCGGCCATGTCCGTCCCATCCTTACGCAATCGTGCATCCGGAACCGCCCCGGCAGCTTACTTGCGGCACTGGATGACCATCGACCGGTTCTTGATATTGGCACCGAATACGCCGGCCAGCGAGCCGCCCGAGGTTGAACCTTTCTCGTCGTCTTTCGAGATCACGTCGTAGCCGTAGGCGCCGCAGGCGTCGCTCGCCTGCTTGTAGCAGTCGCCCCAGCCGGAGCTGGCGTCGCTGCCGCTGCAATTGATCGCGAAGCCGGTGTTGCCGCTTGGCAGATAGGTCAGTTTCGCAGAGTTCGCACAGGCGCCCAGCAACGCGGTGCCGGAAACCAGAAAGACAGTGAGACCGAAGCGAAGGAGCGTCATGGGCAGAGGTTCGTTATTCTGAAGGATAGGGCGCCGGCGCATTCAGCGGGCCGGCAGGTAGCGGCTCGGGTTGACCGGTTGTCCGTTGTAGCGCAATTCGAAGTGCAGCATCGCCCGCGTGGCCTCGGTATCGCCCAGTGTGGCGATCGTCTGGCCGCTGCTGATCGCCTGCCCCTCCTTGACGCTCGCGCGTTGCAGATGCGCGTACGACGTCAGGAAGCCGCCGCTGTGCTTGATGATCAGCAGGTTGCCATAGCCGCGCAGCTGGCCGACGTAGGCGACCTGTCCGGCCGCCGCCGCGGTGACCGGGTCGCCGGTCTGGCCGCCGATGTCGATGCCCTTGTTGCGGCTGCCATCGAATGTGTCGACGACGGCGCCCTGGGCGGGCCAGGCGAGGGCGATCGTCGTGCCCGCCGGCGGCCCGCCAATGACCGGGAGCGGCGGTGCGGCGGGACGGGGCGCGGCCGGCGCCGTTCGTGCGGGAGCGTTCGCGTCCGCGCCCCGCGTGCGCACCCCCGCGTCGCCGCGCGGCGACACCACGCGCAGGACCTGATCCACGTCGAGCTGGTTCGGATTCGGGATGTTGTTCCAGCGCGACAGGCTAGCGACCGACTGCCCATGCCGGCGCGCGATCGACGACAACGTGTCGCCCTTCTCCACGCGATAGAAGCCCGGCCCGACCGGCGCCGACGAACAGGCGGCGACGAGTGCCGCGGTCAACGACAGCGCGAGCAGGCGGCGCGACAGACGCCGGCAGGCATCGCGGGTGGATGCCGCGCCGTATCCGGCGAGCGCGACGCGCCAGCGCGCAACGACGGCGCGTGTCGGGGACCGGCGGGAGGGAGACGGGGACGAGGCCGGGGATGAAGACGGGCGCGGCGTCGCGTCACGAACGGCGAGCGGATCAATACGACCGAAAAGCATGACTCTCCACAAAGATTGAACGGGCCCGGTGGCGTTTCGGTGATGGGCGTGCCGCGCCTGCCTGGGCCGGTACGACGACACGGTGTCAAGGCACAGTGTCACGCTATAGCGCCACGCCATAGCGTCATGGCATGGCGTCACGGCGTGCGGATTTTAACCCGCTTCAGGCCACGGGAGCGACGGATGCGGCCGGCGCCGCGGCAAGCGCGTCGTCGGTGACGACGATCCTGCAGCTCGCCCTTTCGGTGCCGCCGGCCGGTATCCAGCGCAGGCCCTGGCCATGATGGATCGCGTTGGGCAGGCCAAGCCAGGGTTCGACGCAATAGAAATCCGACGTGTCGGATTCGGTCCAGGTGGTTATCGCGTACCAGGGCGGACTGAACGGCGTCGCGGCCGGTGTCGCGGATGCTTCGTCGGCCTCGGCGGCGCCATCCAGTGTGGTTGTGACCGGCGCGTCGCGCCGCATCGACGGCCGGGCGGCGAGCTCGATCGCGACGCGCCGTCCCATCGGGGCGATTTCCAGCGTGACCACGCCTTGCGGCGCGTCCTGTTGCAGCAGGTGGAACTGGTCCTGTATCTGCGGGTCGCCCGGACAATAGACCCGGGCTTCCACGGCGGGTTCGGAAATCGACCCGTCGGCGCGTTGCGCGCAGCGCAGCGTGGGCGGCAGCGTCAGCCGGCTCGCGGCGCGCAGCGCGTGGGGCAGGGCGAAATAGAAATGGTGCCCGGCATAATACGGCAGGGGTACGTCGCCGGTATTGCGGGTTTCGAGCGTCACCTCGAGCGCGTCGCCTTCGAGCCGGTAGCAGGCGCTGAACGTGAAGTCGAACGGGTAGCCGGCACGGGTTCTCGCGTCGCTCGTCAGCGTCATCGTGACGGCCTGCCGGTCGGCGCTGACGTCGGCTTCGAACGGCAGGTCGCGGGCGAAGCCGTGCTGCGGCAATGCGTGCACCGCGCCTGTCGCGTCCTGCCACGCATTCGGGGTCTCGCCCACCCGGTGACGCCCGATGAATGGAAACAGCAACGGGTTGCCGCCACGGATCCGCGCGGGCGCGCCCAGGTCGAACTGCGTCGGCCAGTAGATCACGTCGTGACCAGCGACGCGCCAGCAGAGCAGCCGGCCGCCGGCACGGGGCGCAACCCAGAGGGTGCTGTGGGCATCGCCCAGTTCAACGATGTCGGGATCGGTAAAGCGCATGGCGAGGCCTGGTGGTCGGACCGGTCCGGCCGCCGCGTCGGTGCGGCGCGATCAGCCCGGTGGGTGCCGATGTATCGGAAAAAGGCCGGCGGAGCGCACCATCGCGCGGGCCCGGCCAGCGCTGGATAGTGTACATGAGCAGGACCGGCTGGCGCGCTGTCGCTACGGGTTCCTAGGGCACAGCCGGAGTCACAGCCGGAGTCACAGCCGGGTCACGTCGTCGCGGCGCGCCTGAGCCCGTGCGAAAAAGGCGATCAGCATGGCCAGCGCGACGAGCCCCGCGGTCGCCAGTGCCAGGATCCAGCGGCGCCAGCGGGTATCGGTCGCCTGCTGCGCCGCCTGCGCCTCCTCGAGCACCGCGACGATCGGTCCCCAGGCATCGGCGGAGACGCTCGCCACGGGTAGATCCCTGAGCGGTGGCAGCCGCCGCCCGGCCAGCGCGTCGGGGTCGTCGCGGTACTGGCCGTGTGCATCGTCGCGACTCACGCTGAGCCGGCAGGGTGCGGCGCCGTCGAGACGCGCGATCAGCCACATCGGGCGGACCGTGCGACCCTGATCTTCCGGCGCGATGACGAAGCTGAAGGCGACGGGGACGCCCGCGGCGTCGGCGAGCGCGACGAGGCGCGCGGTGTCGGCGCGGGCCAGCGACGTGGCGGGCCAGCGGATGCGCACCAGCGGCGCGTCATGCGGGGTGGTGTACGGGGCATCGATGCGCACCTGGAGGGCCGGCGCCTGCGCGTGCGCCGTGGCGAAAGTGCCGCATGCGCAGACGATCAAACCGACGAACCCGCGGGTACTGCGCCAAACAAAACGGGCGCCGTGGACGAAGCGGAAGGCGAGCACCCTGACGAGCGCCGCGGCGGGCAACGTAACGAGCGGCATGGCGATGTCCCGATTGTCCCGGTGATTGTCCCGACCCACGGCCGGCGCAGTGGGCGTGGCGTACGGAACGCAGACAAAACGCGGACAAAAAAAAGCCTGCTCATCGAGCAGGCTCGTCAATCCCCGTAGCTTTCCTCTGTGCCGGCCCGCATCTGCGACGAGCTAAGCTGTCATCGTTAGGGCTCCTCAATCGTCTAGTCAGATGATCCAGCCGATCCGACCTCGAGAGTGCCCTTCCGGGCCTTCTAAACCGCAGAGATGACGGAACGGATTGTCGCTTGAATTGATCGTTTGAGCAGCAAAAGTTATATGCCGATGCAAAAAGTGTGGCATTGCCGCAACTAGTCGGGCATCGCATTCGGGGAGCGACACGCCGGGCGGCGGGTTCCAGCGCGCACAACGTCGATGACGCGTCTTGGCGCGTGATCTTTGATAGCGCATAATTCCCGGCGACGCGGCGCCGTACGACGCCTGATCCTTTCTTTTACTGCCTTTTAGCCGAGCTTTTTCCGTGAGCCTTGCCTTTCTTATTTTCCTGAGCGTGCTTCAGGGCGTTACCGAATTGTTCCCGGTCAGCAGTCTGGGACATACCTTGCTCGTGCCCGGTCTGATCGGCATGCATATCGACCGGCATGCCCCGCAATTGCTGCCCTTCCTCGTGGCGCTGCACCTGGGCACCGCGGTGGCGCTGCTCTGGTACTTCCGGGCGCGCTGGGTGGCGATCGTGCGCGGCTGGTTCGGCACGCTGGGCGGACATCGCAGCGACGACGGCCATCTGGCCTGGGCGTTGATCGCCGGCACGATCCCCGCCGGCGTGGTCGGCCTGCTGCTCGAAAAGCACATCGAGCACGTTTTCCACGACCTGCGCATCGTCGCCGCCGCCCTGATGATCAACGGCGTGCTGCTGTGGTTCGGGGACCGGCTGCAACGCCGGCGCTCGGCGCTGCGCACACCGGCCTCGGAAAAGCTGACGTTCCTTCAGGCGGCCCTGGTGGGTTTCGCGCAGATCGGCGCGCTGATTCCGGGTTTTTCGCGCAGCGGCCTGACGATGATCGCGGGTGTTGGCGCAGGCATGACCGCTGAAAAAGCGGCGGAATTCTCGTTCCTGCTGGGCACGCCGATCATTTTCGCGGCCGGCGTGCTGGAGCTGCCGAAGCTGTTCCGGGCCGGCGGCACGCAGTTGAGCGACGCGCTGCTGGGCGGGGTGCTGACCGGCATCGCCGCCTATCTGAGCATCCGTTTCCTGATGCACTACTTCGAAGGCAAGGGACGTCTCGCGGTGTTTGGCGTCTATTGTCTGGTCGCCGGCGCGGCAGCCTTTGTCTGGCTGTCGATGCATCCGCAAGTGGTCTAGACGCGCGCCGACTCTGTTAGAATTGCAGTCCGCGTGGCGGTAGCTCAACCGGATAGAGCACAGACCTTCTAAGTCTGGGGTTACGGGTTCGATTCCTGTCCGCCGCGCCCCCTCATGTTTTTCGCCTCATGCCGGCCCGTTCCGGCATGTCCGCCGTCTTCCGCGCTACGCTGCGGCTTTCAACGCCAGCGCCGCACGTGCCAGCCGCGCGCCCAGCGCGATCGCCAGCGTCTTTTCCTCCGGTCCGATCGTCTCGCCCGCCGCGCCTTGCCGGCTCCAGTGCGACGCGCCATAGGGCGTGCCGCCGCCGGTCGTGGTCGTCAGCGCGCTTTCCGCGTAGGGAATCCCCAGTACCAGCATGCCGTGGTGGAGCAGCGGCACCATCATCGTCAGCAGCGTGCTTTCCTGGCCGCCGTGCGGACTGCCCGTCGAGGTGAACACGCATCCCGGCTTGCCGGTCAGCGCGCCCGAGAGCCATTGCGCGGACGTGCCGTCCAGAAAGTATTTGAGCGGTGCGGCCATGTTGCCGAAACGGGTCGGCGAACCCAGCGCGAGTCCCGCGCATTCCTCCAGGTCGCGCGTCTCCGCGTAGGGTGGCCCGGCGTCCGGGATATCCGGCGCGCTGGCCTCGCAGACCGCCGAGACCGGCGGCACGGTGCGCAGCCGCGCCTGTGCGCCGGGAACGCTGTCCACGCCCTGCGCGATCAGACGCGCGAGTTCGCGCGTGGCGCCGTGACGGCTGTAGTAGAGAACGAGAATGTCTTCCATCGCATGAGCCATTTACTTTGACGTTCTATTATAGAGGGCGGGCCGGCTCCGGCCCACGTTCGCGCCGTGCCCATGCGTACCGGTTACGTCCGCCACGCATGGGCACGGCGCGCGTTTTGCGGGGGTGCCTCGTATGGATCTTCACGGGCACCGCGCCTGTACCGAATATGCACCGAATATGCACCGTACGGGTACTGCGCCCGGCGCCGACGTCCTGCCAGAAGAGGTAGCCTTTGATTTCCTTCCTACGCCTGCCCAAGTTGCGGCGTTTCGCCCGCTTCGCCGCAAAGCGCAGCACCGAGGACCGGGTCCCGCAAGTGGCGGGCAGCCTGACGTTCACGACCGTCCTGTCGATCGTGCCGCTGATCACCGTGGCGTTCGCGGTGTTCACGGCATTTCCGATCTTCTCGACGTTTCGCGACGCGTTGCAGGCTTTCCTCGCCGACCACCTGATGCCGCCGGCGGTCAACCAGCAGATTTTCGACTATCTGAACGAATTCGCCGACAAGGCCAAGGCCCTGACCACGGCCGGCATGGGCGTGCTGGTCATGACCTCGCTGATCACGATGATGACGATCGAATCGTCGTTGAACGTGATCTGGCGGGTGCGCAAGTCGCGTCCGCTCGCGCAGCGGCTGCTCATCTATTGGGCGGTGCTGACGCTCGCGCCGATGCTGTTCGGTGTGAGTGTCTCGTTCTCGACCTATCTGCTGGGTCAGTCGGTCACGTCGGTCACCGACGCGCTGCACCTGATGCCGCTCGCCAAGCAGTGGGCGATCTCGCTCGCCGCCGTGCCGGTCATGTCGTTCGGTTTCACGCTGCTGTACGTCTATGTGCCAAATTGTCGCGTCGAATGGCGCGACGCGATCTGGGGCGGTCTGTTCGCGGCGGTGGCATTCGAGGTCACGAAGCGGGTTTTCGGCTTCTACCTCCGACACATTCCCACCTACACCGCCGTGTATGGCGCGTTCGCCGCGTTCCCGATCTTCCTGATCTGGGTGTATCTGAGCTGGTTCATCACGCTGTTCGGCGCGACGATCACGTCGGCGTTGCCGGCCATTCGCGCGGGACATTTCTTCCGGCCGCGTTTTCCGGGCAGCGATCTGCTCGACGCGCTCGGCATGCTTTCGCGGCTCGTACGCGCGCGGGACCGCGGCCGGATGGGCTACACTGCGTCGGAACTCTCCCGGATGGTGCGGCGCGATCTCGAGACCACATTGCGGCTGCTCAATCTGATCGAGGGATGCGAATGGATCGCCCGCCTGCACCGCGATGGCGAGGCGGCCCGCTGGGTGCTGATCGCCAACCCCGCCACGATCACCGTAGCGGCATTGTTCGATCTGCTGGTCGTGAATCGTGCCGAACTCGCGTTCCAGGCGGGTCTGGACACGTCGCGGATCGACGGTCCGAAGCTGGTGGAGGCGATGCAGAATGGGGGCCTCACCACATCGCTGGCGGATCTGATGGCAGCGCGCGCGGTGTCGCTCGCGCAGGCGGAGCTGGCGGCGGCGTCGGCGTCGCTGCCCTTGCCGCCATCGCAACTGTCGCAGTTGGCGCAACTGTCACCGCTTTTCTCCACGCCGCCTTCGCCGGTGGCCGCGCCCCTCTGGGCATTTGCCCCCGCGGCGGCGCCCGCCGCGGTGTCCGCCCCCGTGGTGACGGACATCCCGGAAGCGCTCCTGGAACGAATGGACGAACGGGACGAGCGGGAAGCCAGCGGGTTGGTCGACGAGGATGAAGACGACGAGGACGAGGAAGAAGAGGGCAGGGTGGAGCGGGAGGACGCGCGCGCCGCGCAAGAGGAGGCCGAGATGCAGGCCCCGGTGGACGTCTTCCCGGCGGCGGCGCCGCCTGTGCTGGCGGCACGGCGGGAACCGGCCGTGCCGCTCGATTCCTAGGACCGGGCGCCGCGCCCCTTCACCGGCGCGCGCTACGGGCAACGGGCTACGGCACGGGTTCGCCGCGCTTGCGCACGAGGGGAATCACGGGTATGGCGCGACTTTATTTTTAGCCGCCTTTC
>JBPBQT010000520.1:0-8582 GCA_050955065.1 Janthinobacterium lividum | reverse complement strand
GTCGGACAGCGGCTGCGCGGTCAGCATCGTATCGACGAACAGGCGATAGCCGCGCGGCGTCGGCACGCGTCCGGCGGACGTGTGCGGGCTGATCACCAGCCCCTGCTCCTCCAGGTCCGACATCACGTTGCGGATCGTCGCCGGGCTCAGCTCCAGTCCCGAAAACTTCGACAGCGTGCGCGAGCCGACAGGTTGACCTTCGGCGATATACCGTTCGATCAGTGTTTTCAGGAGAGTCTGGGCGCGTGGGTCGAGCATGCTCGAATTCTATCGTAATACGGCGTCCGCGATACGGCCTGCCTGCGACACCCTGGCACCCCGTCGCGCCCGCGCCATGATCGCGCGACGATTGTGTCGCGAGAGGCGGCGCCCTTGCACTCTTCCCCCCCGGGCTGTGGTGTAATTGCCGCATGGATAATGGACAACCCTTCAAGACCGTCGCGCTGATCGGTCGACAGAACACGCCCGGCATCGGCGAGCCGCTGCTGCGCCTGGCCGAGAGCATCGAGCGGCGCGGTTTCGAGCTGATATTCGAGGCCGGCACGGCGATGGAAATCGATCTGGCGCACAACAGCAGCGGCCTGCGCCGTCCGCCGCGCGTGGCCACCACGCAGGAAATCGGCGAACAGGCCGACGTCGCGGTGGTGCTGGGCGGCGACGGCACGATGCTCGGCATCGGCCGGGAACTGGCGCGCTACAACACGCCGTTGATCGGCGTGAATCACGGCCGCCTGGGGTTCATCACCGACATTCCGATCCAGGACATGAAAACGGTGGTGCCGGAACTGCTCGACGGCCAGTTCGAGCGCGAGGAGCGCACGCTGCTCGAGGCGCGGATCGTGCGCGCCGGCAGGACGATCTACGACGCGCTGGCGTTCAACGACGTCGTCGTCAACCGCAGCGGCTTTTCCGGCATGGCCGACCTGCGGCTGGTGGTGGACGGCCGCTTCATGTATACGCAACGCTCGGATGGTCTGATCGTCGCCACGCCCACCGGCTCGACCGCGTACGCGCTCGCCTCGCAGGGCCCGATCCTGCATCCGCAGCTGGGCGGCATGGTGATCGTGCCGATCGCCCCGCAATCGCTGTCGAACCGGCCGATCGTGCTGCCGGACAGCTCGGAGATCAGCATCCAGGTGATCGGCGGGCGCGAGGTCAACGTCAATTTCGACATGCAGTCGTTCACGTCGGTGGAACTGGAAGACACGATCGAGATCCGCCGCTCGTCGTTTCGCGTGCACGTCCTGCATCCGGTCGGCTACAGCTATTACGCCACCTTGCGCAAGAAGCTCTACTGGAACGAACATCCCGCCAACGAACTGCGCTCGTCCTGATTCCCGTCCCGATTCCCGTCCCGATCCCCGTCCCGATCCTCTAACCTGCCACGCGATGCTACGTCATCTTTCGATCCGCGATTTCGTCATTGTCGATGTGCTCGATCTCGAACTCGATGCCGGCTTCACCGTTTTTTCCGGCGAGACCGGCGCGGGCAAATCGATCCTGATCGATGCGCTCGCGCTGGCGCTGGGCGCGCGCGGCGACGCCGCGGTGGTACGCAACGGCGCGGCCCGCGCCGACATCAGCGCCGAATTCGACGCCCCGCCGAACGCCGCGCTCTGGCTGGTCGAACAGGCGCTCGAGCACCCGGTGCGCGGTCGGGCCGACGCCTCACAGACCGCTTCGCAGACCGCCGCCCCGGCCCCGCAGACCATTCTGCTGCGTCGGGTCATCGATGCCGGCAGCGGCCGTTCGCGCGCCTTCATCAACGGCACGCCGGCCACGCTCGGGCAACTGCGCGAGCTGGGCGAGATGCTGGTCGACATCCACGGCCAGCATGCGCACCAGCTGCTGATGCGCGCCGACGCCCAGCGCACGCTTTTCGACACGCATGCCGGGCTGGGCACGCTGGCCGCGCAGGTGCACCAGGCATGGCAGGCGTGGCGCGCGACGCGCACCGCGATCGACGCGGCGCACAAGCGCGAACGGGAACTGCAGCTCGAACGGGAGCAGCTCGCCTGGCAGGTCGCGGAACTCGACCGTCTCGCGCCGCAGCCGGGCGAATGGGAAGAGGTCGGCAACGAGCACCGCCGGCTGTCGCACGCGGCCAGCCTGATCGAGGGCGTGCGCGAGGCGCTCGACGCGCTGTCCGAGTCCGACGACGCGCTGGTCCGGCGCGTCGCGTCGATCACGCAGCGGCTGCAGGCGCTGTCGGAGATCGACGACGGCCTGAAGGACGCGCTTGCCGCGCTCGAACCGGCGCAGATCCAGCTGCAGGAAGCCGCCTATTCGCTGAGCCACTATGCGAATCGGCTCGATCTGGACCCGCAGCGTCTCGCCGAGGTGGATAGCCGGCTGGATGCGCTGCACGCGGCCTCGCGCAAGTTCCGGATCGCGCCCGGATCGCTCGGCGACGCGCTGGGCGAGCGTCGCGTGCGCCTGGCGGCGCTCGACGCCGAAGCGGACCTCGACGCGCTGGCCGCCGCCGAACAGCGCGCGGCCGGCGCATACCGGACGGTGGCGCTGGCCTTGTCGGCCGCCCGGCACGGTGCGGCGGCGGCGCTCTCGGCGGCCGTGACCGCCGGCATGCAGGAACTCTCGATGGCGGGCGGCAGTTTCGAAGTGGCGCTGGTACCGCTCGAGACGGGCGGCGCGCACGGTCTCGAACAGGTCGAATTCCGCGTCGCCGGCCACCCGGGCGTGCCGCGGCGGCCGCTGTCGAAGGTCGCCTCGGGCGGGGAACTCGCGCGCATCAGCCTGGCGCTGGCGGTGATCGCCAGCAGTGCGAGCCCGACGCCGACATTGATCTTCGACGAAGTCGACACCGGCATCGGCGGCGCCGTCGCCGAGGTGGTCGGGCGGCTGCTGCACCAGCTCGGGCAGATCCGCCAGGTACTGTGCGTGACGCATCTGCCGCAGGTGGCCGCGCGCGGCGACCATCATCTGCGAGTGGCCAAGGCGCCGCGCGGCGACGTCGCCATGGGTGGGGCCGGGGGCGCGGGAGACGCGGCCGGGCGCGGGACGGAGGGCGCCGCCGGGGATTCGGCCGGCACCGTCGATACCGTCAGCACCGTGTCGCGCATCAGCGCCCAGGCGCGCGTCGAGGAAATCGCGCGGATGCTGGGCGGCATCGCCATCACGCCGACCTCGCGCCGGCACGCGAAGGAAATGCTGACGACCTAGCGGGCGTCATGCAGCCCCGAACATCCGGTCCCAGAGCGCCAGCACGGCCTCCCGTTCGCGCGCGACGCTGTCGGCCGGCACGCGCGACTGGAGCGCGCCGTCCAGGCGCAGCCGGTGCTGCAGCGCACGGTAGCGGCGGTAGGCGTCGCCGACCGCCACGGCCTCGGCGGCCGTGACGATCCCCAATGCCGCGCTCTCGTTCAGCAGACTGATGTTGCCGGCATTGCGCACCAGCACCGGGTGTTGCGCGGCGTGCAGGAGCACCAGGTACTGGACGATGAACTCGATGTCGACCATGCCGCCGCGATCGTGCTTGATATCGAACGACGCGGTCTTGTTCGGGTGCCCCTCGCGGCTGCGCTCCCGCATCGCCGTGATCTCGGCGGCGAGTTCGCCGGCCGGGCGCACGCTGGCGATGACTTCCGCGCGAATCGTCTCGAACGCCGCGCCGATGCGCGCGTCGCCGGCGCAGAAGCGCGCGCGCGTGATCGCCTGATGCTCCCAGACCCAGGCCGTGTTCGCCTGCGCGCCGGAGCCCGAGCGCAACTGGTATTGCCGGAACGCCGCGAGCGGCGTGACCAGCAGGCCGGACGAGCCGTTCGGGCGCAGTCGCAGATCGATGTCGTACAGCAACCCGGCGCCGGTGGCGGTCGTCAGCCAGCTGACGAGACGCCGCGCCAGCTTCGCGTACGTTTCCGCGCCGTCGTCGCGCGCGTCCGGGTGGTCGGGGCAGTCGGGGTGGTCGTACAGAAAGATCAGATCGAGGTCGGACGCATAGCCCAGTTCCTTGCCGCCGAGCTTGCCATACGCGATGATCGCGAAGCGGGGCTGGTCGCCATCGAGCGCGGGTCGGTCGCGAAGCGCCCGCCAGACCGCCTCCAGCGTCACGCCCAGCACCGCATCGGCCAGTTCGGACAGCCGGTCGCTGATGGTTTCCACGGACAGGCGGCCGGCGAGATCGCGCAACAGGATGCGGAACACCTCGGCATGCTGCGCGTGCCGGATCTGGTCCATCTGCTGCTCGACGCCGTCGCTCGCGGCCAGCCTGAGCCGCAGCGCCGCCGTGAAGGCCGGCCAGTCGAACGGGGCGTTGATCGCGTCGTCGTCGAGCAGTTCGTCGAGCAGCTGCGGATGCGTGATCAGATAGCGTGCGGCCCACTGCGAATTGCCGAGCACCGAGAACACCCGCCGCAACGCGGCCGGATACTCGGTCAGCAGGGACAGATAGGCGCTGCGCCCGCTGATCTTCTCCAGAAAATCCAGCAAGCGCGACAGCGCGTCATGATGCGCGGCCGGGGCATCGGGACCCGTGGCGTCGCGCGCCGCGGCGATCGCCCGCACGATCAGCGCGTCGAACCGTGCGCGGCTGGGCAACGGCATCTGCACGTAGCGCAGCGACATGCGCGTGGCGCGCAGGCGCGCGACGACCGCGTCCGGATAGCCGAGTCCGCGCGCGACGGCCTCGAGCGCCGGCGACAGCATCGGGTCGAACAACGCGTCGCTCCAGAGCTCCTGCATCGCCTGCTCGGTCTGCCGCAACCGCGCCGCCTCCGCCGCGCCGGCGGCGGTTTGCGCGCCCCCCGCCTGCGGGTTCGCGCCGGCGGCGGTGTCCGCTCCCTCCTGCCGGGCCGGCTTGTCGAAGATGTCCTCGAACTCCCGTTCGACGACCGCGCGATGCGCATCCAGCGCCGCGTGCAGCGCCGCATAGTCGGCGAAACCCAGCGATGCGGCCAGCCGGGCGCGGGCCGGCTCGTCGACCGGCATCGCATGGGTCTGCGCATCGTCGGCGTATTGCAGACGATGTTCCAGCTGGCGCAGGAAACGATAGGCGGCATCCAGCGCCAGCACGCTGGCCGTGCTGATCAGACCCCGCTCGGCCGCCCGGGCCAGCACCTGCAGGGTCGGCCGGACGCGCAGGCCGGCGTCCTGGCCGCCGCGCACCAACTGGAAGACCTGCGCGCCGAACTCGATCTCGCGGATGCCGCCGCGCCCGAGCTTGACGTCGTCGGCGAGGTCCGGGCGCAACGAGGCGCGCCGTCGCGCCTCCTGCCCGATCTGCTCGTGCAGCGAACGGATCGCGTCGATCACGCCGAAGTCGAGATAGCGGCGATAGACGAACGGCCGCACCAGCGCGTCGAGCTGCGCCGCCAGCCGTCGATGCGCGTCGTTGCCATCATTGCCGCTGTCGTTGCGGCCGCCGTCGCTGTCGTTGCGGCCGCCGTCGCCGTCGCCGCCGTCACCGCCGGCGGGCGGCAGCAGCCGCCCCTTGATCCACGCATAGCGCTCCCATTCGCGCCCCTGCACGTAGAAATATTCCTCCAGCATCGCGAGACTGGCCACCAGCGGTCCGGAGTCGCCATTCGGCCGCAGCCGCATGTCGACGCGAAACACGTAGCCCTCGGCGGTGCGTTCGGCGAGCGCACCGATCAGCTTGCGGGCCACCCGCGTGAAGAAGTCGTGATTCGAGATCGCCGGACGCGTCCCGCCGGCCGTTTCGCCCTCCTCCTCGTAGACGAAGATCAGGTCGATGTCCGAGGACACGTTCAGCTCGCGCCCGCCCAGCTTGCCCATGCCGACGATGCCCAGCGTCAGTGGCAGCCGGGGAGCGGCCGCGTCCGACGGCCCGGTCTGCAGCCCGGTCTGCGGCGCGCCGAACGTCGCGCTCAGCGCGCGTTCGATCGACGCGAGCGCGCGTCCCACCGCCACCTCGGCCAGATCACTCATCGTGCCCGTGACCTCGTCGAGTCCGGCCAGCCCGGCGAGATCGCGCTCCATCAGCAGACAGAACACATCGGTGCGCAACAGCCGCAGGGCGGCGCACAGCGCCTCGTGACGCGCGTCGGCATCGTGCGCCCGTGCCGCCGCAGGAAGCGCCGCGAACAGCGCGCCGAGATGGGCGTCGAAGTGCGCCTCCAGCGCCTGCCGCGTCAGCGGCGCGCGATACCGCGCGGCGACGAAGTCGCGCACTTCCGGACGCGCCTGGAACGTCCTTTTCGCGAAGCGCGAATACTCGGCGCACAGCAGGCCTGTGAAGCGCTCTGAAAGACAGTTTGTCTGAACCATGATCACGGATCTCGAATTCCTGGCGGGTCGCGCCACCGCGGCGGGCAGATGCCGGACGTTGTGTTACATTGGAGCAACATCCTGAAATTACCATAGCCCGTCCGCCTCCACGCAGCATGCCCGATCGCCGCGCGCCTTCCGATCCTGCCGATTCCAGTAGAAGTCCGCCGCCTGCGAACGAGCGCGCGCCCAACCGGGGACTGCGCTTCCTGCTGCGCGCTCTGCTGGGCCTCGCTCTCGTGCTCTACTTCGGGGTGGGCACGGCCGTACTCGCGTTGCGCTACGGCATCCTGCCGCATATCGATGCATTCCGCCCGCGCATCGAGGCAGCCGCGAGCAAGGCGCTGCGCGCGCCGGTGCATATCGGCCGGCTCGACGCGCGCTGGCCGTCGCTGTCGCCGGAAATCACCGTATCGGGTCTGCAGGTCCAGGGCGCCGACGGCCGTCCCGCGCTGCGGGTCGATTCCGCGCGCGCGGTTCTCGCCTGGCGTTCGCTGCTGCACCTGAAACCGATCTTCACCCGTCTCGAAATCGACGGTGCCGACCTGGTGGCCACGCGCGGGCGCGACGGCCGCATCGCGATCGCCGGCGTGACGCTCGGCAAACGTGGCGGCAATCCGTACGGCTTCTCGAACTGGCTGCTCGCCCAGCGCGCGATCGTCATCCGGCACACGGCGTTGCACTGGCGCGACGCGACGCGCGACGCGCCGGAACTGACGCTGCGCGACCTGCGCCTCGCGCTGTTCAACGCGGGGCACGCGCACCGGCTCGGGGCGCAGGGCGCGTTCGACGATCCCGCGCTCGGCACGCTCGACCTGCGCGCGCAATTCCGCCACGCGCTGTTCGCCGGCGCGCTCGACAGTCTGCTCGAGGGTCGCGCCGGCGCCATCGGCAACCCGAAAAACTGGACCGGCACCGTCTACCTGAACAGCTCGACGCTCGATCTCGTCAGGCTCGGCCGCCATGTCGCCCTGCCGATCGCCGCGAACGCGGGCCGGTTGCAGACCCAGGCGTGGCTGCATTTCACCGCCGGCCGGCCCGACCAGCTCAGCGGCGCGTTGCGCGGGCAGGATCTGGCGCTCCAGGTCAGGCCCCATCTGCCGGCGCTGACGCTGCCGCGCATCGCGCTGCGCTTCGCGGCGGGCAGGCGTGGCGCTGCGTACTTCACGTCGATCCGCGATGTCTCGTTCGAAGTGGCCGACCAGCCGGATCTTCCCGACGGCACGCCGGTCACGCGCGTGCTCGACGTCGCACGCTTTGACGGCGCGTTCCGGCCCGCGAGCATCGGCCGCGGCGAGCGGATCAGCCTCTCGGGCGATGTCGTCGATATCGGCCTGCTGGCCGACTTCAGCCGCGCGCTGCCGATGCCCACGCGCCTGCAGCACAATCTCGACCGTTTCGACCCGCAGGGCGTGCTGACCGACTATCGGGCGACATGGGAACGTCAGGCGCCGGCCGACGCGGCGGCGGCGAGCGACGCCCGCGTGCACGGCAACCAGCCGCTCCAGCACTACAACGTGCATGCGCGTCTGGACGGCGTGAGCCTCGCGGCGCAGCCCGAGGCGCCCGGGCTCAATGCCGCCGGCCACCCGCACATCGGTCAGCCGGGGTTCCACAATCTGCGCGGCGTGATCGACGCGGACGAAGGCGGCGGGCACCTGACGCTGGCCTCGCGCGACGCGGCGCTGACGATCCGGGGCATGTTCGACGCCCCTACGCTGACGTTCGACACGCTCGACGGCGAGGCCCGCTGGACCCTGTCCGCGCCCGGCGGCCAGCCGCACCTCGACGCGCGGCTCACCGCGCTGCATTTCGCGAACGCGGACGCGGCCGGGCAACTGCAGGCGCGCTTCCAGGCGGACCTGCATCACGCCGGGCTCGGCCGGCTCGACCTGAGCGGCCGGCTCGACCGGGCCGCGGTGCCGTCGATCCCGCGCTATCTGCCGACCTCGATCGGCGCGGCGCTGCGCGGCTATCTCGCCCATGCGTTCCTGGCGGGCGACACCCGTGAGGCCCGTTTCGACATCCATGGCCGCCTGCCGGACCTGCCCTACCCGCACGGCGTCGACACCGACGGCGCGCCGCACGAGGCGAGCGTGTTCCGCATCAGCGCGCCGTTCGCGCACGGCAAGGTGGACCTGTCGCCGCACCCGGCCATCATCCTGGCCAATGGCGACGAGGAACGCTGGCCCGCGTTCGACAATGTCGCGGGACGGTTTTTCGTCGACGGCCGCCGGCTGGGTTTCGACGTTACCGGGGGCCATTTCCGGGGCGTGCAGGTCAACGCGCTCGCCGGGCGCATCGCCGACCTCGGTGACACGACGCGCGATCTGCTCATC
>JBPBQT010000519.1:0-8769 GCA_050955065.1 Janthinobacterium lividum | reverse complement strand
AGGGGGCGTCAACGCTTTAGCCCTGCTAACAGTAACGTTTAAGAGTGGATATCGATGAGTGAAGCGGTGTATGGCGAAGAGGTGATGGGGCGTATCACCCATGGGTTGCTGCGTCTGAGCACGGCCATGCGTAGCCAGGCCTGGAGTTGGGCCGAAAGCGCCGGACTGACGCCGACACAAGGTGAGATCCTGGTCTTGCTGATGCAGGGCAAGACCGCATTGCGTCTGGGCGAGATCGCTCGTCAGACGGCATTGACGGCTGCAACAACCAGTGACGCGGTCAGTACGCTGGAATCCAAGGGGCTGGTGGAGAAGCGCCGGGCTGTCGACGACGGTCGCGCGCTCGCGGTGAAACTGACGCCCAAGGGGCGCACGGCGGCGAAACGCGCGGCGCTCTGGCCGAATTTTTTGCAATCGGCTGCGTCTTCCCTACCGACGGAAGAACAGGCTGCGTTGTACCGCTCGCTGTTGAAGATGATTCGCGAACTCGAGGTCAAGGCGCAGATCCCCGCGCACCGCATGTGCTTGAGTTGCGAACATTTCGAACCCCTTGCGGATCTGGCCAAGGAAACGAAGACCGCGCGCAAGACCACGCGCCGCGCGCGTTCCGCCGCGCCGGTGCATCACTGTAATGCGTTGTTGATCGATTATCCGGACACGGGCGTGCGGCTCGATTGCCACGCCTGGGATCTGGGCAGCGAAGCGAAACAGAAGAAAAACTGGAAGATCTTCATTCAGCCCGTCTGAGTGAACGGCGGGGGACGGGACTGCACCCGCCCCCGCTCCCATTGCCCTGGCAACGCCACCCGGCGGCTGCCGGGCCCGCGCGTCCGGCACGTCGTCCAGGCCGTCCCGAACGATGCGGAAAGGGGCGTGCTATGCTGAATGATCGATCCGTGGCAACGAATCGCCATGCTTTTTCCGAT
Source organism: Janthinobacterium lividum (assembly GCA_050955065.1). Lineage (GTDB taxonomy): Bacteria > Pseudomonadota > Gammaproteobacteria > Burkholderiales > Burkholderiaceae > Robbsia. Next base: position 7,843 of record JBPBQT010000519.1, on the reverse strand, counting down.
TTCAGCCTACCTTCCCGACTGCCATGAGTAAGCTATTCTCCCCGTACTCCCTCCGTGGTCTGACCCTCCCCAATCGCATCGTTGTTTCGCCCATGTGCCAGTATTCGGCCGAACAGGGCAAGGCGACCGGTTGGCATGAAGTGCATCTCGGGCAACTGGCGTTTTCCGGCGCCGGCCTGCTGTTGACCGAAGCCGTCGCCATTGAACCGATCGGTCGCATCACCGCGGGGGATCTGGGTCTGTGGGACGACCAGACCGAAGCCGCGCTTGCCGGCGTATTGGCCACGATCCGTCGGTACTCCGATATTCCCGTCGGCATGCAGATCGGCCATGCCGGGCGCAAGGCCTCGACGCAGGTACCCTGGGAAGGGGGCAAGCAGATAAGCGTCGCCGCTGGCGGCTGGCAGACGGTGGCGCCTTCGGCGGTGCCGCATGCGGAAGGCGAAGATGCGCCGATCGCGCTCGACGACGCCGGTCTCGAACGACTTCGCCAGGCGTTCGTCGAAACCGCGAAACGTGCGGTCGGGCTGGGCATTCAAGCGATCGAACTCCATGCCGCGCATGGCTACCTGCTGCATCAGTTTCTCTCGCCCATTGCGAATCGCCGCACCGACGCTTATGGCGGGTCGCTGGAAAACCGCATGCGTTTCCCGCTCGAGGTGTTCGATGCCGTGCGCGCGGCGGTTCCGCTCGATATCCCGGTAGGGGTGCGTGTTTCGGCCAGCGACTGGGTCGAGGGCGGCTGGAACATCGACGAGACGGTTGAATTCGTCAAGGTTCTGAAAGCGCGGGAATGCGACTGGCTGGATGCGTCGAGCGGCGGCGTTTCGCCTCATCAGAAAATCACCGTCGGCCCGGGCTACCAGTTGCCTTTCGCGGAACGGATCCGGCGCGAGACGCAGATCCCGACGATGGCCGTGGGCATGATTACCGATGCGGTGCAGGCCGAAACCATCGTATCGACCGGTCAGGCGGATATGGTCGCCATCGCGCGCGCGATGCTGTACGATCCGCGCTGGCCGTGGCACGCCGCGGCGACGTTGGGCGCGCAGGTAAGCTCGCCGCCGCAGTACTGGCGCTCGCAGCCTCATGGCCTGAAGGACCTGTTCGGCGATACGAACCGCCTTCAGCGCTGAGCTGTCCGTCAGACCCGCTCCGATCATCTCTCGATTTATTGGGCAGCGACCCCGATGACCTTCCGCAGAATCGCCGTTCGCCGCTCCGGCATCCATGGCCGGGGCGTGTTTGCCCGGCTGCCGATCGCCGCCGGCGAGCGTATCTTCGAATACAAGGGCGAGAAGATTTCGTGGGAGGAAGCGCTGCGCCGCCATCCGCACGATCCGGCGCAGCCGAATCACACGTTTTATTTCGCGCTGGAGGACGGGCGGGTCATCGACGGCCTGCACGGCGGCAACAGTTCCCGCTGGATCAACCACTCGTGCTCGCCGAATTGCGACGCCGAGGAAGTCGACGGCCGCATCCTGATCGATGCGGCGCGGGACATCGCTGCGGGCGAGGAACTGTATTACGATTATGGTCTGGTGCTGGACGGCAGGCACACGAAAAAGGTGAAACGCGATTATCTGTGTCTGTGCGGTTCACCGAACTGCCGCGGCACCATGCTCGCCGACAAGGGGCGCTCCGCCCGGAGCCGCTGACGGGCTCGATTCGTAGAGCGGCAGGCGCACGATGAACCGCGATCCGCCGCCCGGCGCGTCCTCGTAGCGCACCGCGCCCTGATGCAGCCGGATGATGTCCTGCACGATCGCCAGCCCCAGTCCCGCACCGCCCTCGGCGGCCGGGTTCGCATCGCCCCGGAAAAAGCGCTCGAACAATTCATGCTGGGCCCCGGCATCCACGCCCGGGCCATTGTCCTCGACGACCAGTTCGACATATTCGCGCGCCGCGACGTCAACCCGTCCTACCTTGACGGTGATGCGTGCGTCGTCCGGCCGATGCGGCGGAACATACTTCAACGCGTTGTCGATGAGGTTGGCGAGAACCTCCCTGAGCAGAGTCGGATTGCCGCGGACGTACAGCGGTGCCGGCAGACCGGCGGCCGCGTCGGGGTCCGTTGTGCCCTCGGCGACATCGGGCCAGCTCTGGAAACCCAGATCGACGCGACGAGCGAGCGAGCGCGGCACCCACTCGGCGCCGGTCTCGAATGCCAGCACGCTGACGTTCACCATGACGAAATGCGCGGCCTGTTCGCCCGGTTCGGCGCGCGCGAGCGACAGCAACTGATTCGACAGACGCACCGCGCGGTTGGCCGAGGAACGGAGTTCCTGAATCGCCGTTGCGACGCGCTGCGGATCGTTGGACGTGGCCGCCTGATCGGCATGCAGCTTGACCGCGGTGAGGGGCGTGCGCAATTGATGCGCGGCGTCGGCGATGAATTTGCGCTGCGCGTCGAGCGCGACGCCCAGCCGTTCGAGCAGGGCGTTCAGCGCGCCGGTCAACGGCCGGATTTCGGCCGGCACCAGGGTCTCGTCGACGGGTTCGAGCGACATGTGCGTCTGCCGGTTCAACGTGTCGGCCAGCGTCGTCAATGGAATCAGTTGCTGGTTCACGACCCGCCAGACAATCAGCCAGCCGGCCACCAACAGCAGCAGCAACGGCGTCATGATGGCCAGCAGAAACTCGGCCGCGAGCCGCAATCGGCGCTCCACGCGCTGTCCGACCTCCACCAGTGCCTGCCGGCCATGGGACAGCGGGACGCGGACCTGGGCGATCCGGACATCGGTGCCGCGAAAACGGGCATCGAAGACGAGCGCCTGATTGACCCGGCGCACACCGGTTCCCGTGCTCGGCAGGTCCTGCTGGCCGGCCAGATGCAACTCGTCTTCCGTCACGCGGTACACGAGCTGATCCACCGGATCCGAGAACATGGCCCGCGCCAGCGGGGGCACGGAAAACCGCGCTTCGTCGCCGGAAATGCGGATCTGCTGGGCGACGGCATTCGCCAGATCGACCAGCGACCGGTCGACGACATGCGCGGTGTACTGCCAGGCGAGCCAGTAGGCGAACGTGCCGCTGGCCAGTGCAAGAATCGACAGCGGCGCGGCGAGGCGGCGCAGCATCGAGTGCCGCAGGCTGGGAAGGGTCGGGGAAGGGAAGGGAGTCAGCGGCACGGCATGCAACCCCTCAGGCGCGGATTTCCTGCAGCAGATAGCCGAAGCCGCGCACGGTGACGATTTCGACCCGGCAGTGTTCGAGCTTGCGCCTTACCCGGTGAACGTACACTTCGATGGCGGTATCGCCCAGATCGCCGCCGAAATGCGTCAGATGATCCTGCAGCTGCGCCTTGCTGACCACGCGGCCATGCCGCAACAACAGCAGTTCCAGCACTGCGAATTCACGCGGCGAGAGCTCGACCGGCTTTTCATCGTTGAAAATCCGGCGATCGACGCCGGAAAGGCGCAGGCCGCCGAGCGAAACCTCGGGGCGGGGGGTGTCCTGATGCGGACCGCTACGGCGTGCGACCGCGCGAATCCGCGCCTCGAGTTCGGCGAGTTCGAACGGCTTGACGATGTAATCGTCGGCACCGCTGGAAAGGCCCTGTACACGGTCGTGAAGTTCGTCGCGCGCGGTGAGGATGATCACCGGCGTGTGACGGTTGACCTGCCGGAAGCGTGTCAGCAGCGTCATGCCGTCGATGCCTGGCAGGCCCAGATCCAGCACGATCAGATCGTGTCGATTCTGCGAAAGTGCCTGTTCGGCGAATATGCCGTCGTGGACCATATCGACGACGAAACCGGCTTGTTCCAGGCTGCTTTGAATGCCACGGGCGATCGGGCGGTCGTCTTCCACTAGGAGGAGTCGCATCTTTGAACTCGGTACGATGGTGAAGGGACAGGTTCGAGACGCGGAAACGCGGTGTGTCGAACAGGCCCCTGAAAGCGGGACAAGAGGCCCGCCGGAAAGAAGTGAATCAGGGCGCACCGGCGGTGATTCGAAAACACGTACAGGAAGGACCGAGCCGGTGACGCCGCGCCGGGCAGGGGCGCTTGTAGCCCGGGCCGGACCGAGGGTGGAACCCGGACGGAACTAGGGACTGATCCGCGCCGCCTTTTCGATAAACCGGGCAAGCTGGTTGTCGAAATCGGACAATCCGCCGGCATCGTGCGTCGACAATGTGATTTCAACCGTGTTCCAGTTGTTCGACCATTCCGGGTGATGTTGCATCTGTTCCGCCTTCAACGCAACGCGTGTCATGAAACCGAAGGCCGCATTGAAATCGGCGAACTGGAAACGTTTGCGGATCGCATCGCGGCCGGCCGTCGGCGCCCAGCCCAGGGCCGCAAGCGCGGCGCGCATATCTGATGAAAGTAAAAGCGGTTCCGACATCGTGTCTTACCCCCCCCGCGGTCGCGTTCAATGCTGCGTATGCGCGCTATTCTTCCATAAATCCGCTGGTGCTGCGCGGATTGTCGGCGGGATGGATTGCGCCGCCGCAGAACACTGGCGGGAACGCCGGACTTGCACATTGTTGCGAAGGAAAGCAGGGTGCTTGCAGGGTTTACTTTTGTTGCAATGCCGACATGCGGTAATAATGCATTTATCAAATGCCAATGCAGGGAATGGTCATGGTGGAAATGGATAATTTTGACCTGGCGCTGCTCGATGAACTGCAGCGACACGGGCGCGCCACGCATCAACAGCTGGGTGAGCGGATTCCATTGTCGGCCTCCCAGATAGGACGTCGCCTGCAGCGTCTGGAAGCGGTCGGAGTGATCGACGGGTATCAGGTCATGCTGCGCCCCGAAGCGTTGAACCTGGACGTGATTGCCTTCACCAGCCTGAAGCTCAAGCATCACAACGATTCGAGCATAGAACGATTTCAGCAGGAGATCGACTCGCTGCCGGAAGTGCTGGAGTGCCATGCGGTGGTGGGTGACGCGGATTACTTCCTGCGCATCGTGGCGCCCAATCTGAACACCTTGTCCGAGTTCGTCATGAAGAAGCTGATGCGCGTGCCCGGCGTGGACAGCGTACGGTCCAATATCGTTCTGAAAACCTTCAAACGGGGTGGGCCGTTGCCATTGGACCACCTGCGCCAGATTCCGGGCCGGCAGTTGTGACATCGCTTGCCGGTACATTTGCCCTAGGGTAAATGCTAACTTGATGCTCGCTTCGCTCTTGATTATTCTCTCTACAGTTCGAAGCACAGCATTAGTGGGCGGAGAATCGAGGAGACAATAAGGTACAAAGTACCACACCAAAAAGCGCTGCCGGGTCACACCGGTGGCGCTTTTATTTTGTGCGGATGCTTTCGAGGCATGAGCACGCAAGCATCAGAAAACCTGCCGGCAACGTTATCGATTCGATCGATTCGATCGGTCTGCCAGTTGGATTTTCGATCGGTCTTGGATTGGCTCAGTGCATACGCAGACCCGATGGCGGCGGAAATCCAGCCGATGATCGTCAACTGCAGTACAAGGCAGATGATTCCGGCGACAGAACGCCCGCGGTAAAAAATTGCAGCCACGGAAAAAGCAAGGCCAGCTGCAAATGCATGGATGTTCTCCATGGAACGGTCGAATGGGAACGTATTGTTTCACGTGAAACAAAGTGGCCTCTCGTACCCGCATGTGATTTTTAGCATGCGACGTGGTGCACGAGATGGAGGCATCAGCGTCTTCGTTCGCCTGCATTGTGAGGGCGGGTTGCCGATCCGGCTGCAGCCTGGCCGAGATCGGCGCAGGTCCGCACATGGGCCGCAAGGGGTCATGCGCTTCTGCAGGCCCACGGCGTTTGCCCCTTTCGGGCGGGAGACCGAAACGCGGTCCTATGGCGTTGCGCATCTTTCTCCAGAGACATAATCAGATTGGCTGGACCGACCGGCCAGGCTAACAGCGTTATAATCCGCCATCCACTTTTCCCCAGGTACGCGCCAGTGCGCGCAAGAAGGCAATGCATTTTCCAAGTGAGTTTGATGTCATCGTGGTGGGAGGCGGCCATGCAGGAACCGAGGCTGCGCTTGCTGCTGCCCGCATGGGTTGCAAAACCCTGCTTTTGACGCACAATATCGAAACGCTTGGACAGATGAGTTGCAACCCTTCGATAGGCGGCATCGGCAAAGGTCACCTGGTAAAGGAAATCGATGCGTTGGGCGGCGCGATGGCGGCGGCGACCGACGAAGCGGGCATCCAGTTTCGCATCCTTAATTCGTCCAAGGGGCCGGCGGTCCGCGCTACACGCGCCCAGGCCGATCGACTGCTTTACAAACAGGCGATCCGCCGCCGCCTTGAAAATCAGCCGAATCTCTGGCTTTTTCAGCAGGCAGTCGACGACCTGATGGTGGAAGGGGAACGTGTGGTCGGTGCGGTGACGCAGGTCGGCATCCGATTTCGCTCGAAGACGATCGTACTGACGGCCGGTACCTTCCTCGACGGCAAGATCCACGTGGGCTTGAACAACCATACCGGCGGCCGCGCGGGCGATCCGGCGTCCGTATCGTTGTCGATGCGCCTGAAGGAATTGAAACTGCCGCAGGGTCGTCTGAAGACCGGCACGCCGCCTCGTATCGATGGCCGGTCGATCGACTTTTCGAAGCTCCAGGAACAACCGGGCGATCTGGATCCCATTCCGGTGTTCTCCTTTCTGGGCAGGGTGGAGCAGCACCCCGAGCAGATGCCTTGCTGGGTGACCCATACGAATGAAGTTACGCACGACATCATCCGGGGCGGCCTGGACCGCTCGCCGATGTATACCGGCGTCATCGAGGGCGTGGGGCCACGCTACTGTCCTTCGATCGAAGACAAGATCCACCGGTTTGCATCGAAAACGTCACATCAGATTTTTCTTGAGCCAGAAGGCCTGACGACGAACGAATATTATCCAAACGGTATCTCCACCAGTTTGCCGTTCGACATACAACTCGCATTGGTCCATTCGATGGCGGGGCTCGAGAACGCGCATATCCTGCGACCGGGCTATGCGATCGAGTACGACTACTATGATCCTCGTGGACTCAAGGCATCGCTGGAAACCAAGGCGATCGATGGTTTGTTTTTCGCGGGCCAGATCAACGGCACGACTGGCTATGAAGAGGCCGGAGCGCAGGGGCTGTTGGCAGGTCTGAACGCGGGAAGACGCGCGCAGGGACGGGAGGCATGGACGCCGCGTCGTGATCAGGCGTATCTGGGCGTTCTCGTGGATGACCTGGTCACGCGTGGCGTTTCAGAACCGTACCGCATGTTCACCAGTCGCGCGGAATACCGTTTGAGTTTGCGAGAAGACAACGCGGACCTGCGGTTGACCGAGATCGGACGTGAGTTGGGCCTGGTCGACGATGCACGGTGGATGGCGTTCGAAGCAAAGCGTGACGCTGTTTCACGTGAAACACATCGAATGTCCACGACATGGGTGACCCCGAAAACGTTGCCAGAGGAATCTGCCCGGATATTGCTCGGCAAGCCGATTGACCACGAATACAGTTTGGCCGAATTGTTACGGCGGCCAGAGGTGACCTACCAGGCGTTGATGTCGGTTCGGGAAGGCGTCTTGCGTCCCGAGTCGATACTCAGCGCCGACGATATCACCCGTGCTCAAATCGAAGAGCAGGTGGAAATCGGTATTAAATACGAGGGCTATATCAATCGTCAGGCGGATGAAATCGTGCGCAACGAAACGCATGAAAATACCCGTTTGCCGTCCGACCTGGATTATAAGGACGTGCGTGGTCTGTCGTTCGAGGCCTGTCAAAAGTTGAACGACCACCGGCCGGAAACCATCGGACAGGCATCACGCATGTCCGGCATGACACCCGCAGCCATTTCACTGCTGATGGTGCATCTGAAAAAACGATCGGGCCGTGCCAATGTTTCGAATGCCGAGGCCA
>JBPBQT010000518.1:0-8985 GCA_050955065.1 Janthinobacterium lividum | reverse complement strand
GCAACAGCGGCACCAGCGCGCCGCGCGCCAGGTCCTTGCCGATCAGATAGCTCGGCAGGATCGCGATCCCCATGCCCTGCAGCGCGAACTGGCGCAGCATCTCGGTGTTGTTCGCGAGGATCACGCTGTGGGGACGCACGCGCGTCTGACCGTCGGGACCTTCGAACAGGTGCTCGTCTCCCGACACGCCGGGGTTCAGGGTCAGGCACGCATGCGTGGCGAGCGCCGACGGATGTTCGACCGGACCGTGCCGCTGCAGGTACGTTCCCGCTGCGCACACCACGAGGCAGCCCGTCGTGAGACGGCGGCTGACGACGCTCGCGCTGCGAATGTTGCGTGCGATCGCAATGCCGACATCGAACCCCTCCTCCACCAGATCGACGCTGCGGTCGACCAGCGTGATGTCGGGAATCACCCGCGGGTAGCGCTGCGTGTAGTCCCGCAGCACCTGGCCGAAGTTGTGCATGCCGAATACCACCGGCGCGACGATGCGCAGGGTGCCGATCGGCTCATGGGTGCGTTCCAGCACCATCTGTTCGGCGTCGTCAAGTTCCTCGAGGATCTGCCGAGTGCGCTCCAGGTAGACCTGGCCCGCTTCCGTCAACGACAGGCTGCGGGTCGTCCGGTTCATCAGGCGCGTGCCCAGCCGCCCTTCCAGATCCGCGACATGGCGGGTCACGACCGCATTGGACATGTCGAGCTGGGTCGCGGCGCGAGCGAAGCTGCCCAGGTCGGCCACTTTCACGAAAACGCGCATTGACTGCAATTGATCCATAACCACTCCGATTCGGCAATCCGCACGAAAATGCGTTCGCCTAGGCGAATTGTCCTACTTCACACCGAAACATGCTTGCCTGTGACACCTCGTTACCAAGATTTTTGGCTTTCTTCCTGGAATCGTGGCATCACTGTCGTCATGCTCAAAAAGAAGTTGAACCGAATCGCCGATTGGGACTCAACTAGCCATTACGCTGTCGGAACAGTTTGAATCTGCTCCAGTTTTGCCGAAAGGCGCCAGGTGCGACAATATTCCACCGCAGCACCGGCGGTTTTCTTTTTTGCTTATCATCGCGCCGCCAACGGTGCACCACCCTGGGGAGACGGTCTTGAAAATCACCATTCTTGACGATTATCAAGATGCCGTGCGCAAGCTCGACGCCTTTGGTTTGCTGGCGGACCACACCGTGTCGGTCTACAACAACAGCGTGCGCGGCGTCGGCCATCTGGCCAGCCGCCTGGCGGACGCGGAAGCACTGGTGCTGATTCGCGAACGCACGCGCATCACCGCGCAGCTGCTCGACAAACTGCCCCGTCTGAAAATCATTGCGCAGACCGGTCGGGTGGGCGCGCATGTCGACCTCGACGCCTGTACCGAGCGGGGCGTCGTCGTGCTCGAAGGCAAGGGGTCGCCGATCGCGCCCGCCGAGCTGACCTGGTCGCTGATCATGGCCGCGCAACGCCGCCTGCCGCAGTACGTGGCGAACCTCAAGCAGGGCGCCTGGCAGCAGTCCGGGTTGCGCGCCGCGGCGATGCCGCCGAATTTCGGCCTGGGACGGGTGCTGCGCGGGCAGACGCTCGGCATCTGGGGGTATGGCCGCATCGGCAGCCTGGTCGCGGGCTACGGCCGCGCGTTCGGCATGGACGTGCTGGTCTGGGGTCGCGAACAGTCGCAAAGCGCGGCGCGCGCGGCGGGCCATCAGGTCGCGGCCTCGCGCACCGCGTTGTTCGAACAGAGCGACGTGCTGACCGTGCATCTGCGGCTGACCGGGGAGACCCAGGGCATCATCACCGTCGAGGACCTGGCGCAGATGAAACCGGATGCCCTCTTCGTCAACACCAGCCGCGCCGAACTGGTGGAAGAAAACGGCCTGATCAGCGCGTTGAACCGCGGCCGGCCAGGCATGGTGGCCGTCGACGTCTTCGAATCCGAGCCGATCCTGCAGGGCCACAGCCTCCTGCGCATGGAGAATGCGATCTGCACCCCCCATATCGGTTATGTCGAGCGGGAAAGCTACGAGCTGTATTTCGGTTCGACCTTCCGGAATCTGCTTGCCTACCGGCAGGGGGATACGACCAGCGTCGCGAACACCGGGGTGCTCGAACGGTTGAGCTGAACGTCGCCGCCGCGACGCGGTCAAATCGTGCGCGAAGGACAAACACGAGCCATGAAAGAATTTCGCAAAAGGGGCTAGCTTTCGCGGGAGAACCTGTACTATAATTCGGCCTCTCGGGGGGCGTTAGCTCAGTTGGTAGAGCAGCGGACTCTTAATCCGTAGGTCGAGTGTTCGAGTCACTCACGCCCCACCACCGAATTTAAAAGGCCCACGCAGCGATGCGTGGGCCTTTTTCATTGGCGAAACGGGTCAAATATTAGACACGATCTAAGACTTGGCCCATTTCTACCCATCAGTTTGCCACGCGCCCTCACTGCCAGACGGTGCAACCGTCGCAGAGCTGGAGGCGGACTTTCACGCGGGCGTCGATCACTATCTGGAAGACTGCGCGAAGACCGGGCGCAACCCGCAGAAGCCCGCGTCGGGCAAGCTGATGCTGCAGATTCGTCCAAAGGTGCATGCCGCGGTGGCGATCGCCGCTGCGGCAAGCGGGAAGAGCATCAACCCGTGGGCGGACGAAGCACTCGACCGTGCCGCGCAGGGCCGATGGATGGAATCCTGCCGAGAGTCCACGCACGCCGGCTCGGCACGATCTCCATCGGTTGCAGCGGCACGCAGCACGCGGCGAGCAGATTCCGAATTCCCCGGTCCCTTCGCGTTTTTCAACATGGGTCAATCTTCTCTGAGCTCGCACCGAACGGCTCATCCGCTATAATTAGCTAACCCTAGCTAATCTCGGAGTCGGTCATGCCAGTCATCAACATGCACGAAGCGAAGTCGAACCTGTCAGCCTTGGTCGAGCAAATAGCCAGCGGTCAGGAAAGCGAGGTGATCATCGCGCGCAACGGCGTTCCCGCCGCGCGAATCGTGCCGTTGTCCACTGCAAGGCAGGATGTTTCACGACGCATCGGCTTTGCCGCCGGCAAATACAGGATGCCGGACACGTTCGACGCGGCCAACGAGGAAATCGCCGATCTTTTCGAGGGAAAGGAAACCGAGGCATGAAATTGCTTCTGGATACGCATATTGCCCTTTGGGCGATCACGGACGATGTGAGACTGACCCGACGCGCACGCGATCTCATCCTCGATAGTGGCAACGACATCTACTTCAGCGCGGTAAACACGTGGGAAATCGCGATCAGGCATTCGATGGGTGGCGACGTCCCCGGTACGGCTGCGGAGGCGGAAGCGGATTTTCTCCTGTCGGGATACCTGCCGTTGAACATTACGCCCAGGCATACGCTCGAAGTGGAAAAGCTGCCACGCCTCCATCGGGATCCTTTCGATCGTTTGCTGATTGCCCAGGCGACGGTTGAAGGGATGCAGCTTCTCACGGTGGATTCATCGATCGAAAAATATCCGTCATCCTGCATATTGATGGTGAATTGACGCCTGCTGCGCCTGAACCGACAAGCATCGATTCTTTTGCCTGCACTGGGATACCATCATGGGATACCATGTCGTCAAACCCACGGAGGCACGATGTCCCAGACCCTTTCCATTCATGCCCAATTGCGCGAGAGCATCCTGTCGCTGGCGCTGGGCCCGGGCGAACGGCTGAGCGAGCGCGCGCTCGAAACCCGCTTCGACGGGTCGCGCACGCCGGTACGCGCGGCGTTGCTGCGTCTCGAGACCGAGGACCTGGTACGCCGCGAAGGACGCAACTGGATCGTCGCGCCGATCGACCTCGGCGAGATCGACGCGCTGATGGAATATCGCGAACCGCTGGAGGCCGCATCGGTGCGGCTGGCCTGCGAGCGCGCCTCCGATGCCGATCTGGACGCATTGGCGCTGCTGCTGGACGCGGGCACGACCGGGACCTCCCGGGAAGCATCGCATCGTCTCGGGACGGATTTCCATATGGTGCTGGCGCGCCTCGCGGGCAACGCCTTTTTGCTGAAATCGATCGGCGACGTGATGACCCGCCTGTCGCGGCCCCGCTGGCTGGAGATCCGCACGGACGCGGGACGCGAACAGGCATGGCGGGAGCACCGGCAGATCGCCGACCTGATCCGCAGCCGACAGCCGGCCGACGCCGCGCTCGCGGCGGCGCAGCATGTGCGCCATACGCGCGACCGCCTGCTCCGGTCATTGCGTGAAGACCAGCGCGGCCTGCGCGCACGCGGTTTCGCGATCGTCGGAGAACACCATGAATAAGCAGACGACCCGCATTCCGGCAACGCCCGCGGCAGCCGCATCGACGTCATCGACCGCAGCAACTGCGCCAGTCGCCCCCACCGAAGCCGACCGCGCCAGCGCCCCGCCCTCCCCCGACGCCGGTGCCCGCCACTGGCGCGCCAATCTCTATGTCTGCGTCTTCGGTTCGTTCACGACCATCGTCGGCATGACGCTGCTGCTGCCCTTCCTGCCGCTGTATGTCGCGCAGCTCGGCGTCAGGAATCACGCGGCGATCGTCGAATGGTCGGGCGCCGCGTTCGGCGCGACCTTCTTCACCGCGGCACTGACGGCGCCGCTCTGGGGCCGGCTGGCCGACCGCTACGGCCGCAAGCTGATGCTGATTCGCGCCAGTCTGGGCATGGCGGTGGCGATGGCGCTGATCGGTTTGTCGCAGAACGTCTGGCAACTGGTCGCGCTGCGCCTGCTTGCCGGGTTGCTGGGCGGCTATGCGTCGGGCTCCACGATCCTGGTCGCCACGCAAACGCCGAAACACCGCACCGGCTGGGCATTGGGCATCCTGTCCTCGGGCATCATGGCGGGCAATATCGCCGGCCCGATGATCGGCGGTTCGCTGCCGCCGATCATCGGTATCCGGGCGACGTTCTTCGCTTCCGGCGCGCTGATCTTCGTGGCCTTCCTGGCGACGACGCTGCTGATCCGGGAGGAGCGCCCCGCCAACGCACGCCAGCGCCAGCCCGACGCGCCGCGCGAAGGCTGGCACACGCTCGCCGACAAACGTCCCGTGGTGGCGATGCTGCTGACCGGGATGCTGCTGATGCTCGCGAACATGTCGATCGAGCCGATCATCACGGTGTATGTCGCGCAGCTCGTCGACGCCCGGCACGTGACGTTCGTCTCCGGCCTGGTGATGTCGGCCGCGGCACTCGGGAGCATCGTGTCGGCCTCCCGCCTGGGCAAGCTCGCCGACCGGATCGGACACTGGAATGTGATCATCGGCTGCCTCGCGGCCTCCGCGGTGCTGCTGGTGCCGCAGGCGTTCGTGACACAGGCCTGGCAACTCATCGGGCTGCGCTTTCTGATGGGCCTGGCGCTGGGGGGCCTGCTGCCGTGCGTGGCGAGCGTCATCCGGCACAACGTGCCCGCCAGCGTGGCCGGCAACATGCTTGGCTACTCCACCTCCGCGCAGTATTCGGGTCAGGTGATCGGCCCGCTCGCCGGCGGCTTCGTCGGCGGCCACATCGGCATGCGCGCCGTTTTTCTGGGCACCTGCGTGCTGATGGCCGGGGGCGCGCTGTACAACCGGGCCACGCGCGCGGCCACCCTCCGCCCGCGCGCCACCGCGCCCGGGCGGACTGGCTGAACGCGACAGCGTCTAGGCGCTGTCGCCGGGACGATGGCCGGCGTGCGCCCTCGTTGTCTCCTCGGCAGCGCGCGCCGCGCTCACCGCATGTCCGGCATGGACCAGGGTTTCGGCCGCGAGTTTGGCGAGATCGTGCAATGCATGGACCTGGACGCTGCTGAGATGTCGCGCCACGGTATCCACGACGCACAGCACGCCCACCCGGTGCCCCTGTTCGTCGGGCAGCGGCATACCGGCATAGAAACGCAGATGAGGGGCGCCCGTCACGAACGGATTCCGCTCGAAACGCGCGTCCTGCGCCGCGTTCTCCACCATGAACATGTCCTGCTCGATCAGGGTGTAATTGCACAGCGACCACTCGCGCGATATCGCCTGCTCCATCAGGCCATGATGCGATATGAACCATTGTCGCTGGGCGCCGACAAGCGACAGGATCGCCATCGGCGCGCTGGTCATGTAGGCGGCCAGACGCGTGATGCGATCGAAACGCTGCTCCGGGGCATGGTCAAAAAGGCCCAACCGGTCAACGGCCGCCAGTCGGGCTTCCTCGTTATAGATCACTGGAAAATCGTGCATTTTCATAAATCGCTATTTGGAGGGACAGCCTTATAGCGGCTCGGGCAGCGCAATCTTGAGCGCCCATGCCTGCGTGACAACTTCGAGAATTTCTTCTCAAGCAACCGCGCGCGACTGCCGTTATCCCGGTTATGCAGCCGCAACGTCGCCAACTGGCGCAGATTTCCGATACGCAATGGATTCGAGAGACGAACGATGACACGCTTGGAAGAACCGGACCGCCAACACGAAGCAGAGAAGGATTCTGCACAGGTCGCACCCGTATTGAAGGATCTCGACGAACTGCGGCTGCTGTGGGCAAAAACAGAACGCGAACGGGCAGTGGTCGAATTCGATCCGTCCGGCAGAATATTGCGCGCCAACGCTGTCTTCCTGGGATTGATGGGCTACACCGCCCAGGAGGCGCTCGGCCAGCATCACCGCATCTTTTGCGAGCGAAACTACGCGTTGAGCGCCGACTACGGCATATTCTGGGCCGGGCTGAACGCCGGCCAGGAGATGCAGGGCCAATTCCGCCGCATCCGCAAGGACGGGCAGGCCATCTGGATCCACGGCGCCTATACCCCCCTCATGGATGGGAACGGCGCGCTGGTCAAGGTGGTCAAGGTGGTCAGCGACATCACGGCCGCCAAGACGCTGTCGGACGAGCACGCCGGCAAGGTGCGCGCGATCGAACGCGCGCAGGGCGTCATCGAGTTCGACCTGCGCGGCAATGTCCTCAACGCCAACGACAACTTTCTCGAACTGCTCGGCTATTCGATCGGCGAAATCGAGGGTCAGCACCATCGCATGTTCTGCGAGCCGGATTATCTGAACACCGACGCCTATCGCGCGTTCTGGGACAAGCTGGGGCGCGGCGAGTACGACTCCGGGCAGTACAAGCGGCTGGGCAAGGGCGGTCGCGAGATCTGGATCCAGGCGTCCTACAATCCGATCTTCTCCTCCGACGGCACGTTGGTGAAGATCGTCAAGTTCGCGACCGACATCACGCAGAACAAGCGCACCGCCGCGGAGCGCGAAGGCCGCCTCGCGGCGATGGATCGCGCCAACGCGGTGATCGAGTTCGATCTGGAAGGCAACGTGCTCGACGCCAACCAGAATTTCCTGGACACGATGGGCTACACGCTGCGCGAAATCGTCGGCAAGCACCACAAGCAATTCTGCGAGCCCGGCTACGTCAAATCGCCCGATTACCGCGATTTCTGGGCGAAACTGGGCCGGGGCGACTTCTATACCGGCCGCTTCATGCGCGTCACCAAGCACGGCTACGAGGTCTGGCTGCAGGCCACCTACAATCCCATCTTCGATGAGGACGGCAAGCCTTTCAAGGTCGTCAAGTATGCGACCGACATCACCCGGCAGGTCGAGCGCGAGGCGCAGATCCAGACGCACCTGGTCGCGATGAACAGCAAGATTTCCGAACTCTCCGACTCGATCACCGGGATCGCGCAAAGCACCCGGCAGGCCACCGACGTCGCGACCGAAACGCAGGCCGAGGCGCAGGAAGGGGGCAAAACGCTGCAGCAGTCGATCGTCGCGATCCAGGATATCGAGACATCGTCGACGGGCATCAACGAAATCATCAAGGTGATCAGCGATATCGCCAACCAGACGAACATGCTGGCATTCAATGCCGCGATCGAAGCGGCGCGCGCCGGAGAGCATGGCTATGGTTTCGCCGTGGTCGCCAGCGAAGTCCGCAAACTGGCGGAACGTTCGTCGCAGGCCACCAAGGAAATCAGCAAGCTGATAGAGGAATCGATTCGACGCGTCGGCCAGGGCAGTCTCACGTCGGCAAAAGCGGCCGAGGGGTTCAAGCGCATCCGCGACGGCGTGGATCGCACCACCCGCACGATCGGCGCGATCCATGAAGTGACCGAGCAACAGGCGCAGGCGACGCGCGACGTCTCGCAATTGCTGCACGAGCTGACCATCGTGACCAATGGCGACGTGGCACGCCGTAGCAGCGCGACCGTCGCTGCCCTCAATGCACCGGCCGTCTGACCCGCGCCGACCTACTCCCTGTCCTGCTCCCCGACTCACTCCCCGATCCGCCAACGAGATCCGCTGTAATGCGCCAAGCCCTGCACGCCGAAGCATTCGGACTGGTCAGCGTCGGTTCGACCACCTTCGCGATTCCCGCCGCATCAATGGTCGAAGCGGTCGATTCGCCCAGCCAGTACGCACGCGTGCCGCGTTCCGCGCAGCATGTCCGCGGTTTCTTCCGCCTGCGCGAGGAAACCGTCGCAGTGCTCGACACCCATGCGCTGCTGGGGCTCGACGCGCCGGACACACCGCCCGCGCATGTGCTCGTGCTGCGTCACGCACAGACGCGCTACGCGATCGCCATCGACCGGATCGGCAGCGTCGAACCGATCTCGGACGACGCGCTGATCCGTCTCGACATGCACGGCGACGACACGACGCCGGCGCCGCTCTTCCCGCGCCTGCTGTGCGATGCGACGCGAGACGAGATCATCGGCGTGCTGGACGTCGCCGCGCTCGCCGCGCTGCCCGGCGTGGTGGCGCTGCCCGCCCGCGACCGGCAACCGGCCCTCGCCGCGCAAAGCGCAGCGGCGGTCTCGAGCATCGGCCAGCGGGCGGTCGTGCGCTGCGGCGAGCGTCTGCTGGCTTTATCCGCCGCAGCGATCCAGTCCGTATCGGTCATGCCGCCGCTCGTGCAGCCGCTGCCGGGCAGCACGCGTTTTCTCGGCATCGCGCAATGGCGCGGGCAGGACCTGCCGGTGATGACGCTGGCCAGCGTGACGCTGCTGCCTGATGCGCAGGCCACCGA
>JBPBQT010000517.1:0-9922 GCA_050955065.1 Janthinobacterium lividum | reverse complement strand
CGATGCCGATGCCGGCGTCGCCTGCAAGCCGAACGCGCCATCCTCGCCGAGCGACACCACCACGCAGGCCACCCCGCGCGCGAGCAGCGCCGCGGCCGCGGCTTCGAGCGCCACCGCGTCGGGCAAGGAACGGCCCACCAGCTTTTCGAGTTCGGCGCGATTCGGCTTGACCAGGTCCGGCAGCGACGCCGCGTCGTCGGCCGACACGCGCCCGGGCGCCAGGCTCGCGGTGAGCGGCGCGCCGCTGGTGTCGAGCGCGACGCGCGCGCCGGCGCGGCGCAGCGCCCGGGTCAGTTGCCGGTAGAAACCGGGATCGACGCCGGGCGGCAGGCTGCCCGCCAGCACGAACCAGCGTCCGGGCGCGGCGAGCTGCAATACCGTCTGCTCCAGCGCCAGCAGATCGGCGACGGCCGGCGCGGCGCTGGCGAGATTGATGTCGGTGGTCTGCCCGTGCGCGAGATCGACCAGCTTGACGTTGATCCGCGGCCGGCCGGCCACCCGCACGAAGCGGTCGTCGATCCGCTTGCCCGCGAACAGCGCGTCGAAGAGCTGCGTGTCGTCGCGGCCGAGCAGCCCCGTGACGGTGGTGCGCAGCCCGTAGTCGGCAAGACACGACGCCACATTGACGCCCTTGCCGCCGGCGTTGAATTCGAGCGATACGCCCAGGTTGACGGCGCCCGTCTGCAGGCCGTCGACGCACACCGTCTGATCCAGCGCAGGATTGACGGTCACCGTCACCACGGCGATATCGGCCGCGCTGGCCGCGCTTGCTGCGTCAGCCGGGTTGACTGCGTGGGCGACATCGGCCGCGCCGGCCATGTCGCCGGCGCCGGTATCGGCCTTGCCCGGCGCGCTCGCATGGGTGTCGTGACCGTTCATGCGACCTCCCGGCCGGCCGGTGCCGCCGCGGCGGGCGGCGAGGACGGCGCCAGCGGCGGCAACGGCAACGCCCGTACCGCCGCGACATCGCCGCATGCCAGCGCACGGGCGGCGACGTCGCGCAGCGCGTCGCCATGCGAGGCGCGCAACCGCGCCTTGACCGCGCCGATGTCGCTTGCGCTCATCGAGAGTTCGTCGACGCCGAAACCGGCCAGGATCGATGCGCCCAGCGGATCGCCCGCGAGCCCGCCACACACGCCCACCCACTTGGCGTGGCGGCGCGCGCCGTCGACGGTCTGCCGGATCAGCCGCAGCACCGCCGGATGCAGGCTGTCGGCCTGCGCGGCGATTTCCGGATGCTCGCGATCGATCGCCAGCGTGTACTGCGTCAGGTCGTTGGTGCCGATCGAGAAGAAATCGACGATCTCGGCGAACAGGTCCGCCAGCACCGCGGCCGACGGCGTCTCGACCATGATGCCGAGCGGCACGCGCGGCGCGTCGAGCTCGGCGCGCACCGTCTCGGCCAGCGCGACCGCGCGGCGGGCCTCGTCGAGCGTCGACACCATCGGAAACATGATCCATAGCGGCCCGTGCATCGCCGCGCGGTACAGCGCGCGCAACTGCGGAATGAACAGGTCCGGGCGCCGCAGGCACAGCCGCAGGCCGCGCACGCCGAGGAAGGGATTGGTTTCGTGCGGCAGGTTCAGATACGGCACCTGCTTGTCGCCGCCGATGTCGAGCGTGCGGATGATCAGGTGCCGCCCACCGCTCGCCTCCACCAGCGCGCGGTAGGTCGCGTACTGCTCGTCCTCGTCGGGCGCGGTCTGCCGCTCCAGAAAGAGGAATTCGGTGCGCATCAGCCCGACGCCGTCCGCGCCCTGGTCGAGCGCGCCGCGCACCTGCTCGGGACGCGTGACGTTGACGCCGATCTCGAACGTCTGCCCGTCCTGCGTGCGGGCCGGCAACGCGCGGTCGGCCTGTGCGCGCTCGCGCGCCTGCGCCAGTTCCGCGATCTGCGTTCGCGCGCGCGCCAGGTCGGCGTCCGAGACGTTCAAATGCAGACGCCCGCCGGTACCGTCGAGCACCGCGAACGCGCCGTCGGCGACCGTCAGCAATTGCGGACCGCAGGCCACCGCCGCGGGCACGCCGAGCGTGCGGGCGAGGATCGCCGTGTGCGAGGTCGGACCGCCCGCCACCGTGCAGAAGCCGAGCGTGGTCGCCGGGTCCAGCGCCGCGGTGTCGGACGGCGTCAGATCCTCGGCCAGCAGGATCGTGGCGGCGGGCGCCGCGGCATCGCCCGGCGCGGCCAGGACCGCGGTCGACCCGGCCGGCAACATCGTGCCTGCCTCGTCCGCGCCCGCCGCCTGCGCGCCCAGCCGGTCGATATGCATCAGCACGCGCCGCGCAACGTCGCGGATGTCCGCGGCGCGCCCGGCGAGCAGCGGGTCGGCGGCCGACGCGAGCGCCAGCGCCTGCCGTTCCATCGCGCGGTGCCAGGCCCAGCCCAGCCCGTGGCCGTCGAGCAGCGCGCGCGCGACCTCGTCGAGCACCTCGGTATGCCGCACCAGGCCGCGCTGTGCCTCGAAGATCTCGCCCTCGGACGCCCCGAAACGCTGCGTCGTCGAGCGTACCAGCGCGACCAGATCGGTATCGGTGGCGGCGAGCGCGGCGTCCAGGCGATGCGTGTCGTCGAGCAGATCGCCGGGCGTGTCGGCGACGTCCGCGGTGTGGCTGCGCAGCACGCGCACCCGGCCCAGCGTCATGCCCGGCCCCACGCCCAGGCCGGCGATCGTCAGCGCGGCGTCGAGCGGCTGCCAGAGCGGCATGGCACCTTGCGGCTGGCGCGCGCGGGCCGCGGCGGCGCGCTCATGCTCCTCGACGGCGAGCATCTCGATGGTGCGGCGCAGCGCGGCCAGCGCGTCGCCCGCGCGCTCGCCGCGGGCCGAGATCACGAGCGTCGCGCCCGCGACCGCGCCAAGCTGCAGCAACCCGATCAGGCTCGTGGGGTCCGCCACCGCGGTGCCGACCCGCACCCGCAGTTCGGCCTGCTGCCGCTTGGCGGTCGCCACCCAGGCGCTGGCCGGCCGGGCGTGCAGGCCGCTCGGATAATCGAGCACGAGTTCGATGCGCTCGTCGAAATCGCGCATCCCGGGAGGCACCCCGTCCGCCCGCGCAGCAGCCGCGCCGCCATCGGCGGCGGCATTCGTCCCCGCGTTCGCGACGTCGTCCTCGCCTTCGAGCAGGGCGATCAGCCGCGCCGGATCGGTCGCATCGATCATCGCCTGCAGCCGCTGCGGGTCGCCGATCGCGCGCGTGAGCCGCTGCAGCAGACCGATGTGCTCGTCGGACTGGGCGGCGATCGCGAACACCAGCCGGACCTGCTCGCCCGGCTGCCATTCCACGCCCGCGGGCAGTTGCAGGATCGCGATGCCGGTATGGCGGATCAGATGCCGGTCGTCCGGCATCCCGTGCGGGATCGCCACGCCGGAACCCAGGTACGTGTTCGCGACCGCTTCCCGCGCCGCGAGGCTGTCGAGGTAGCCCGGCTGGATGCGGCCGGCGTCGACCAGCAGTTGCCCGGCCTGCGCGATCGCGTCCCGCTTGTCGGCGGCGCGCGCTCCCAGACGGACGAGATCGGGGGTCAGTAGAGTTGCCATCCTGTCTCCATTGTTGTTTTAATCGTGGTCCCTGGTCGGACGCACCGGACATGCTTGCCAGGCGGTGTCGCATGGCAGTGGCCGCAAGCAATTGAAATCGATACCATAGCGCAAGTCAAGTGGCGCATCGGCGTTTTTCCCCTAGGGTTCCTCCCGACTGGGATAAAGTGCCGGCACATGCGCTGCCTCCGCGCGGGGCACCCCGGCATAGCAAGGATCCATCACTCACCATGGCATTACGTATCAAGGACGTCGCACAGGCGGCGGGCGTTTCCGTCACCACGGTGTCGCGTGTCCTGTCGAACAACGGACCGGTGCGCGACAGCGTCCGGGAACGCGTGCAGGCCGCGATGCAGCAACTCGGCTATCGGCCCAACGCCGCGGCGCGGCGCCTGCGCTCGGGCGATACCGCCACGATCGGGCTGGTGGTATCCGACGTGCGCAATCCCTTTTTCACGGAAGTCAGCCGCGCGGTCGAGGACATGGCATACCGGCAGGGCATGCGCGTCATCCTCTGCAACACCGACGAGAATCCGGAAAAGGAGGCGATGTATCTGCGGCTGATGGAGGAGGAGCGCGTCACGGGAATGATCTACTCGCCGACGCGGGACGCCGCCGAGCGCTTTCGCGCCGAGCACTATCCGTTTCCGGTGGTCATGATCGACCGCGCCGACGCCGCGAGTCACGCGGACGCGGTCACGCTCGACAACCGCGCCGCCGCCGAACGGCTGACCCTGCACCTGATCGAACAGGGGCACCGGCATGTGTTCGGTCTGTTCGGCAACGCCAGCACCACCGGCCGGGAGCGGCACGCCGGCTACTGCGACGCGATGCGGCGCCACGGGCTCGACGTCGACGCGGTTTTCGTGGAGCCCCAACCGGCGCAGGCGCAGCGGGCCGTGGGCGTGCGGCTCGCCACGGCCACGCCCGATGCGATCCTCGCCAGCAACGGTTTGCTGCTGCTGGGCGCGTTTCGCGCACTGCGCGAGGCCCGCGCGCATCTGCTGCATCCGCTCCCGGCGCCGGCGCTGTGCGGCTTCGACAACGACGCCTGGACCGAACTGGTCGAGCCCGGCATCACCGTCATCGCGCAGCCGGTCTACGAGATCGGCCGGTGCGCGATGACCCTGCTGTCCGAACGCATCGCGCGGCCCGACAGCCCGCCCAGCACCCGGGTGCTGCCGGGCGAACTGATCGTGCGCGGGTCGAGTCGCGCCAGGGTAGTGTAAGCCGCCCGCCCCGTTGCGACGGCGTGTCCGACGCGGCGCGGGCGTTTTCAGCGGATAATCCCGGCTCTTCCTTCAACCCGTCCCGCCTTCGCCATGCCCGCGCCTCATCAACCGCCCGACGCGCCCGCCACCGCCGCGCCCGCGCCGGTCACGCTGCAAATCCTGTCGGTCGTCATCTTCACGTTCCTCTGTTACCTCGGCATCGGCATTCCGCTCGCGGTCGTGCCGGGCTATGTGCACCACGACCTGGGTTACAGCTCGATGATCGCCGGGCTGGCGATCAGCATCCAGTATTTCGCCACGCTGGTCACGCGGCCGCTCGCCGGGCGCGTGATCGACACGCTGGGCGCGAAGAAGACCGTGCAGCGGGGGCTGGTCGCCGCGTTGTGCAGCGGCGTGCTGCTGATCCTCGCCGCCGTGTTCCAGACGCTGCCCGTGCTGGGTCCCCGGTACGGACCGCCGCTCGGTCTCGCGCTGCTGATCGTCAGCCGGCTGGCGATGGGGTATGCGGAAAGTTTCTGCAGCACCGGTTCGATCATGTGGGGCATCGGCCGCGTCGGACACGCGAACAACGCCAGCGTCATCTCGTGGAACGGCGTGGGCACGTATGGCGCGCTGGCGATCGGCGCGCCGCTGGGCGTCGTCATCGACCAGTGGCTGGGCTTCATCGGCCTGGGCGTGAGCGTGACGGTGCTGGCATTGGCGGGGCTCGCGCTGGCCGCGCCGAAAGTCCCCGCGCCGGTGACGCATGGCGAACGGATGCCGTTCTTCAGCGTCTTCACGCGCGTGCTGCCGCATGGCATCGGGCTGGCGCTCGGGTCCGTCGGCTTTGGCGCGCTGGCCACCTTCGTCACCCTTTTCTACGCCTCCCGGCAATGGCCGCACGCGGCGCTGTCGCTGACGGTGTTCGGCACGCTGTTCGTCGGCACCCGGCTGCTGTTCGCGAACACGATCCGCACCCAGGGCGGATTCCGCGTGGCGATCGTCTCGTTCCTGGCCGAGGGCGCGGGTCTCGCGCTGATCTGGCAGGCGGGCACGCCGTACATGGCGCTGGTGGGCGCCGCGCTGACCGGTCTGGGGTTCGCGCTGGTGTTCCCGGCGCTGGGCGTTGAGGCCGTCGCCCTCGTGCCGCCGGCAAGCCGGGGCGCGGCGCTCTCTGCATACTCGGTGTTCCTCGATCTATCATTGGGGATCACCGGTCCGGTCGCCGGCCTGATCGCCAGCGATGCCGGCTACCCGTCGGTCTACCTGTTCGCCGCCGTGGCCGCCTTTCTCGCGGCGGCGCTCGCCCTGCTCCTCGCGCACCGCGCCGGGGGCGTCCCGCGACGGCGCACGACGATCTGACGACCGGAAGCCGCCACCCTGTACAGGGACCGATCACGGTCTCTTTCCTCTCCATTCGAAGGAACGCGCATGAAAGCCATCGGTTACTACCAGAACCTGCCCGCCAGCGATGCGCGGTCACTCGTCGACATCGAACTGCCCACGCCCACCTTGCGCGCGCGTGATCTCCTGGTCCGTGTCGAGGCGGTCTCGGTCAATCCGGTCGACACGAAGGTCCGCAACGGCATGACGCCGCCGGACGGCACGGCACGCGTGCTGGGCTACGACGCGGCGGGCGTGGTCGAGGCGGTCGGCGCGGACGTCACCCTGTTCAAGGTGGGAGACCCGGTCTTCTATGCCGGCGCGCTCGACCGGCCCGGCACCAACGCGCAGTGGCACGCGGTCGACGAACGCATCGTCGGCCGCAAGCCCGCCTCGCTCGACTTCGCCGCCGCCGCGGCCCTGCCGCTGACCGCGCTGACCGCCTGGGAGCTGCTGTTCGACCGCCTGGGCGTGAAGGCCGGCGCCGAGGCCGGCGCGGGCGACGCGCTGTTGATCATCAACGGCGCGGGCGGCGTCGGCTCGATCCTCACGCAGATCGCCCGGCAACTGACCGGACTGACCGTCATCGCCACCGCGTCGCGCCCGGAAACCGTCGCCTGGTGCAAGGAAATGGGCGCGCATCACGTCATCGACCACCGTCAGCCCCTCGAGGCCGGACTGAAGGCGATCGGCATTCCCGAAGTGCGCTACGTGGCCAGCCTGACCGCGACCGACGCCCATCTGGCGTCGATCAATGCGGCGCTCGCCCCGCAGGGCGCGCTCGCGCTGATCGACGACCCGAAGGCGCTCGACATCCTGCCGTTCAAGCGCAAGAGCATTTCGGTGCACTGGGAGCTGATGTTCACCCGCTCGTTGTTCGGCACGGCGGACATGGTCGAGCAGCACCGCATTCTCGACGAAGTGGCGGCGCTGGTGGACAAGGGGGTGTTGCGCACGACGCTCAGGGAAAACGCCGGGACGATCAATGCGGAGAATCTGCGGCACGCGCACGCGCGGCAGGAAAGCGCGGCCGCCATCGGCAAGACGGTTCTGACCGGTTTCTAGGCTGCACGGCGCGGGCTTGCCGGAGGGAAAGACGAGGCACAGGCACAGGGAGTCCGCGCGGCGGACGCCCTGCCTCGTCCGGGTTACTTCTTTGTCGTTTCGGACTTCTTCGCGACGGCGGCGGCTTCCGCGTTGCCGCCCTGCTCGGCGATCAGCGTCAGCTTCTCGTCGGTTGACTTCTCTTCATCGAGCGTCGCGAGCAGCAGCGTCACGGCTTCGGTGAAGCCCAGCTGCTTGGCCAGTGCCGCGAGCGTGCCGTAGGTCGCGATCTCGTAATGCTCGGCCTTCTGCGCCGCGCCGATCAGCGCCGCGTCGAGCACCGGACCCTTTTCGACCTCATCGATGACTTCCTGTGCTTCCTCGCACAGCCCTTCCATCGCCGCGCATTTCATCCGCTTGAGTTTCACGCCGGACGATTCGACCACCTGATCGATACGTTCGATCTGGCCGTGCGTTTCCTCCAGATGGTTCTTGAACGCCTCCGCCAGCTTCGGGTTGGTGGCGGCGCGCGCCAGCTTCGGCAATGCCTTCGCCAGCTGCTTTTCCGCGCTGTAGACGTCGGACAAGGCGTGCACGAACAGGTCCTGCAAGGTTTTTACGGCCATGATTCTTTTCCCGGTGTGGTGTGCCGGCGAAGCCGCGTCGCGGCCCCGCCGGTGAATGCATTGAATGACGGCGATGCCGGCGAAGGCAGGGACCTTATTCGGTCACGCCCTTCTTCTTGGCCAGTGCCTGTGCCATGCGCAGGTGTTCCTGGATCTTCGGCAGACCCTTCGTCGCGCCCTTCTTCAGCGACATGTTGGTGCCGTTGCTGACTTCATCCTGGAACGCCATCACGGCCTTCTGGTGACCGACCACGCCAACCTGCTTGATGTAGACCATGTCGAATTCCTTGCCCTTCAGGCCTTTCAGCGCGTCCATCACGGTTGGATCGACATTGTCTTTCGGCAGCATGACGTCATGCGGCGCCGCGGCCTTGAGCGCCATGGAGAGCTTCATGTGGTCCATTTCCATGTGGCGCGCGAACGCCTTGACATCCTTGTCCTGCGACTGCTTCATCGCCAGCTTGGCGGTGGCGATTTCGGTCGCGTCCGACTGGGTGGCCACGTCGACGAACTTCTGGTCGACGGCCGACAGCGTGGCGGACGAGGCCGAGGCCGCGGCGTCCGAGGCCTGCGCGAACGCGACGTTCGGCAATGCGGTCGTCAGCATCAAGGCGGTGGTGGCGCAAACGGCGGCGGCGTGGAAGGAAAGCTTCGTCATTTTAAAATCCTAGGCAGATAGTGATGCAAGGTATGTCGCAATCCGCATTCCCGCTTCACCGGCGTCGCTACTTCCTCTATCTCGCTCCGCTCACACGGGCGCCCGACGCAGCCGTGCGACGCTGCCGGCACGCACCGTCAGCCCCAGCGCCAGCATCCCGCACGCGGCCAGCACGCTCGCCAGCACGAACGCCGACGAATAGCCGGCGCCGTACTGGATCATGAAGCCGGTGATGCCGGGCGACAGGATGCCGGCAAGATTGGCCAGCAGATGCACGAAACCGCCGGTCGCGCCGATCCGCTCGCGCGGCACGATGTCCTGCAGCAGCGACCAGCACGCCTGGGGCGTCATGAACGCAAACAGGCTGGCGACGGCGATCAGCGCCACCGCCGGCACCAGCGAACTGACCCGCGACACGGCCAGCACGCAGATCGCCGACACGCCGAGCCCCAGCATGATCACGGTCTTGCGCGCGAACAGCACGTCGCCGGTCTTCTTGTACAGCCCGTCGGACAGCATGCCGCCCAGCACGAAGCCGAGGGTCGCGCCCAGCCACGGCAGGATCCCGACGATGCTCATGTGCTTGATGTCCAGATGCTGGTAGTCGGTGAAGTAACTGGGCAGCCAGGACAGAAAAAAGTACAACACGTAGTTGAAGGCGAAGAACGCCGCCGCCACGCCCAGCACCGGCCAGGAC
The DNA here is from genome assembly GCA_050955065.1 of Janthinobacterium lividum. Lineage (GTDB taxonomy): Bacteria > Pseudomonadota > Gammaproteobacteria > Burkholderiales > Burkholderiaceae > Robbsia. The sequence goes on along the minus strand of JBPBQT010000517.1, from coordinate 767 downwards.
AGCAGATAGTGCAGGACGCCATGCGTGGCCTGGCCGGCGCCGGCGTCCGCGGTGGCGGTGCTCGGCAGATGCCGGTCCGCCAGGATCCATTCGGCTTCCTCCGCCGAGACCGCCGGATGCATCGCCGGCTCGTCGCGAAAGCACCGCCACCAGAAGATCATCCAGACGAAGCCCAGCGCCGCGATCACGACGAAGGAAATGCGCCAGCCGAAGCGCAACGCGACGAGGCCGACGATCGGGCCGGCGATCGCCGCGCCCAGCGGCTGCCCCGCGTTCGTCAAACCCACCGCGCGACCCGCCTCGCGGCGCGGAAACCAGTTCGAGATCGACTTGTTGGTGGTCGTGCCCATCGGCCCTTCGGCCAGGCCGAACGCCACCCGCGCCACCATCAGCGACGCGAAACCGCCGGCCAGCGCGGTGGCGCCGCAAAAGACCGACCAGAACCCGCCCGCGAGCATGAACACCTTGCGCGGGCCGTACTTGTCGGCGGCCCAGCCGCCGACGAAACAGAACACGCAATACCCGATGAAAAAACTGCTGAACAACAGGCCCATCTGCGCGTCGTCGATATGCAGTTGCGTCTTGATGAGCGGCGCGACCACCGACAGCGCCGCGCGGTCCAGATAGTTGAGCATGCCGGCGAAGAACAGCAGCGCGGCGATCACCCAACGGTAGCGGGTCTTCATGTCTCCTCCTTATGGCGTCGTGCGCGCGATAGTGACGTTTCCCATCGCGACGTTTCCAGCCGGGCGACGACCCGGGGAAAT
>JBPBQT010000516.1:0-10010 GCA_050955065.1 Janthinobacterium lividum | reverse complement strand
CGCGCCGAGATCACCGAGCATTTCAAGCGTGCAGTCGAGCTCGAGTATCGGTATGCTGAGGACACGATGCCGCGCGGCGTGCTGGGCTTGAATGCGTCGATGTTCAAGGGCTATCTGCGCTTCATCTGCAATCGTCGCTGCATCCAGATCGGTCTGGATCAACTCTATCCGAACGAAGAGAACCCGTTTCCTTGGATGAGCGAAATGATCGACCTGAAGAAGGAGCGCAATTTCTTCGAGACGCGCGTCATCGAATACCAGACCGGCGGCGCGCTCAACTGGGAATGATGCTTGCTGTACCGCTGCTGTAGAGCGCAGGAATCACGTAATCTGATGTGGAGTGCCTGGCGCGGCCGACGGGCCCCTGACGAAGACGACAGGCACTGGTTGGACCCTTCGGTGGGCAGGGCGGAAGTGGCTCTCACCCGCCAAGTACATTCATTCGCCACGCGCGTGCGATCGACGCAGGCGGCGGGTGCAGACGGTCCTCGGGGCAACCCGGCGACCGGTCACTGATCGCATTTCAGGCGCACGTTGCTCCCCGAGGGCAACGTGCGCCTTGCCGCATTCATTGGCGCAGACAGGAGGATGTGCGTGCGCCGATGAATAGCTCGCCGATGCGCCGCGTGTTGCCGCGCAGCGTACAGGCGGGTTTTTGACGAAGGGTGCTGCCTCGACTCTCATCCGAAAACTGAAGGAGAAAACAATGGCTACCGCCAAGAAGAAACCTGCCGCAACGCAGAGCGCAGCGCCGTCGGCTGCAAAAAAAGCCAGTACCAGCACGAAGACGGTTGCCGTGAAGAAAGCCACGAGCGCCACGAAAGCGGCTCCCAAGGGCGCGACGACCCAGGACGTCGTGACCAAGCCGGCGGCGGTGAAGAAGACGAGCCCGGCGAAGACCCCGGTCGCGTCGACGAAGGTCGCCACCAAGAAGGTCGCGGCGAAGAAGGTTGCGGCGAAGAAGGTTGCCGTCGAGAGCATCCCGGCGAAGAAGGCCGCGGCCAAGAAGGTCGCTGCGAAAAAGGCGCCGGCACCTGCGAAGAAGGCCGGTGCGAAGACGGCGTCGGTGACGACCGCGGCCGCGGAGAAGGCACCGGCAAAGAAAGCGGCAGCGAAGAAGACCTCTGCCGTGCCCGTCACGTCCGCCCCCGCGGCGGCCAAGAAGTCGACGCCCGCGGTAAAGAAGAGCAGCGCGCAAAAGGCGACCTCGACCCCGTCGGCGACGCCGCCCGCCACGAAGCAGGCATCCGCACGCAAGACGACCGCAACCGGGAAAGCCGTCGCGAAAACGGCGCCTGCGGATACGGGCGCGGATGCCACGCCGGCATCGGCGGCTCCGGCGGTCAAGACGACGTTGAGCCCCGCGGCGGCCTGGCCGTTCCCGACGACCAAGCCTTCCTGATTTACCGCGCCGCCCCGCGGGCCGCGACGGCCTGTCCCGTGGCTGCCGTGGTGGACGGTCGACGGCGCAGGGGGGAAGCGGGTTTGGCGGGTGGTAAGAGACGATGACGCAGGCGGATCCCCGCTTGGCTGTCAGCCGGGCAGGGGACCTGTCCTCCTGGCATACCGGATGAAGGTCGAAAAGAAACCCGCATTGCCATGGGCGAATGCGGGTTTCTTTTTTTGTGGCGGGTGATGTGCGTCTTCCGGCACGCGGCGCTTTGCCAATGTTTCAGACGACCGCCCGCACCGTTTCCACCTGGCGAACCCGCCGCTGTCGTCCGCCGCGCGCCGCCGGCGGATTCAATGCGTGACGCGCGTGACGCCGCCACTGGTCAGCAGACGCACGCGTTCGCCCGCGCGGAACACTTCGCCGCTGGCGTTTTGCGTGATCGCCCGCAGATCGCCATTGTCCAGACGGACGGTGATTTCGACGCCATTGCCGGTGCCCATGCCCTTTTCCACGGCGTTGCCGGCGACAGCCCCGGCAATGCCGCCGATGATGCCGGTCAGCAGCGAACCGCGCCCGCCGCCCAGCGCACTGCCCGCGACCGCGCCGACCGCGCCGCCGCCCACCAGACCGAGGCCGCTGTTGTCGCCCGACGTCAGTTTCACCATGCGCACGGTTTCAACCGTCGCCAGGCGCACGGTCTGTTCGCGCTGCGCCTGCGAGACGGTATAGCTGTCGGCCGACGCGCCGCCCGGGCCGGCGCAGCCCTGCAGGACGATCAGAACGGCGACCGTCGACGCCGTCAGCGCCGAACGTAAGAACGATGTGCTTGCCATGCGGAATTCTCCATTGCGCATCGGACCCGCGTCCGATGTCCCATCTTAGTGTGTTCCCGGGAAATCGTAGCCGAAAGCGCGTTTGAAATGTTCATCAATCCCGGCGCGTTCCAGCCAGTAGTTCTGCGGGCCCTGCGTCGCGATCTTCAATGCGCCCATCAGGCTGGCCAGCCGCCCGGTGGTGGGCCAGTCGAGCCCGTTCTCGATACCGTACAGCAGGCCGCCGCGAAAGGCGTCGCCGCAACCCGTCGGATCGACCACCCGGGTGGCCTCGACCGCGGGAATCTCGTCGCAGATGCCGTCATGATAGATCAGCGCTCCCAGTTCGCCGCGCGTGACGACCAGCGCCTTCGTCTGCGCAGCGATATCTTCGATCGACCAGCCGGTCTTGTTGCAGATCAGCTTGGCTTCGTAGTCGTTGACCGTGACAAAGGTGGAGAGTTCAATCATGCGGCGCAGCGCGGCGCCGTCGAACAGCGGCAAGCCCTGGCCCGGATCGAAGACGAACGGCGTGCCGGCCGCGGCGAACTGCTCGCAGTGCGAACGCATGCCCTCGGCGCCGTCGGGGGCGACGATGCCCAGCGCGATGCCGCTGGCGGCACCGGCCTCGTTCAGGTGCGACTGCATCATCGCGCCCGGATGGAAGGCGGTGATCTGGTTGTTGTCGAGGTCGGTGGTGACCATCGCCTGCGCGGTGCTCGTGCCGTCGATCAGCCGCACGTGCTCATGGTCGAGCCCGAGCTGCGCGAAGCGGTCGAGATAGCGCTGGCCGTCGATGCTGCCCAGCGTGCCCATGATGCGCGGATCGCCGCCCAGCATTTTCAGACTGTACGCGATGTTGCCCGCGCAGCCGCCGAACTCCTGACGCATCGTCGGCACGAGGAAGCTGACGTTCAGGATATGCACCTGCTCCGGAAGGATGTGCTCGGCGAAGCGTCCTTCGAAGGTCATGATGTTGTCGTAGGCGAGAGAGCCGCAGATGAGCGAGGCCAAGGCGATATCCTATGAGTCGGTTCGGTGAGTCGTGAGCGGGGAGGGCAGGTGCGGATCCTGCCGCGGATCCAACCGTCGATGCGGGCACGGGTTCGTGCGCCGCCAGCGGTTGCGAGCAGGCGACGTGCCGGGGTTCACGGAACGGCCGCGCGACGCGTGCCGCTCAGGCAGACCCAGCCTTCGTGCTCGCGCCAGACGGTGACGTCGATCCACGGCGTGTAGGCGGCGGCGACCTCGTCGGCCTGCCGCGCCAGCACGCCGGAAAGGGCGATGCGTCCGCCCGGCGCGACGCGCGCGCAGAGCATCGACGCAAGCACCTTCAGCGGGTTCGACAGGATGTTGGCGACGACGATGTCGAAGGTCCGTTCCGGGCAGGCGTCGGGCAGGCCGAAGCGCAACTGCGGGCCGGCCACGCGATTGCGCAGCGCGTTGTCGTCGGCGGTGGTCACCGCCTGCGGATCGATGTCGATGCCGACCACGTCGCCCGCGCCGCACTTGCGGGCGAGAATCGCGAGGATGCCGGAGCCGCAGCCGTAGTCGAGCACGCTGGCGCCGGCCGGCACGTGCCGTTCGATCCATTCCATGCACAGGCGCGTGGTCGGATGGCTGCCGGTGCCGAAGGCGAGGCCCGGGTCCAGCTCCAGGATCAGCGCCTGCGGATCGGGTGCGGCATGCCACGACGGCACGACCCAGATGCGCTCGCCGACGGGAATCGGCTCGAACTGCGACTGCGTCAGCCGTACCCAGTCCTGGTCTTCGATCTCGCGGGTCTGGAACGCGGGCACGGGCAGCCCCAGCCGGTTGGCCGCCGCGTTGAGCAGCACCTCCGCGTCCTGTTCGGGCGCGAGCAGCGCGACGATGCGCGAATGATGCCAGGTGCGCGGGCCGGCCATCATGCCCGGCTCGCCGAACACCGGCTGCTCGTCCGGCGTGTTCGCGTCGGCGTCCTCGATCGAGACCGACAGGGCGCCCAATTCCATCAGCGCGTCGGACAGGGCCTCGGCGTCGTCGCGCGCGGTGTCGGCGACCAGTTCGCGATAGCTCACGATTTCGGCGCGGCGCTGGCCGCGGTCTTCTGCAACTGCGCCAGGCGTTCTTCCAGGTAATGGATGCTGGTACCGCCTTCGATGAATTTCGCGTCGAGCATCAGTTCGCGATGCAGCGGGATGTTCGTCTTGATGCCCTCGACGACCATCTCGGACAACGCGATCTGCATGCGGCGGATCGCCTGATCGCGCGTCGTGCCGTAGGCGATCACCTTGCCGATCATCGAGTCGTAGTTCGACGGCACGAAGTAACCGTCGTACGCGTGCGAATCGACACGGATCCCGGGGCCGCCCGGCGGATGCCACGACGTGATGCGGCCCGGCGACGGCGTGAACTTGTGCGGGTCTTCCGCGTTGATCCGGCATTCGATCGCGTGACCGCGCAGGACCACGTCCTTCTGCCGGAAGCGCAGCTTCTCGCCCGCGGCGACGCGGATCTGTTCCTGGACGATGTCGATGCCCGTGATCATCTCGGTGACCGGATGCTCGACCTGCACCCGCGTGTTCATCTCGATGAAGTAGAACTCGTTGTTCTCGTACAGGAACTCGAACGTGCCGGCGCCGCGATAGCCCATTTTCTTGCAGGCATCGGCGCAGCGCTCGCCGATGCGTTCGACCAGGCGCCGGGCGATGGCCGGTGCCGGGGCTTCCTCGATGACCTTCTGGTGGCGGCGCTGCATCGAGCAGTCGCGCTCGCCCAGCCAGATCGCGTTGCGAAACGAATCCGCCATGATCTGGATCTCGACGTGGCGCGGATTCTCGAGGAATTTCTCCATGTAAACTTCGGGATTGCCGAACGCGCGTCCGGCTTCCTCGCGGGTCATGTTCACCGCATTGACCAGCGCGGCCTCGGTGTGCACGACGCGCATGCCGCGTCCGCCACCGCCGCCGGCGGCCTTGATGATGACCGGGTAACCGACCTGGCGGGCGATCTTGACGATCTCCTTCGGGTCTTCCGGCAACGCGCCTTCCGAACCCGGCACGCACGGCACGCCGGCCTTGATCATCGCCTGCTTCGCCGACACCTTGTCGCCCATCAGGCGGATGGTTTCCGGACGCGGGCCGATGAAGGTGAAGCCCGACTGCTCGACGCGCTCGGCGAAATCGGCGTTTTCCGACAGGAAACCGTAACCGGGGTGAATGGCCTCGGCGTCGGTGACTTCGGCCGCGCTGATCAGCGCCGGCATGTTCAGGTAGCTGAGGGCCGAGGGGGCGGGGCCGATGCAGACCGCTTCGTCGGCGAGCCGGACGTACTTCGCTTCCTTGTCGGCTTCCGAGTAGACGACGACGGTTTTGACGCCGAGCTCGCGGCAGGCGCGCTGGATGCGAAGCGCGATCTCGCCCCGATTGGCAATGAGGATTTTTTCGAACATATCAGAGGGTCGTAGCTGAGGGCGGGAGCGGACAGCAGTCGGCGTCGCGACGCAAAAGCCGATGCCGGTGACGTTGGCCGATCGCTGACGACCGAATTAACCGATGACGAAAAGCGGTTGGCCGTATTCGACCGCCTGACCGTTTTCGACGAGTACTTCCTTGATGACGCCGCTCTTGTCGGCCTCGATCTCGTTGAGCAGCTTCATCGCTTCGATGATGCAGATGGTCTGGCCTTCCTTGACGGTGTCGCCCACCTGCGCAAACGCCTCGGCGCCCGGCGACGGGGCGCGGTAGAAGCTGCCGACCATCGGCGAGGTGACGATATGGCCTTGCGGCGCGGCCGGCGCGGCGACCGCAGCCGACGCCGCGGCGGCGCCCGCATCCGGCGCCTGGGGGGCGGGCATGTACTGGACGTTCGGGGCGGCCGGCGCGTATTGCGGGGCCGAATTCTTGACGATACGGACCCGGCCTTCGCCTTCCGTGATTTCGAGTTCGGAAATGCTCGACTCCGCCACCAAGTCGATCAATGTCTTCAATTTACGTAGATCCATCGTCAAGCTCCATTCAGTTCTTAATGCTGTAACGGCATGGTAGCGCGTCACCTTGAGCCCCAACGGCACGACGGCACGGTGACATGGCGCCCATGCCGGGCTGCCGGACACGCCGAACGACCCGATTCCGCTGCCCGTCCCGCGCGGGCGCGGGACAAGGGGAAAGGGGTCGGCCGGCGCATTTCCGCGTGCGCGTCCTGGTACCGGAACAGCGTTTGCGAGGCACGCCGTTTTCGTGAAATTGGGCGACTTTACCGCCGATTATTCGAATTTGTCCAGCGAAAGCAAATGGTCCGGAGAAACGTGACGGATTATCGCGCGCCAACCCGTCTAACGCGATGCCGGATCCACGCTGTCGATGACAGAGGATAGCTGCTTCATGTCGACTCCGCCCAACTTCGTCCAGCGGATGCGGCCCGTCGCATCGATCAGGACGGTGTAGGGCAGACCGCCCACCGTATCGCCCATCTCGCGCGCCAGGGCGGCGCCACCCGCGCCGGCCACATGCACCGGATAGTCGACCGCGACCTTTTTCAGAAAGGCGGCGATGTTGGCGTCGCTGTCGACGCCGATGCCGACGAAGCGTACGCCGCGTGCCGCGTACTGGCGAGAGAGGGCGGAGAGCGCCGGCATTTCCCGTACGCAGGGACCGCACCACGACGCCCAGAAGTTGACGACGAGGGTCTTGCCGCGGTATCCGGCCAGCGAGCGCTGCGCGCCGCCCGACTGCGGGTAGGGCGTGTCGAAGAGGGCGGCGGGCGCATGCATCGGGGCCTGCGCCGCCGATTGCAGCGCTTCTTCGGCCGCGGCGGCTGGCGCGGCGTACGCCAGGCCGGCGAGGCTCAGGCCGAGCGCGAGCCACCGCCGGGCCGGCGGCGCGGGCACGCGCCGGGGCGCAGGCAGGGCGCGAAGCGCGACGGGAAGTGCGATGGGAAGTGCGCGCGTTGCGCGCGGTGGAGCGATTTCAATGATCACGGCGGTCTCACCGGTCCGACGGCGCCGTGACCGGCCAGGTGACGGACCCGGGGTCGGCGCCCGTGTCGACCGGTCCGGCCGCGCTATCGGCGGCCACCAGCTCGGCGACCGCGCGCAGGCCCGCGCGCGGCGCGCGGCCCCGGGCGTCGGCGCGCAACGCGCCGCGCAGATCGGTTTCGCTGTAAAGCGCGAGATGGATGCCGGCCATCCCGATCTCGCCGTCGCCGCGGGTCATGAAGCTGAGCGTCTCGACGTCGTCGCGCCCGGCGAAGTGCCGGGTCTCGGAGACCTCGTAGTCGATATGCGCGTTCAGCAGGAAGATCGCGACGTCCTTGCCGGCGTCGGAGAACAGCTGCAGCTGGATGTCGGAGTGCGCGCCCGCGGTGCCGTTCCATACCGCGCCGGCCAGATAGGGATCGAACGCGGCGAGCCGCTCCATCCAGCCCAGCGCGATGCGGCGCAGGCTGCGCAGGATCGCCGGCTGACTGTCGGACTGGAAGATCGCCTGGTATTCGCGCACTTCGTTCTCGATGTGCTCGTTGTCGGGAAGCCATTCGCCGGCGACGCGGACGTCGCCGATGACCTGGCGGGCGGCCTTGCGCTTCGCGCTGGCGAAGTCCAGGCCGTCCTCGGCGATCATCCTGGCGGCAATCGTGGCGATCTCGTCACGGACGCGCCAGGGGTCGAGTAGGGGTTTGCGTGCCATGGGCCATGATACCCGAGATCGCCGCGGCTTCCGCCGGGCGCGCCGCGCGCACGGGTGCCGGCATCGGCCGGCGCGACGGCGCCGCACGACAGCGCTCGGGTACAATGCGCTCAATCCCCGGTACGCCAGATCATGCACATTCACATCCTCGGTATTTGCGGTACTTTCATGGGCGGCCTGGCCGTGCTGGCGCGTCAGGCAGGACATCGCGTCACCGGCTGCGACGCGGGCGTCTATCCGCCGATGAGCACGCAGCTCGAGGCGCAAGGCATCGACCTCATCGAGGGCTTCGACGCAGGTCAGGCGTCGATCGGCGCCGATCTCTTCGTCATCGGCAACGTCGTCACGCGCGGCAACCCGCTGATGGAGGCACTCCTCGATCTCGGCCTGCCGTACGTGTCCGGTCCGCAGTGGCTCGCCGAGCACGTGCTCGCGGGCAAGTGGGTGCTGGCGGTGGCCGGCACCCACGGCAAGACCACGACCACGGCGATGCTCGCGCACCTGCTCGAGGAAGCGGGCCTGGAGCCCGGTTTCCTGATCGGCGGCGTGCCGCTCGATTTCGGCGTGTCCGCGCGGCTCACGGCGTCGAACTTCTTCGTGATCGAGGCGGACGAGTACGACACGGCGTTCTTCGACAAACGCTCGAAGTTCGTCCACTACCGGCCGCGAACGGTGATCCTGAACAATCTGGAATTCGATCACGCCGACATCTTCCCGGATCTGGCGGCCATTCAGACCCAGTTCCATCATCTGGTGCGCACCGTGCCGCGCATCGGACGGATCGTCGCGAACGGTCGCGAGGCCGCGCTCGACGCCGTGCTGGAGAAGGGATGCTGGAGCGAAGTCGAGCGCTTCGGCGTCGCGGGCGGCTGGAATGCGGTGGCGCCGCCGGGCGGCGTGCCTGACGACGTATCCGACGCCGTGCCCGATGAAACGTCGGATGCCACATCAGGCAGGGTGTCGCGTGTCACGCCGCCGCTCGCGGCCGGACCCGCCGGCGACGGCCGTTTCGCGGTCGAGTGGCAGTTCGGGCCCGCGGGCGAAGTGGATTGGGCGCTGCAGGGCGAGCACAACACGCTGAACGCGCTGGCGGCGATCGCCGCGGCGCGCCATGTCGGCATGATGCCGGCCGCCGCCGCCGCCGCGCTGGGCCGCTTCAAGGGCGTGCGCCGGCGCATGGAAGTGCGCGGCAGCATCGACGGCATCACCGTCTACGACGATTTCGCGCATCATCCGACGGCGATCCGCACGACCATCGCCGGGCTGCGCGCGCGCATCAGCGGCAAGGGACGCATCCTGGCGGTGCTCGAACCGCGCTCGAACACGATGAAGCTGGGCGTGATGAAGGCGGCGCTGTCCGAGAGCCTGCAGGGCGCGGAACAGGTCTACGCGTATCACGCGCCCAGCGGGCGCGGGGTCCTCGACTGGGACCTGGCCGGCGCGCTGGCGCCGCTCGGCGACCGGGCCCGGGCCTTCGACGATCTGACGCACCTGGTGGCCGCGGTGACGGCGCAGGCGCGCCCGGGCGACCAGATCCTGGTGATGAGCAACGGCGGCTTCGGCGGCGTGCACCAGAAGTTGCTCGACGCGCTGTCGGGCCGGGAGCACCATTGATCCTCTACCTGCACGGCTTCCGGTCGTCGCCGCGCTCGTTCAAGGCGCGGCGCCTTGCCGGGCGTCTGGCGCTGCTGGAACGGGCGAACGACTGGCGCTGCCCGCAACTGCCCGTCAGCCCGTACGAGGCGATACGGCTCGCGCAGTCGATCATCGGCGCGACGCCGCCGGCGTCGCTGTGCCTGATCGGCAGTTCGCTGGGGGCGTTCTATGCGACCTGGCTGGCCGAGCGCTACGGCTGTCGCGCGGTGCTGCTGAATCCGGCCACGGCGCCGGACGAGACGCTGGACGCCTTTCTCGGCGAGCAGACGCTGTGGCACGGGGGCGGCTCGATCGTGGTCGAGCGGCGGCACCTGGACGAATTGCGCGCGCTGCGGGTGCCCGCGATCACGTCGCCGCAACGGTACTATCTGGTGGCGGCGACCGGCGACCAGGTGCTCGATTACCGGGACATGCTGCGGAAGTATCCGGACGTCGAGACGACGCTGATCGAAGGGAGCAACCACGGGATCAGCGACTTCGACG
>JBPBQT010000515.1:0-10278 GCA_050955065.1 Janthinobacterium lividum | reverse complement strand
TCGAGAGAACGATATGCAGGGTCTTCTGCGCCTCGCCGGCCGCGCCTTTCGCGGTGGCCAGTTCCAGCACGATCGCCGCGAGGCTCACCAGCGTGGCGATGGTCACCGTCACCAGCACGGTGCTCGCGCTCTCGTCTTCCTGGCCCGCCATCTTGCGCACATGGTCCGGCTCGGCGTGGCTCAGCATCATCTGCCACAGCAACAGCAGATACGACCACAGGATGATGTTCCAGCCGATCAGGCCGCGTTCGATGCCCGGCCAATGCCCCGGCATGAGAAGCGCGATCAACACGCCGAGGACGATGGCCACCACCAGCCGTACATGGTAACGAAACAAACTGGAGACAATTTTTATCATTATTAAAAGCGTCGTGTGACAAAGGGAACGATGATTATCGCACTGCATCAGGGACGCGCGCAGGCAAGATTAAGACCAGTCGACTTACCCGTTTTCCACTTCGTGGGCACCATCCATGCGTCCAACCGGGAAGCTCTGGAACGGTGAAATTATGAGACACCTCTTGCTGTCGAAGCGTGTCTGAACACCGGCTGGCGCGCAGCGGCGATCTCGCCGGACGCGCCAAGGGGGGAAATCGGAACAGGGTTTCGCGGATCCGCGCGGCAGGACGACGCCGCCGTGAGACCCTGAGCCCGATTCCCTCCCTGCGCCTGCGCGGCGCCCTCCTCCCCATCCAAGTAATGGAGCGCTCATGACGATCAGGGTCATTGTTGCCGATGATCATCCCCTCTTTCTCGCCGGTGTCGCATCCCTGTTCAGCACCATCTCGTCGACGGAAATCGTCGCCACGGCGGGCAGCAGCGACGAACTGGTCGAGGTATTGGGCAAGCAGCCTTGCGATGTGCTGGTCACCGATTTTTCCATGCCGGGCGGCAGGCAGCAGGACGGCCTGCGTCTGATTGCCTATTTGCTGCGCACCTTCCCGGATCTGCGCATCATCGTGATTACGATGCATGACAACGCCGGCGTGCTGGGATCGATCGCGCGTCTGAAAGTCGCGGGCCTGGTCAGCAAATCCGACATCGCCGAGGAACTCGTCATCGCCGTGCAGTCCGTCGCCGAGGAGCGTTCCTTTCTGTCGCGGCACATCCGCCAGTCGATCGGCATCGACATGCTTTCCCGGCTCCCCGACAAGACGCGGCTGTCGCCGCGCGAAACGGAGGTGCTGCGGCTGTTCGCCTCCGGCCTCACCGGCAATCAGATCGCCGCGCAACTGCACCGCAGCAAGAAAACCATCAGCCGGCAGAAGGTCAACGCCTTTCACAAGCTGGGGTTGTCGAGCGATGTCGAATTCTTCGTTTTCTTACGGGAAATGAAAGGCTGCGAAAGCTGGCTGGAAGCCAGCGTGCCGACGCCGTTGGCGCCCGATGTGCCGGTGTAGGGATGTTTGCCACCGCCCGGTGACGGCCACTGCCGCGAGGACTGGCAAACGTGCGCCACTGTCGCTATGTCGATGCCGAAAGCCGGCTGCGACGCGGCTCCGGGATTTTCCTCATTCCCGAAGCGGTCCCGCGCCGCCACCATCGTCTTGCGGCGCCCGACGGCGGGTGCCAGGTCCGCCAGCCTCCGGAATACGGGCGCAAGCCGGACCGGACCGGACCGGACCGGACCGGAAGCATGCAACGCCTGGATCCTCACACCGGAGGTCGGACAGATGTTCACGCCACGCCTTGTCCAGGATCATGCGACACGGCGCGGGCGCACTTCCCGCGCTCGTACCGGTTTCGGAAGATTCGCCACCGTCGCCGTCCTTTCGATCCTGTCGGCGCTTCCCGGCACGTCATTCGCCAAAGGTCCGCTTGCGGCCCCGGTCTCTCCGAACGAATCGCAACTCCAGTCGCACGGGCATTATCGAAACCGGTCCGGCACCGAGGTGCATTCGCCGTCCGCGTCCAGATCGGGCGGCGTCCCCGCCGGCGCTTCCGCGCATTGCCGGGACGGCACCTACAGTTTCAGTCAGCATCGCTCGGGAACCTGTTCCGGTCACCATGGCGTCGCAGAATGGGAGTGATGCGACGCTAACGCAGCATTTCGTATCCGGGAAACGTGCCTTCGACACGCCAGGCCGGCGCCGCTTCGATGGTGGACCGGCATTCGGTTATCGAGACGATCACACCGTCCCGCACGTGAAAATGGGAGTTCGCGAAAAAATCGTCAGGCGAGTGGTCGACGCGCACGACAGATACGATGCGGTTCGCCTCCATGCGCGCGCATTCCAGCAACGTGATGTGCCATCCTTCCGGATAGACGGCATTCACGTGAATGATGGCGTCCGCCCCATGAAAGCGCTCCCGGGTGCAAGGCCAGGTCATCACGGCATCTTCGGCGAGCAACCCGCGAGCGTTTCGCCAATCCCGGTTTTCATACGCAGTCCATAGTTCCCGGACGATGTCTTCGTGGTTCATCATGCTCTCTCCTCCAGCCAATATTTGCACATGATAACCACTTGCACCGCCCACGCGATGCCACCCAGCCGTCTTGCCGCCCCTCACCAGGCGACGTCACGTTCGTCATTCCAAGCTGGCGCGATGTCGACGAGACGCCGCCCGCCGCGCTGCTCGACGGGCGCCCCGCCACCACGCCCTGGGCATGGGCCGACGCGTTCGCCCGCCGCTTTCCGAAGGTGCGGCTCGACCCGGATGTGCTCCATGTGGACGACGGCGACATACTGACCTCGGCCGGCACTGCCGCCGGGCTGGATCGCTGCCTGCATGTACTGCGCAAGCGCCACGGCAGCCATGCCGCCAACGAGGCCGCGCGGCGGCTCGTGGTACCGCCGCATCGCCAGGGCGGACAGGCGCAATACGCGCAGCAGCCGGTCGCCGCGAACCCGCGCACCGACCGGCTGGCCGTGTTGCTCGACTGGGTACGCGCGCATCCGGACGATGCGCACACGCTCGACTCGCTTGCCCGGCGCGTGCTGATGAGCCGGCGCACGTTCACGCGCCATTTCGGCAGGCCACGGGCACGACCGTGGGCGCCTGGTTGACCGCCGAGCGGCTGACGCGCGCGCGGCATCTGCTGGAGACCACCGATCTACGGATCGAGCGGGTTGCGCTGGCCGCGGGTTTCGGGTCGAGCGTCGCGCTGCGACAACATTTCGCGGCAGCGTTCCGGACGTCGCCCTCCGCCTATCGGCGGGCGTTTCGCGGCCTGTAGGCGGCTGCCGGACGATTGTTGACGGTTATTGACTGTCGTTGGCGGTTGCCGGGCCGTTGCCGGCACCGTCGGGCTCGCGACCCGCGGTGCGCGGCGGCAGCATGGCATGTTGACGCCGCACGGCGATCCATCGGAGTATGCGGTCTGGGTTCACACCTTCCGGAATGCGCTTTTCCAATTCGTTGTCCTCTCACACACGAGGTTTTTCATGTCAGGTCGTTTCGTCGCAACGTTGTTGATCGTGGGTTCCCTGTTTGCGCTGGCCGGCTGCAACACGGTGGCGGGCATCGGCGACGACATCTCGGGCTCGGCCCGCACCGTCAAACGCGCGCTCTGAGCGCCTGTATGAACCGGATGATGCGTACTGCACGGGATGAACGTCAGACGCGAGAACGTGGCGATGGATGACGACGTCGTGCCCGATGGCGCACCCAGCGGCGCAAAGCCTGTCGAAGGCGGTGCCCGCGCGCCCCGGCAGGCGCGGGGCAAGGCGCGCGTGGAAGCGATTCTCGACGCCACGGCGGCGGTGATCGTGGAAAAGGGCCTTGCCGGCGTCACGATGCATGGCGTCGCCAAGCAGGCCAGTACGCCGGTTGGCTCGATGTATCATTTCTTTCCCGACCGGGACGCACTGCTCGACGCGCTGCAGGAACGGCACGCGGACGGCACGGCGGAGATCGGCAGGAAGATCGATGCAACGGCCGCGGAGCAATGGCGCGCGCTGTCGCCGTCCGCCGTCGTCGACAGGCTGGTGACGCCGTATATCCGTTACCTGGAGAGTCATCCCGACTGTCTGTCCTTCATGTCGCGCAAGGGTCCGCAACTGACGAAGGGCGACGCCATGCTGCGATACAAGGCGGTGATAGATGCCCGCCTGCCGCACGCCACGCCGGCGGCGCGCCAACTCTATGCCGACATGCTCAACTCGCTGGCGCTGGGGTGCATGGTGGTGAAATTCGGTGCCGCCGCGGCGCCGGTCGAGCACGCCGGGCAGTACATGCGTGAAGTGCAGCGCGCGCTGGCCGCCTATCTCACCGCAATCGAGGCAGCGACTGCTGCCTGACCGACGACGCAGGGCGTGTCACGCCCCTGCAATGTCAAACGTTCTTGTTGACCAGCAAACCCCGCCTTTCATCGAAACCGGCCAGGCGCGCGCCGCTGTTGTAGCACTGGATCGCGAAAAGCTTGGTGGCGGCCAGTTGTCCCTTGAATGGCACGGGCCGAGTCGTTACAACGACCGGAAGTCGGGCAATCGGTAGTGTGGTCATGAGTGACATGAATAGGGACTCTGGAAACAGGAATAACGCAAAAAATGTGCCAAACCAAAGCCGCCATGGCCCGCATCGATCCGGTATGGCACAAAGCATGTGCTTACTAGACAAATCTGTCTAGTAATTAATTAGACAAATTTGTCTAATTACCGGCTCTGCCGTCGGCGGTCTTCGGGCACTGCCATCGGCTGAACACCTTCGCGAAGTATGCGCGTGGGCACTGCGAACCCTTCGTGCACCAGCGCACGCTTGTAGCGAAGTAAACGACCCAGCCATACAGGCGAGGCAGTGACGCATCGTGCGGTACCTGCACGGCTCACGCTTTTGCAATTTTTCCCTGCATACCGTGTCGAATTTACACGCGGGTTCCGCCCGCCTTTGATTTTTGCGCAGACGCCCGCCTCCTTCTCATCGGCCATTGCCATCGGCAAACTGGGGCAGGCTTCTTTTTCCTCCGAAACAGCGCGTTTTTGATAAAAATTTGGCGTTTTCCGGACTCACGCTATACTACTGTACATATATACAGTAAATGTGGAGCCCGGCATGCCTCCCTCCGCTTTTCGATCGCCAGAGTCCATTCACCCGTCCCTGTGGCGCGGCACACAGCTCGCGCAACCGCGCGGCCGATGCGTGGCCACCGGCGACGTCGCACTGTCCGGTGAACTGCCGGGCGGCGGCTGGCCGCTCGGTGTGCTGATCGAATTGCTGGTCCAGCAGCCGGGCATCGGCGAACTGCGACTGTTGCACCCTGCCCTCGACGCGCTCGGGCAGCGGCCCCTGATCCTGCTCGAACCGCCCCATATGCCGAACCAGACGGCATTCACGCATTGGGGCATGCCGCTCGACCGGTTGCATCTGATCCGCGCGCCCCGCCACGCGGATGCCCTCTGGACCGCCGAGCAGATCCTGCGCGCCGGCAGTTGCGGCGCGCTGCTGTTCTGGCAGGACCCGATCCGCCACGAGGCGTTGCGCCGCCTGCATCTCGCCGCGCAGGCGGCGGACACGCTGTTCGTCCTGTTCCGGCCACTGAGCGCGCTGCATCACCCGTCGCCGGCGCCACTACGGCTCGCGCTGCGGCCCGCGCAGGACAGCCTCCATGTCGAATTCATCAAGCGGCGCGGTCCGGCGCGCGATCTTCCCCTGGCAGTGCCGCTCGGGCCATCCCCCCTTCTCCTGAACCGTCATGCACCTGTGGATCGGCGTTCATCTCCCGCACCTGTCCCTCGAAGTGTTCCGGCCGACCTGGTCGATTGAACCCCATGCGGGCCTCGTTATCCTGGAGCACGAGCGCGTGCTGGCCATGAGCATCGCGGCCCGCACGGCCGGCATACGGCCGGGGATGCGGCGCGGCAGCGTGCTGGCGTTGCTGCCGACGGCCGTCGTCAGGGATCGCCGGACGGCGCTCGAGGACGCGACGTTGCACGGCCTCGCCGTGGCGCTGATGCAGTATTCACCGCAGGTCGCGCTGGCGCCGGAAGCCACCATCCTGATGGACGTATCGGCGAGCCTGCGCCTGTTCGGCGGGATCCGCGCGCTGCACCACCGCGTCCGGACGACGATTCGCGCCTGCGGCCTGAGCGCGCGTCTGAGCCTGGCGCCGACGGGAACCGGTGCCGGCATGCTGGCGCGCGCCGGCGCCGGCCATGCGTTGCGTCTGCACGCGCACGCTCGACGGCAGCCACATGCGCACGGCAACCGTCCCGACGGCCGCGGACGCTCGCTGGAAACCCGGTTGAACGGCCTGCCGCTGCGGCTGCTGCCGGCCGCCCGGCCTTTCGCGGAATGGTTCGCCGGGCTGGGCTGCGAAACGCTTGGCGACCTGCGTCGCCTGCCGCGCGCCGGCCTCAAGCGGCGCTGCGGCAGCGCCGTGCTCGAGCACCTCGATCAGGCGCTGGGCGCCGCCGCCGAGATGTTCGAATGGCTCGGCCTGCCGGACAGCTTCGATATCCGTCACGAGTTGCCGGAGCGCATCGAACACAGCGCGGCGGTGCTCGCCTGCGTCGGCGCGCAGGTCGCGCAACTGACGGGCTGGCTGGTCGCCCGGCAGATGGCCGTGACGGGCATCCTGCTGCGGCTCGAACACGAGCGCGGCCGCGATGCGCTGCCACCGACGGAGATACCCGTCGCGCTCGCCGAACCAAGCTGGCAGGACAACCATCTGTTGCTGCTGCTCGCGCAGCGCCTGACGCGCGTCGAACTGGCGGCGGCGGTGATCGCCGTGCGCCTGACGGCTGCCGGCGTGACGCCGGCGCGGCCGCTCTCGGCCACCCTGTTTCCGGAACCCGGCGGCGCCCCCGGCGATCACCGCCGTCTCATCGAATTGCTGAGCGCGCGGCTGGGCGCCGACAACATCCTGCAGTGCGCGTGGCATCCCGATCATCGGCCGGAAATAGCCAATCGCTGGTTACCGGCGACCCTGTTGCCGTCATCCGGCGCGGCGCCCGGAGAAGGTGGCCGCCCTCAAGCCACGCCACGGCGCGGGGCCCTGCCGCATGCCACGCCCTCGCACACCACGCCTTCCCGCGTCACGCCACCGCGCCCTGTCTGGCTGCTGGAACGGCCGCTCGCGCTGCTCACGCGGCAGCACCGGCCGTTTTACGGCAGTCCGCTGCGCATCGTCTCGCCCGGCGAGCGGATCGAGGCCGGCTGGTGGGACGCCACGCAGGCCGGCGTTGCCCGGGATTATTTCGTCGCCGAGGCGCAGGACCACAGTTGCTACTGGATATTCCGTGAACGGCTGGGTGCGCCCTCCGGAGCACATTCCGGAGAATCCGGCGCAGCGCCGGCCGGTGCGCCACCGCGCTGGTACCTGCATGGGTTCTTCGGGTGAACGTCTATGGTCGATGATCCCTCCGGGCCGACCGGCCTGCCGGACTATGCCGAATTGCAGTGTTTCTCGAATTTTTCCTTCCTCAAGGGGGCCTCGCACGCCGAGGAAATGGCGCATCGGGCCGCTTCGCTCGGCTATTCGGCCCTGGCGATCACCGATGAATGCTCGCTGGCGGGCATCGTGCGCGCGCACGTCGCGGCGGAGAAGGCAAAACTGCCGTTTCTGGTCGGCGCCACTTTCGAATTGGTGAATGCGGATGGTTCGCCGGCCATGCGGTTCGTCGCGCTCGCGCAGAACCGCGAGGGCTACGGCAACCTGTCGGAACTGATCACGCTGGGGCGCACCCGCGCGCTCAAGGGCCGCTACCGGCTCACGCCGCAGGACCTCTCGGACCCCGAGCCGGCGCACGCGCATCTGCGCGGACTGCCGCACTGCCTGATCCTGCAGGCGCCGGACTTTCCCGCCGACGAGACGCGTCTGGCCGTTCAGGCCGCCTGGTTCGGCGCGACCTTCCCGGGCCGCGCCTGGCTCGGCCTGACGCTCCATGCCCGCGCGATGGACGATATCCATCGCGGCGTGGTGGAACGCACCGCGGCGCGCGCGGGCCTGCGCGTGGTCGCGCTCGGCGGCGTGACGATGCATGTGCGCTCCCGCAAGCCCCTGCACGACGTCCTGAGCGCGGTACGCCTGGGACGCCCGGTGGCGCAGTGCGGCTACGACCTCGCGCCCAACGCCGAGCAGCATCTGCGCTCGCGTCTGCGCCTGGCCAACCTCTACCCGGCGGGCACGCTGGCCGAAACCGTGCGGATCGCCCGCGCCTGCCGCTTCGACCTGAAGGAACTGCGCTACGAATACCCGGACGAACTGGTGCCGGAGGGCGTCAGCGCGACCGACTATCTGCGCCAGGAGACCTATATCGGCGCGCGGCGCCGCTTTCCGCAGGGCATCGCGGCGGCGGTCCAGCAACAGATCGAACACGAGCTCGAACTGATCGCGGCGCTGGGCTACGAGCCGTATTTCCTGACGGTATACGACCTCGTGCGTTTCGCGCGCAACAACCACATCCTGTGCCAGGGGCGCGGATCCGCCGCGAACTCGGCGGTCTGCTATTGCCTGGGCATCACCGAGGTGGACCCGGCGCGCAGCAGCATGCTGTTCGAGCGCTTCATCAGCCGGGAGCGCGGCGAGCCGCCCGACATCGACGTCGACTTCGAGCACCAGCGCCGCGAGGAGGTCATTCAATACGTGTACCGCACCTACGGCCGGGACCGGGCCGCGATCGCCGCGGCGGTCTCCTCCTACCGGCCGCGCAGCGCGCTGCGCGACGCCGGCAAGGCGCTGGGCATCGATGCCGATCTGATCGAGCGCGTCGCGAAAGCGCATCGATGGTTCGATTCGAGCGCGGACCTGCTGGACCGTTTCACGGAATCCGGGCTCGACGCCGATGCGCCGATGATTCGTCAGTGGGCGCATTTCGCCGTGCAGTTGCTGGGGTTTCCCCGGCACCTGTCGCAGCACAGCGGCGGCTTCGTCATCGGCCGCGGCAAGCTGTCCCGGCTGGTGCCGATCGAAAACGCCGCGATGCCGGAACGCAGCGTGATCCAGTGGGACAAGGACGATCTCGAGGCGCTGGGCCTGCTCAAGATCGACATCCTCGCGCTGGGCATGCTCTCGGCCATCCGGCGCACGCTCGAACTGGTGTCGCTGCGGCGCGGCGGCCCGTTCGAATTGCAGGACATTCCCGCCGAGGATGCCGCCACCTATCGCATGATCTGCCGCGCCGACACCGTCGGCGTCTTCCAGATCGAATCGCGCGCGCAGATGAGCATGCTGCCGCGGCTGCGCCCCACCTGTTTCTACGACCTGGTCATCGAGGTGGCCATCGTGCGCCCGGGACCGATCCAGGGCGGCATGGTGCATCCGTATCTGCGGCGGCGCCAGAAACGGGAACCGGTCAGCTATCCGAGCCCGGCGGTGGAGCAGGCGCTGGCGCGCACGCTCGGCGTGCCGATCTTCCAGGAGCAGGTCATGCAGGTGGCGATGCTGGCCGCCGGCTTCAGCGCCGGGGAAGCCGACGAACTGCGGCGCGCGATGGCGGCCTGGCGCCGCAAGGGCGGACTGGAGCGCTATTACGGCCGGATCGTCGACGGCATGCTGTCACGCGGCTACGAACGATCCTTCGCCGAGGCGATCTTCGCGCAGATCCAGGGATTCGGCGAGTACGGATTTCCGGAAAGCCATGCGGCCAGTTTCGCGCTGCTCGTCTATGCCAGCAGCTGGCTCAAATGCCATGAACCGGAGGCCTTCCTGTGCGCGCTGCTCAACAGCCAGCCGATGGGCTTTTATTCGCCGTCGCAACTGGTGCAGGATGCGCGCCGCCACCAGGTCGAGGTCCGCGGCGTCGACGTCACGATCAGCGCCTGGGACAGTACGCTCGAGGCCGCTTTGCCTGAGGCCGGTTCGCTTGCGGACGGCACGCTTGCGGGCGGCACGCTGCGAAGCGGCACGCCTGAAAACAGCGCACCCGAAAACATCGGGCGCGAAAACGGCGTTCCTGCGGACCTGGCTGCGCGATTCCACGCGCCCGGCACGCTGCGAAGCGGCATGCCCCGGCCGGCGGTCCGCCTGGGCCTGTCGCGGGTGCGCGGCCTGGACGAGGACAGCGCGTGGCGCATCGAGGCGGCGCGTGGAGTGCGCGCGTTCGACGACGTCGCCGACCTGGCCGTGCGCGCGCGACTGGACCGGCGCGGTCTGCAATCGCTGGCCGCCGCCGATGCGCTCGCCGGGCTCGCCGGCAACCGGCGACAGGCCTTGTGGCAAGCAGTCGCGGCCGTGCCCGATCGCGACCTGCTGCGCGCCGCCGCGTCCCGGGACGAGACCCCGGCCTTCGCCCCGCCGACCGAGGGCCAGCAGATCGTCGCCGACTATCGCGCGACCGGCCTCACGCTGGGACGCCATCCGCTCGCGCTGCTGCGCGATGCCCTCACGGCGCGGCGTCT
>JBPBQT010000514.1:0-10425 GCA_050955065.1 Janthinobacterium lividum | reverse complement strand
CCGCCCGCGGCCCGCGACAGGCGCTGCCCGGGAAAAACGCCGCGGCGGCCGCGAGCCTGCGCCAGCAGGCCATCGTGCGCTGCGGGCAACGCCTGCTGGCGCTGTCCGCCGAGGCCATCCAGTCCGTCTCGGTCATGCCGCCGCTGGTGCAGCCGCTGCCGGGGAGCACCCGTTTTCTCGGCATCGCGCAATGGCGCGGGCAGGATCTGCCCGTGGTGACGCTGGCCGGCGTGACGCTGCTGCCGGATGCGCAGACCGGCGACGGCGCCTATCTGATGGTGGTGGAATGCAACGGCACGCGCGCGGGTTTTCCGGTCGATGAGCTGGTCGAGTTGACCGATCTGCGCGCGCCGGCGATCGACCCCGTGCCGGCGGCGGCGTTCCAGCGTCCGGAGGTGTTCGCCGGCAGCATGCGCACCGCGACCGGCGTGTATGCGCTGGTGCTGGACCCGGTGGCGCTGCTGGCGAACGACGTCGTCGTCAAATTGGATCGTCACCGCGACCGGCAAGCGGTGCCGGCCCGGCCCCCGGCCGGTGCCGGGCAACCGGCCGGTGCCGGCGGTCGCAACACGGCGCGGCGCGGCGCCCAGGCGGCGGCCGATGCCCCCTCGCCCGGCGGCTTCCTGGTGTTTACCACCGACGGCAGCACATTCGCCATGTCGCTCGAACAGGTGGTGGAGATTTTTACCTGCCCGAGCACGACACTCGCGACGCGCGCCGACGGCGCCAACCGCGGCCTGACGCCCTGGCGCGATCGGATGATCACGGTGACCGACGTGGCGCGCCTGCATGCCCGGCCGGGCAGCAAGCGCCCGCATCCCTATATTCTCGTCGTCGAGGCCCATGGCGCGATGCACGGCGTCGCCATCGAATCGGTGCTGACGCTCGCGGGGGTCGGCGAGCCGGCCGAAATCCGCACGGTGCGCGCCGGCCAGGACGGCCCCGCGCACAGGGTGGTGATGCTAGGCGCGAACGAGGACCTCAGGACATACGAGTTGATCGATCTGCGTGCACTGCTGCGCTGAGCCGGCCGTGTCACGGGCGGTTGCGCGACGTCATGGCGCGGTGCGCCGCTGCGGCTCGGTGCCGCCTCGTTCCGTCTGCATGTGGAACCGATTCCATATATAATCCCAGCGGTTTTCCCGTACGTGTGCGGCAATGGGTCGCATCGTGATGTCGGGTGGAGGGCGCTGTCGGCACATACCCGCCCGGACGTGCGTTTCATCGTGCCGCCGCCGCGCGATCGCGCGGTCCATGGGCGCGGCGGGGAGTCATCTTGTCCTGTCCCGTCCGGTCCCGTCTTGTTCCGTTCCGTCATGGTCGACGCCGGGTGGAAGGTCACCGGCTGACGCCGTTCATCCCTTCCTGCCGGAGTTTGCATGCCATTCGCATTGACCCGCACGCGTCGCCTGGCGGCACGAACGCGCCCGCCTGCGCTTTCCGTCACGCTATCCCTCTCCTTCCCGCTTCTCGTCGCGATTTTCGTCGCGCCCGCGTTCGCGCAACCGTCCACGCCGTCCACGCCGTCCACGCCGTCCGGCACATCGTCGAACACGGCGCTGGCCGATGCAGCGCCCGCCGACGCGGCGACCGCCGACAGCTACGACCTGCTCGTCGGCACCTATACGCACACGGGCAAGAGCGAAGGCATCTATGTCTACCGCTTCGACAGCCGCACCGGTGCGACCACGCCGCTGTCCGTCACCCGGGCCGAGGATCCGTCCTATCTGGCGATCAGCGCGGACCGACAGCACGTCTACGCGGTAAACGAACTGCCCGGCGACAACGGTCCGGCCACGCAGCGCGGCAGCGTCAGCGCTTATCGTTTCGACCCCCGTAGCGGCCGGTTGCGTTTCATCGACAAGGTCAGTTCGACCGGCAACGATCCCACCTACCTGGCGATCTCGCCGGACCAGCGCTACCTGGTCACCGCCAATTATTCGGTCGCCCCGGACCCGGGCGGCAGCCTCGCCGTGTTTCCGCTGCAAGGCGACCGGGTCGGGGAATCGGTGCTGGCTGTGCATCACGACGGCAGCGGTCCGGTAAAGGGCCGCCAGGACAATTCGCATGTTCATTCGACGGTGTTTTCCCCGGACGGCCGTTACCTGTTCGCGCAGGACCTCGGTACCGACCAGGTCTTCGCCTACCGCTACACCGCGGACGGCAGCCGCGGTCTGTTCAGTCCGACCGAACGGCGCTACGTGCCGGTTCGGCCCGGCGCGGGGCCGCGGCATCTCGTATTCGATGCCGGCGCGAGACATGCGTATCTGACCACGGAAATGGATGCGTCCGTCATCGCGTTCGACTATGACGACGGCACGCTGACGCGAATCCAGCGCGTGCCGATCACCGCGCCGGGCTTTCAGGGCAAGGTCGGCGGCGGCGCGATCCACCTGTCGCCGGACGGGCGCTTCCTGTACGTGACGAACCGTGGCGACGCCAACGAGATCGTCTGGTACGCGGTGGATCCGGCAACCGGTCATCTGCGTTTCGTGGCGCGGCGCCCGACGCTGGGCAAAACGCCCCGCGAATTCGTCATCGATCCGAGCGGCCGCTGGCTGATCCTCGGCAATCAGGACAGCGACAGCGCGTTCATCTTCCGCCGCGACCCGGCAAGTGGCGAACTCGCCGATCATCCCGCGCGACTCGACATCGGCTCGCCGGTGGACTTCAAGCTGGTAAGGCCGTGACCGGCCGCCAACGCACCGCACGCTGACCGCATGATCGTGGCACGCCGGCCGACTGGCCGGCTCGGGCATCACACAAGGAGTTCAGGCAATTGAACCAGAACCATTTCAAAGATCATCCCCACACGGACGAACCGACGAGCGGCAAACGTCGACAGACGCTGCACGGCATGCTCGCGATCGCCACCGCGGCGGCCGCCGGTTCGGCGACGCTGCGCGCATTCGCGCAGACGCCGGCCGCCGCGGCCTCGACCGTTGCATCCTCCACTGCGGCAGTCGCCACTGCGGCGACCTCCGAAACAGACGCATCCGCCAGCCTGCTCGAACATTTCATCGCGGTCTCGCAGGCCCTCACCGCCCGCACCACGCTCGACAGCGGTGTCGCGGCCCGCATGCTCGACGCGGTCGGGAAAGCGGCGCCCGCCTTTCCCGAGCAGTTGCGGCAACTCGCGGCCGCGCTGGTGCGGGGCACACTCGACGCGCGCCAGGAAGCCCTGGCGCTGCGCATCCTCGGCGGCTGGTACATGGGCGTCGTCGACAATCAGGTGGTGACCTATGAACAGGCGCTGATGTTCGACATCGTCGCCGACGTTCTCGTGATTCGTTCCTATTGCCCGGAAAAGCCCGGGTTCTGGGCCACCCCTCCCCAAGAAAAACACACCTGACATGGCCAACACAGAACATGCCGACGTCGTGGTCGTCGGCTCCGGTGTCGCGGGCGCCATCGTCGCCCATCAGCTGGCCGCTGCCGGCAAATCGGTCATCGTGCTCGAAGCGGGACCGCGCATGCCGCGCTGGGAGATCGTCGAGCGCTTCCGCAACCAGCCCGACAAGTCCGATTTCATCGCGCCCTATCCGCCCAGCGAATGGGCGCCGCATCCGGTCTACGACCCGCCGAACGATTACCTGATCCTGAAGGGCGAACACAAGTTCAACTCGGAATACATCCGCGCGGTGGGCGGCACCACGTGGCACTGGGCCGCGTCCGCGTGGCGCTTCATGCCGAATGATTTCAAGATGAAGAGCACGTACGGCGTGGCGCGCGACTGGCCGCTGCAGTACGACGAGCTCGAGCCCTATTATCAGCGCGCCGAGGAGGCACTCGGCGTCTGGGGTCCGATGAACGAGGAGCTGGGCTCGCCGCGCAGCCGGCCCTATCCGATGGCGCCGCTGCCGCTGTCGTTCAACGAGCAGACGATCAAGAGCGCGCTCAACCATCATGACGCGCGCTATCGCGTGGTGACCGAGCCGGTGGCGCGCAACAGCCGCCCGTACGACGGTCGGCCGACCTGCTGCGGCAACAACAACTGCATGCCGATCTGTCCGATCGGCGCGATGTACAACGGCATCGTGCACGTCGAGAAAGCGGAACGGGCCGGCGCGCGGCTGATCGAAAACGCGGTGGTGTTCCGGCTCGAGGTCGGCGCGCAGAAACAGATCACCGCAGCACTGTACAAGGATCCGCAGGGCATGGAGCACCGTGTCGAAGGCAGATACTTCGTGCTTGCGGCGAACGGCATCGAGACGCCGAAGATCATGCTGATGTCCACCAGTCATGATTTCCCGAACGGCGTGGGCAACAGTTCGGACATGGTCGGGCGCAATCTGATGGATCACCCCGGCACCGGCGTCACGTTCTACGCGAATGAAAAGCTGTGGCCCGGGCGCGGTCCGCAGGAGATGACGTCGCTGATCGGTTTTCGAGATGGCGCGTTTCGGGCGAACGAGGCGGCGAAGAAGATCCATCTGTCGAACATGTCCCGCATCGATCAGGAAACGAAGAACGTCTTCGATCAGGGCAGACTTCTGAAACCGGTCGAACTGGATGCGCGCATCCGCGAGCGCGCGGCGCGTTTCGTCGAATTCGATTGCTTCCACGAAATCCTGCCCGCGCCGGAAAACCGGATCGTGCCGAGCCGCACGCAGACCGACGCGAGCGGCGTCCCGCGGCCCGAGATCACGTATCGCATCGACGACTACGTCAAACGCGGCGCGGCGCACACGCGCGAAATCTACGCCACGGCGGCGCACGTGCTGGGCGGCACCGATATCAAGTTCCAGGACGAATTCGCGCCGAACAACCACATCACCGGCGCGACGATCATGGGGAGCGACGCCCGCGACGCCGTCGTCGACAAGGATTGCCGCACGTTCGATCATCGCAACCTGTTCATTTCGAGCAGCGCGACGATGCCGACGGTCGGTACCGTCAACGTGACGTTGACGATCGCGGCGCTCGCGTTGCGCATGTCCGATCAGTTGAAGAAAGAGATCTGACATGCGTAATCAGACGAACCGCGCCCTTCACTCCCCAACGTCCGGCCGTGCGTCCGGCCCTGTGCTCAGGGGGTTTTTCACCGGCATCCTCGCGCTCGGGTTGACGGCCGCGGCCGGCGTGCATGCCGCCGATGCGCCAACCACACCCACTGCGCCAACTGCGCCGTCTCCCTCGCGCGCCACGCCCGCATCGAACGCGGACGCCGCGCTCGTCGCGCGCGGCGCGTACCTGGCGACAGCGGGTGACTGCATCGCCTGTCACACCGCGGCGCATGGCAAACCATACGCCGGGGGCCTGCCGATGAAGGTGCCGATGCTCGGCACCATCCATGCGAGCAACATCACCCCCGACCCGACGACCGGAATCGGCAACTGGACGTTCGCGGATTTCGATCGGGCATTGCGGCGGGGCGTGTCCCGGGACGGCCACAATCTGTATCCGGCGATGCCCTACGTCTCGTATGCGAAACTCAGCGACGACGACGTGAAGGCGCTCCATGCTTTTTTCCGGAACGGCGTCGCGCCGGTGCGGCACACCCCGCCGGCCAGCGACATTCCCTGGCCGCTCAACATGCGCTGGCCATTGAAGTTCTGGAATCTCGCTTTCCTGAAACCCGGCAGCTATGAAATGAAAACCGGACGCAGCGCCGAATGGAATCGCGGTGCCTATCTGGTGCAGGGGCTCGCGCATTGCGGCACCTGTCACACGGCGCGCCGCGTGACGTTGCAGGAAAAAGCGCTGGATGAAAGCGGCGCCGGGTATCTGGGCGGCGCGGCGCTCGCGGGATGGGACGCGTACAACATCACGTCGTCGAAGCGGGCGGGCATCGGCAACTGGACGCATGCGCAACTCGCGCAGTACCTGCGCACCGGCAACGTGCCGGGCGTCGCGCAGGCGGCCGGACCGATGGGCGAAGCGGTGGAACACAGTTTCTCGCACCTGAGCTCCGCCGACATCGACGCGATCGCGACGTATATCCGTACGGTTCCCGCGGTCGAGGATGGCAGCGCCCGGGCGCGTCAGGACTGGGGCAGCGAGGCGCGGGATGTGGCGACGCTGCGCGGCCGGCCGCTGGAGACGGCGCTCGATCCGGCACGCCTCTACCTGGGCAACTGCGCGAGCTGTCATCAGGCGAACGGCAAAGGCACACCGGACGCGTATTACCCTTCGCTGCTGCGCAATTCGACCGTGGGCGCCACGCATGCGGACAATCTGATCCAGGTCATCCTGCATGGTGTGCATCGGCAGACGCCGGGCGACGACGTCGGCATGCCGGGGTTCGGGCAACAGCTTTCCGATGCGCAGATCGCCGCACTGGCCAGCTACGTGACGCAACGTTTCGGCAATCCCGCCGTCAAAGTCAGCGACAAGGATGTCGCCCGGCTTCGCTGAACACGACGCGTTCGGTCGCTTCCTTTTCGGAAACGACTGCGCGCAACGGCGCAACTTTTCACGTCGCGAGGAAACTTACGACGGGCCGCAGCTACCTATGGACAACGAACCATAAGACGGGAAACAACGTCCGTCGTGGAGAAAAAAGCGCCAAATTTCAAAATAAGCGCTTTGGATGCACAATTTGTCAAGCGCACATTGACAGACTCATGAAACACGGGAACACTGCGCGGGTCAGACATCAAGGAGAAGAATATGCCGAAGGGAATCAAGGCCTCATCGCTGGAAAGGATGGAAGCCAGCGCCGCACGTTTTGGTGAAGCAGCGAAGAAGGCCTTGGCCAAGACGGCCGAAGCACGCAAGGACGCCGCCGAGAAAGTTGCGCTTTATGAAAAGGCCGTGAAAGCGGTGATGAAGGAAGCGAAGGCGGCGGCGAAAGCTGGCGCAAAGCCGGCCGGTTCCGCGACGCAAGCGGGCACGTCGAGCGCGACCACGACCCGGAAATCGGCCGTGAAAAAGACGGACGTCCCGAAGACCGCGGCGAAAGCACCGGCTTCGAAGCGCGCCGCACCTGTCGCGAAGAAAGCCACCGTAACGGCGAAGAAGGCCGCGCGCGGCGCCAAGAAAACGGCGTCTGAAACCGTGAAAGCGCCAACGAAGAGCGCAGCGAAAGCGCCGACCAAGCGTTCCAGCGCGAACAAGACGGTCGCCAGGAAAGCGACGAAAGTCGAAGCACCGGCGACGCCCGCGGCCGAACCCGCTGCGAACCCGGAATAAACGTTCGCGCGAAGTTCCCGTAAAAGCCAGCACAAGACCGGCACGACCCACGACCGACGCCTGCCGGGATCACGCGCACCGGACTTCGGAAATCGCGTGATTCCACAACGAACTTGCCGCGGCAACTCGCCGCGGCCTGCTTCGCTCACTGCCGTGCTTCACTGCCGTACTTCACTGCCGTACTTCACTGCCGTACTTCATCGCGATACCTTGCTGCCGCATTTCGCCCGTGCACTTCACCTCTGCACCTTGCTTTTCATCCGCCGTTCTTCACTTCCCGCTTCCCGGCCCCGGTTTTTCCATCGCCCTGCGCCATTCGAGCGTTTGCATTCTTTCCCGCTCCTTTGCTCCGGCCCACGCCGATGCCCCGCCGCATCGCGCCGCTCTTTTACATTTCATTCCTCGTATACGGGGTGTTTCCGTCTGCGGCCGGAAGATGCTGCACGACGTGTCCTATCTCTCGCGGCCAACATCCGCGGTGTCCCGCGGGCGCCGGCTTCGCGGTATCGTCATGCCCCTGGCATCAACATTGCGCAGCGTCTCCGACAGCGTGTTAGACTGGGTTGTCGATTCCAGACGCGGCATTTCAATCAACACCCCCTCTCCCCCGATATCCCGCTTCCAGGCAAAGCCGGACGGCGATAACGCAGAAGTTCGACGCGACATCGGTCGTCTCGACGCGCAAAAGCATCAGGACAACATCATGAACGACACCATCAGAAGCTATCGCGGATTCGACATCTACCCGTTGATCTATTCGCACGTCCCCCGCCGCCCGGACGGTTCACGCTCGCACTCGACGGGCTTCGACGCCTCGGTGAAGATCTGCAAGCGCGACAGTCAGGATGTGCAGACGGGCAGCAAGGTTTTTCGCGTCATCGCAGCCGCGCCGTTTCCCGACGCAGGCGATGCGCGCCGCGCGTCGACGCTCTTCGCCGAGCAGTTGATCGACGGAAAGATCGCCGGGCAGTCGGTCAGCGGTCTGTAAGGCCCTATTCATGAACAGCACGAGTCTGCCGAACGGCGCCAGCGAGTCGCTCTCCGCGGGAAGAAACCCGGCCCGCGACAATTACCACGTCACCGCGTCCTCGCGCCGTACGTCGAGCGGCACCGTGCCCACGCTCAAGGTGATCCGGGTCAGCGACAAACGCGTGATCTATCCGTTTCAGGGATGCGCGGACATGCCGTTATTCGTCGAGCCCGCAGAAGCGAAAGAGTTTGCCGATACCTACGGCTGGCAACTCGTCGACGGGGACATCGCCGTTCCCGAGTAACCGGCGACAGCGGCGGTGATGACGCAAGGGAGGCATCGCGTCGAAGCGAGCCGGCGGCGGCGTCACCGTCATGCCTGTTGAAATAAATATGCGTCAGTTCTTTCCTCGTCATCGCATGCCCTGGCGGGCCGGCGTGAATCGCGAGGAATGCCCGACCTGGCGGCTAACGCCTGTTCGCGGACAGCGGCACCGCGTCCGCGGCCTGCCCCCAGCCGTCCTGCCTGATCGACACATTCAGCATTGCGGCGAACGCGCGCCGCATCGACAAGGTGCTTTCCTCCGGCGTCTTTCCATTTGACGACACGACTTCCCTCCTTTTTTAATGAGAATCATTATCATTGAGAGGTGATCATGCCGTCACACAGGAGCATGCGCAATGTTTTTTTGCGACGAATCACGTGCACACGGACGGATGCCTGTAGGAAAAAGCGCCCGCTTGATGGAAGCGTGAAGATTTTTCTGGCCATCCGGTAAATATAGGTGCATCATGAACGCGCTTATACGCGTCAGTGCATGGGACATAGCGATCAAGAAGCGTCTTTATCTCCTGTCGCGCCGCCTCCGGTCGACGATCTGTCTTTGCATGCCGCGGCTCAACGCCGCGCGGCATCCTCACTCACTGACCTGCAGCCGCGCCAGCATGGCGCCCGGCACACGTGGGCTGTTCCGCCGGAGCGGGCACATTGCCTCCGACGGCGTTTCTCTGGCATATGCATTTTTTTCGGGTGGTCATCAGACTGCCCCGCTTGGCGTTTTCCGTCGCTTCGCGTCGGCCGTTTGGCTGGCGGTCGCCGGTCAATCACCGGTCTCCCCTGCGCGCTACCATGCGCAGCAAAGCGATTCGCTGTCACCCTGCTGGCCGACATGTTCCCGACGGGAACCGTCCGGATAGGTGACAGCTGCAAGTATCGAAGCAGTCGCAGACTGCTCCCACTCATTTTTCGGCGCGCTCAATGGCAAAAGAAGAACTTATTGAAGTAGACGGTCTGGTCGAGGAAGTGCTCCCCGATAGCCGGTTTCGCGTTACTCTCGACAACGGCGCAGTCGTCGGCTGTTATGCATCGGGTCGCGTGCGCAAGCACCACATCCGGATCCTCGCGGGCGACCGCGTGACGATCGAACTGTCGGTGTACGACCTGACGAAGGGCCGTATCAATTTCCGGCACAAAGACAGCAACGCTCCGACCGGGGGCGCGCGTCCTCCGGTGCGTCGACGCCGCTGAGCCGGTCGTCCGGTGCTTCCACGGGCGGTTTCCGGTTGGAAACCCCGTCCTTGCAAGCACCAGGCGTCCGATGTCGCCCGTACCGTCACGACGTGGGTCGCGCCGGCTGGCGCCCCATAAGCCTGTCACACGCAATACCTCTGGGTTCCATGCACTCGCACGGTCCAGAGAAGCCGGCGACGGCCCGGCCCCGCGCCGTTCCGCCGCCGCGTTCATGCAGTGCGTCGTCCCGCCACGAATCCCGTGTCGGCGACATTCACAGGAGTTCTTATGGCCTACCAGCGCAGCGCTACCCGCGCCCCGTCCGATCGTCGTAGCGAATATGCAGTGGCAGATGACGTCCGTGCCGAAGTACGCCGTCAGCAGGACCTGACACTTGATACCACCGCCGGCAAGTGGCGGTACAAGGCTGTACCGCTGAAAGGCCAGGCGCACGCCGACGAGCATTGATGCCATGGGGCGTCTGCCTTCCTGGCGCCCCGCTTGCCATCTGCCTGCGCTGCCTGCATCGTTCAGCCGAACAGTGGTCGCAGAAGCGTGACGATGGCGTACGCTTTGCGCGGGCCACTGACCGCGGTACGCTGGAAGATGCGGCGCGCGCCGTCCGCGCCGTCGAAACCGCGAAAACGATACGCGGCCTCGTAGAGATCCCGGCCGCACAGGTGCTTGTCCGCCCCGCGCCAATCGGCGCCAGGTATGACACCGGCATGACCGCGGACCGCGTGTTCTCCCGACTGCGCGTCCTCGGTGCCGACCGCGTCGAATCGCAGATACCGGCGTCCCGTATCGGGACC
>JBPBQT010000513.1:0-10722 GCA_050955065.1 Janthinobacterium lividum | reverse complement strand
AATCAGAATTCCCAGACCATCGGCCGCCGCGGCCCCGTCACGCTGCAGGATTTCTGGCTGATCGAGAAACTCGCGCATTTCGATCGCGAGGTCATTCCCGAGCGCCGCGTTCATGCAAAGGGTTCCGGCGCGTTCGGCACCCTGAAGATCACGCACGATATCTCGAAATATTCGAAGGCCGCGGTCTTCGACACGATCGGCAAGGAAACGCAGATGTTCATGCGCTTCTCGACGGTCGCGGGCGAACGCGGCGCGGCCGATGCCGAGCGCGACGTACGCGGCTTCTCGATCAAGTTCTACACCGAGGACGGCAACTGGGACATCGTCGGCAACAACACGCCGGTCTTCTTCATTCGCGACCCGCTGAAGTTCGCCGACTTCATCCACACGCAGAAACGCGATCCGCGCACCAACATGCGCAACGCGACGAACATCTGGGATTTCTGGTCGCAGTCGCCGGAGTCCCTGCATCAGGTCACGATCCTGATGAGCGACCGCGGCATTCCGAAGAACTATCGGCAGATGCACGGCTTCGGCTCGCACACGTTCTCCTTCATCAACGCCGGCAACGAGCGCTCCTACGTCAAGTTCCATTTCAAGTCGATGCAGGGCATCGAGAACTACACGAATGCCGAGGCGAAGAAGCTGATCGGCGAGGACCGCGAGAGCGCGCAGCGCGATCTGTTCGACCAGATCGAGGCGAAGAATTTCCCGAAATGGCGCTTCTGCATCCAGGTGATGACCGAGGAGCAGGCGCGGCAGTATCACGAGAACCCGTTCGACATCACGAAAACATGGTCGCAGAAGGCGTTTCCGTTGATCGACGTGGGCGTGATCGAACTGAACCGCAACTCGGACAACTACTTCGCGGACGTCGAACAGTCGGCGTTCACGCCGGCGAACATCGTTCCCGGCATCGGCTTTTCGCCGGACCGGCTGCTGCAGGGGCGGTTGTTCTCGTACGGCGACACGCAACGCTATCGTCTGGGCATCAACCATCACCAGATTCCGGTCAACGCGCCGCTGAACCCGGTGCACTCGCCCTTCCACCGTGATGGCGCGATGCGCGTCAACGGCAATCTGGGCGGCGCGCCGAACTACCAGCCGAACCGCTTCGGCGCGTTTCCGGAAGACCCGTCGGTGAACGAGCCGCCGCTCGCCGTCGAGGGCGATATCGAACGCTACGACCATCGGGAAGACGGCGACTACTTCAGCCACCCGCGGGCGTTGTTCAACCTGTTCAGCGAAGACGAGAAGGCGCGCTTCTTCAACAATATCGGCGAAGCGCTGGCGGGCGTGCCGCAGGAGATCGTCGAGCGTCAGATGGCCCTGTTCGAGCAGGTCGACCCGCGCTACGCCGCGGGCGTGCGTCAGGCGCTGGGCAAACCGGGCCCCGTGTCCGAGACCGCGCTGCCGTAAATAGGCAAGAGCAGTGCTCCGAGCCCCCCAGGCAACGCGCCCGTGGGGGCTTCTTTCGTTTCCGGGACGGCATCGGGCCAACGCCGGATCCGGCTGAATCAGGCCAGGCCAGACCGGACTTAGGCCAGGCTACGCCAGGCCGGACCAGGCCGGATCAGGCCGAATCGGACCCCTACGGCGATACGGCAATACGACAGTACGACAGTACGCAGCGGAAACCGGCCGGACGACTCAGTCTTCCAGGTACCGCTCCACCAGACGCGCCCAGTAGGCCGCACCGATCGGCAGGTTCCGGTCGTTGAAGTCGTACATCGGGTTATGGACCATGCAGCCGTCCTCGTCGACGCCGCTGCCGTCGCCATTGCCCAGACGCAGGAAACTGCCCGGACGCTCCTGCAGCATGAAGGCGAAATCCTCGCTGCCCATGATGAGGTCGGCCTGCTCGACCACCTGATCGGCGCCCACCAGCTCGCGCGCCACCTGCGCGGCGAAATCGGTCTCGGCGTCCGTGTTCATGACCACCGGATACCCGTCCCGATAGTCGATGGTGGCGGTCGCGCCATAGCTCTGCGCCTGCGCCGTCACCAGTTCGTGAATGCGCCGCTTGAGCAGCGCGCGCACTTCGGCCGAGAACGACCGCACGCTGAGCTCAAGCCGCGCGCTGTCGGGGATCACGTTGTTCACGGTACCCGCGTGCAGCGTCCCCACCGTCACCACCGCCGGCTGCGCCGGATCGACGTTGCGCGCGACGATGGTTTGCAGACCCATCACGATGCTGGCGGCCACGACGATCGGATCGACCGTTCGCTGCGGCCGGGCGGCGTGGCCGCCCACGCCATGCACGGTGATCGCGACGTTGTCGGCCGCCGCCATGAAGGGGCCGCGGCGAAACAGAAACTTGCCGGTCGGCATCCCCGGATGATTGTGCACGCCGAACACCGCGTCGCAGGGAAAACGGTCGAACAGCCGGTCGTCGATCATTTTCTTCGCGCCGCTGTCCACGCCGATCTCCTCGGCCGGCTGGAAATACAGGTGCACGGTGCCGTTGAAGCGGCGGGTGCGCGCCAGATGCTGCGCCGCGCCCAGCAGCATCGTCGTGTGCCCGTCGTGGCCGCATGCGTGCATCTTGCCGGGTTGGGCGCTTGCATAGGGTTTGCCGGTCGCCTCGACGATCGGCAGCGCATCCATGTCGGCGCGCAGACCGATCGCGCGCGTCCCGTCGCCCACGCGCAGCGAGCCGACCACGCCCGTCCTGCCGATACCGGTGCTGACTTCCCAGCCCCACGCGCGCAGCTTGTCGGCGACCAGCGCGGCGGTGCGCACTTCCTCATACGCCAGTTCGGGATCGCTATGGATCTGGTGACGAATCGCCTGCAATGCCGGTACGTCCGGGGCAATGTCGGCTATCTCGGTGAAACGGGGCGATGCGGACATGAGCGTGATCTGCCAAAAAAGAAATAAAGATTTATACCCGAAACCGGACAGCGGCGCTGTCGTCCCCGGCGGTATGAAGCGACGGCGTCATGCGCATGCGCGGCGACAGCCGCGACGTTCCCGTCGTGGTGCGACGGCGACACGTCTTCATTGACACGACGCCGCGGCATCATTTCCCCAAACGCCGGAAGAGTCGCGCCAGAGCGGGGCGTCGCCATTGCGGATCGAGAAAAAGCCAGAGCCCGACCGCCGGCAGCAGGCCATAGAAAAGGAACGCGCCCTTGTAGCCGAGCGTGCCCACCAGCATGCCGGAGAGCACTCCCGAGAGGATGGAGCCGACGCGCGCGGCATTGAAGAACAGCGCGGTCGCCGCGCCGGGGGAGCGCGGCATCAGGTCCTGCACGTAGGTCATCCCCAGACAGGACGTGACGGCCACCACGAAGGCGCTCAGGGCCTGCATCGGAATCAGCCAGGATACGCGCGACACCGCCGCGACCGCGATGAAATACACCACATGGACGGCGGCGCAGGCGGCCAGCCAGCGCACCTTGTTCAAGGTCGCGCCGCGCGTGCCCAGCGCCAGCATCATCGGAATCTCGAGCAGCGCCCCGAGACCGAGCATGATCGACACGTCGATGCGCGTGCCGCCCAGTCCATGCACGATGTAGAGCGGCAGCACGATCATCGTCGCATTGGCGGCGAGCCCCAGCAGGGCCAGCGCCAGCACCGTGCGCCAGAGACGGCGCGACGCCGGAACAGCGCTCGCCGCCTGCGCGAACGACGCGTCTGCCGATGGGGTTCCCGGTGCGTCTCCCGACGCCCGTTGCAGCGCTTCTTCCACTGCTCCCGCGTCTTCCCCCGCATGCGCGGCGGACCGACCGCCGGCCAGTGCCGCCGCCGCCGGCCGACGCGTCCTGGGCATGCGCCAGACGATCACCGCACAGCCGATGAAACTCAGCACGGCGAACAGGAAGAGACCGTAGAAGTTGGTCGCGGCCAGTATCAGCGCGCCGACCGACGGGCCGAACACCCATGCCACCGACAGCACGGTGCGCAGCGCCGCCGTCGCAAACGCCCGCTCCGCGTCGTTGCGCACCGGCAGCGCTGCCCGGCCGAACGAGAACACGAGCGACAGCGCCGAGCCCCCCGCGCCCAGGAAGGCCACGCCGATCAGCAGCAGCAGGGTGTAGTCGGTCACGACGCACAGGCACAGGAAACCCGCCGCCGCCGCGCCCAGCGCCGCGAGCAGCAATTCCCGATGGTGCCCGTGGCGATCCGACCACCTGCCCGCCCAGGTGCTGGCGACGACGCCGCTCGCGGCAATCAGGGTCATGAAGCAACCGAGCCGCAGCGGCGTCATGCCGGCGTGCTCGATACTGAACAGGGAGAGATAGGGCGCCGTGAAGGACATCGCGATGCCGAGCATCAACGTGGCGGCCGACAGGGGCAGAAAGAACGGAATACGGGCGAGACCGGCGAAACGGGAATTCATGGGTACACCAGTTATGTCGCGTCATGGTGCCGAATCGCCCCGCGCCCGCGTGGTGGCTGATAGTTCACAGACTTTATGCCGCCGGCCTCACGGTCCGGGGCAGCGGGTCGCGCGCCCGTCCAGTCCTTCGCGGCCGACATCGAACAGGACGTCGACGCGGCCTGCGCGACGCACGATGTGCAGCGTATAGATGCTGTCATAGTCGGCACTGTTCCAGCGCGGCACGCTGCTCGCCGCGCCGCCGGCGTCGACGACCAGACGGCGCGCCAGTGTTTCGATGATCCGGTGCTCCCCCGCCACCAGCACCGTACTGCGACGGTACGCGGGCGCGAGCAGCATGGCACGCAGTTCGTCCACGTCGGCAAAGCCCAGCGCCGAACTGACCGGAAGACCGAAGTAAATCGCCGTGGGCTCGACCGTGGCGAGGGGGCGGACATAGTCGTAGGCAATGCCGAGGTCGTGTTTCTGGCGTGCCGGGTTGGGGGCCACGATCAGGTCGGGCCGGCCGTAGCGCGCCTCGATGACATAGGGCAGCGCCAGTGCGCGATTCAATCCCTGACAGGAGAGCTGGCCGAGGCCGCGTATGGGCTTTTCTCCATGACGCACCAGGATCAGGGTCGCGACGTCGACGGCCGCATCGGTGCCGGGCGGGACGGTCGCCGTCGGGACGGCCGATGCCGGGACCGCCGATATCGCCGGGGCTGCGGGCGCCGCCGAAACTGCCGGGGGAGAAGGATCGACGGATACCGGCGCCGCGTTGCCCGTCCCGCTGCCGTATAGGAAAGCGATACAAAGAACGCCCGCCAGGCGTCGCGTGGAAAACGTCATCTAGACCAGTTCGAAAGTGACGGGCGCGAGCCCTTCGATTTCCGCACGCACGCTGCCGCCGCTCTTCGGCAGGTACAGACCCGTGTACGACCCCGCCGTCACGATCATGTCGGGCGTGACCGGGATGCCCAGGTGGCGGGTGCAGTGATCGACGAACCACGGCAGCGCGCGGCGCGGGTCGCCGACCGTATTCGCCGGCTTGCCGCCGACCGTATCGGCCACGATATCGTGATCGTCCATCAGGAACCGCATCTTCGGCGACAGGAAAGGGAAATCCACGCGGTAGGGGGAAGCCTCGCCCACCACCAGCGCGCCATGGTTCTGCAGATCGGCCAGGCCCGTCAGACGGTCGACCCCGGGCCAGGCCGCGAAGCGGCTGCCGACGATCTCGACGGTTGCGCACATCTGCGCCACCGCGGCGAAGACCTCGTCGTCGTCGTAGCCCGCGGGCTGGGGCGCGAAGACCCGGCCGAAGCGAAACGCCACCTCGAGTTCGAGCCCGCAGGGCCAGTACGCCGCGCGCGCCAGCGTGGCGCCGCTGCGATGAATGCCGCTTGCCGGCAAGGGCGCGCCCGTCGGGCGCTCGGTGGCGGTTTTCGCGCCGATCTTCCAGCCGCCGATCAGCGCGCCGTCGAGCGTTGCATGCTGAATCGCGAAGGCCTCGTCTTCGTTCCGGGGCTGCACCGTCGCCGCCGCATCGAGCAAACCCGCGCCGCCGCGTGCCCGGGCCAGCCGTTTTGCGAAAGCATCGTGCTCCGTACTGATTGTCATGGGCCGCTCAAGTAGATAGGGAAAGACGCCTGAAGTCCCTCGGGTCGAGGGATCGCACGTACAGCGCGTCATTTTCGCTCGCCGGAATCGCGCGCGCCAGGAATTTCGCAGCGGGCCATTCGGTTGTCGACGCCATGACAGGGCTTTTCCTCGGGAATACGATTTGCTGCATATCCCCCAAACGCTTGCTTGGAAGGTGAAAGACATGGCATCCAGGGATCCTTTGGCGACGAAAAACAAGATTCTCGATGCCGCGGAGATCATCTACGGCGAGGACGGCATGGAAGCCCTCACGCTGCGCGTGATCACCGAACGGGCGGGCGTCAACCTGGCGGCCATAAATTATCACTTCGGCAACAAGGAAGCGCTGGCGCACGCCATGCTTCTGCGATCGATCGAACCCCTCAACGACGAGCGGCTGGGCCTGTTGCGGCATCTCGAGCACGCATGCGCGGCGCAGTTCCACCCGATGCACGTGCTCGCGGCCATCATGCTGCCGCTGATGCGGGAATTGATGCGTCCGGCCCAGGGCGCGCACCGTATCGCCTTCCACATGCGCACCGCATCCGATCCCGCTCCCGTGGTCCGCCG
The DNA here is from genome assembly GCA_050955065.1 of Janthinobacterium lividum. Lineage (GTDB taxonomy): Bacteria > Pseudomonadota > Gammaproteobacteria > Burkholderiales > Burkholderiaceae > Robbsia. The sequence continues at coordinate 4,187 of JBPBQT010000513.1, read as the reverse complement.
CTTCATGGCCATGCAGTTCAAGCCGGTCAGCCAGGCGTTCGACGCGGCATTCGTTCGCAGCGTGCCCACGCTGGACGCGACGGACGCCCTGTGGCACGCGCGGCTGTTCTTCAATGCGTTTCCCGGCACCATCGGCAATCAGAACACGGGCAACATGCTGGCGACGCTGCTGCTGCGCCCCCACATGTCCGTACAAGGCGTGCTGATCCGGTTCGGCGCCATCATCGAATGCGCGACCCTGGGACGCACCGATCACGACACGCTGGCGGCGCGGTCCGCGGCCCTTCTCGCCGCTCTGTCCGATACCCTGACCCTGCGCGAGATCGCCAGGACGCTGCCGCTGGGGCTGGGCGATACGCTGCCCGCGTCGGCGCTCTCGGGCACGATTGCGGCCCAGCTCGTCGCGGCCTATCTCGAACCTTGAGGAAGGACGCACATGACCCGATCGCTTGACGAATACCACCACAAGCGGGATTTCGACGCCACACCGGAGCCTTCCGGAACGGCACGGCCCGCGCATGCCCGACGCCAGGGAAGCACGCCAAAGGAAGCGCAGGCGCCGGCCCTGTCCGAGCGGCAATTCTGCATCCAGAAACACGATGCCAGCCACCTGCATTACGACTTTCGCCTGGAACTCGACGGCGCCCTGAAAAGCTGGGCCGTTCCCAAGGGACCTTCGCTGGACCCGAAGGTCAAACGCCTGGCGGTGCACGTCGAGGACCATCCCCTCGACTACGCGCTCTTCGAGGGTCATATTCCCGCCGGTCATTACGGCGCGGGCGACGTCATCGTCTGGGACCGCGGCGCCTGGCTTCCCGAGGGCGATCCCGCCGCCGATTATGCCCGGGGACGACTGAGCTTCACGCTGCGTGGCGACAAGCTCCAGGGTGCCTGGCATCTGGTACGCACCCATCTGCCGGGCAAGCGCGAGCAGTGGTTCCTGATCAAATCGAACGACGCCGCCGCCCGGGCGCAGGCCGATTACGACGTGCTGGCGGCACTGCCGGGCAGCGTTCTCGGCAAGGGTGGCGATGGCGACGGCAACGACACCGTCTCGCGCCCCGGGCGTCTGCCCGCGCATCTGAGCCCGGAACTGGCCACCCTGGTGGACGCCGACGCGGTGCCCGCGGGCGACTGGCGTTACGAGATCAAATTCGACGGCTACCGCATCCTGGCTCGCATCGACGCCGACGATATCCGCCTCTACTCCCGCAACGGGCATGACTGGACGGCCCGCATGCCGCGCCAGAAGGCCGCGCTGGCGGCCCTGCGTCTGACATCGGGCTGGCTCGACGGCGAGGTGGTCGTCCTCGGCAAGGACGGTCTGCCCAGTTTCCAGGCGTTGCAGAACGCATTCGATGCCGGCGGCAGCGACGCCATCGTGTATTACCTGTTCGACCTGCCCTTCCTCGATGGCGAGGACCTGCGCGCCGTCGCGCTCGAAGACCGGCGCGCGGCGCTCGCGACGCTGCTGCAGGCGCGCGGCACGCGCGATGGCGCAGCCATTCGCTTCTCGGAAGACTTCGCCGCGTCTGGCGCGGACATGCTCGCCAGCGCCCGTCGTCTGAAGCTCGAGGGCCTGATCGGCAAACGCGCGGGAAGTCCCTATGTCTCCCGTCGCAGTACCGACTGGATCAAGCTCAAGTGCCGGCAGCGCCAGGAGTTCGTGATTGCCGGCTACACCGGCCCCAACGGCGGCCGCGAGGGGTTCGGGGCGCTGCTGCTCGCGCTGCACGATGCCGGGAGCGGGGCATTGCGTTACGCCGGCAGGGTCGGAACGGGCTTCAGCCACGCGACATTGCAGAGTCTGGCGGCGCAGCTCCAGGCACGGGAGATCCGCCGCACGCCCATGCAGAATCCGCCAACCGGCGCCGGCGCGCGAACGGCGCACTGGGTCCGTCCGGAACTGGTCGCGGAAATCGCCTACGCCGGCATGACCCGGGACGGACGGGTCCGGCACGCGGTGTTTCATGGCCTGCGCGACGACAAGGCGGCGCACGCTATCGTCGCGGAGCAGCCTCGGGCACCCACGACGGAACCGCCGTCCCCGCCCAAGACGCCGCGGGCGTCGCGCAAGGTCCCCTCGCGCCTGGCCGGCGCGTCACCCGGGACCGCCGTCGCGCCGCCGCGCATCACCCACCCGGACCGGGTCATCGATCCGTCGACCGGCATCACCAAAATGGCACTCGCCGAATACTACGCGCGGGTGGCCGGCTGGCTGCTGCCGCATCTGCGCGAACGTCCGGTCGCGCTGGTGCGGGCACCGGACGGCGTCGACGGTGAACTGTTCTTCCAGAAAAGCGCCGACAAACTCGCGATACCCGGCGTGACGTCGATCGACAAGACGTTGACCGGTCAGCCGATGATGGTGATCGATCAGCCCGAGGCACTGATCGGTGCCGTCCAGATGAATGTCATCGAATTTCATACCTGGAACGCCACGCTGGCAGGACTCGACCGGCCGGACCGCTTCGTGCTCGATCTCGATCCCGATCCCGCCCTTCCCTGGAAAAGCATGGTGGAGGCAACCCGGCTCACACTGACCGTGCTCGACGAGCTGGGTCTGCGCTCCTTCGTCAAGACCAGCGGCGGCAAGGGCATGCATATCGTCGTGCCGCTGACGCCCCACGACACCTGGAACGAGGTCAAGGCATCCAGCCAGGCGATCGTGAAACACCTCGCCCGCCTGCTGCCGGAGCGTTTCGTTGCAGTGTCGGGACCGAAGAACCGGGTGGGACGGATTTTCGTCGACTACCTGCGCAACGGGCAAGGCGCGACCACGATCGCGCCGTTCGCGGCGCGCGCGCGTGCAGGCATGGGAGTCTCGGTGCCGGTGGGCCGCGACGAGGTCGCCGGCCTGCAGCGCGCGGACCGGTGGACGATCCAGGATCTGCCCGCGCGTCTGGAACGGCAGACCGAGGACCCGTGGGCCGACTATGCGACCGTTCGGCAAACCATCACGCCGGAGATGCGGGATCGTCTGAAACGACGCTAGCTGAAGGCACGCCGTCGGCCGACGTCAAAAGCCCGCCCGATCCTTTCCGGATCGGGCGGGCTTTTTCCATCAGACGTCAGTTGACAACCATCGGTCGCCGGTCTTAGAACTTGTGACGGACGCCGATGTTGACCATTTCCTGGGTGCTCGTGCCGGCGTAGCCGTACGAACCGATCGATGCCTGCGCAGCCGTCGTGCCGCCGGCGCCGTCGCCCGTTTCGCCGCTTGCGTGCTGGTACGCGCCGACGATATAGATGTCGGTGCGCTTCGACAGGCTGTAATCCGCGCCGATGGAGACCTGATGGTACTTCGCCGACGTGTCGCCGCTCGACTTCGTGTAGCTGTACCCTGCGCCCAGCAGCATCGCCGGGGTAGCCTGATAGTTCAGGAAAGCCTGCCCGGTGTTGTACTTCTCGGACGTCGTGAAGACCGACGAACCATCGGGCTTGTACTGTGCGTTGCTGTAGCTGGCGCCCATCGTGAAGGCGCCGATCACGTATTGTCCCGCCGCGCGTGCGATGCCGATCGAATGGGCGGTCGCGTAACCCGAATTGACCGGGCCATCGAATGTACCGTCCGACGAACTGGTCCACGTCGTGCGTCCCGCAGGCGTGGCCGAGGCCGGACTGTTCGTCATCTTGATATAGCCCGCGGACAAACCGATCGGACCATTGTTGTAGGCCACGGCGCCCGAGTAGGTGTTCTCCGAGCCAGTGCTGCCCGTCAGGTTGCCGAACGAATACATCACTTCGAACTGCAGACCCGACCAGACCGGCGACGTGTACTTCACCGCGTTGTTGACGCGGAAGCTGTTGTCGTAGTTGTCGACGTCGCCTGCGGTCGCGAACACGCTGCCGAAGTAATTATCCGCCGTCATGCCCTGGATCAAATCGATCAGCGGATCGTATTGCCGGCCCAGCGTGACCGTACCGGCCGTCGTGCTCGACAGACCGACGAAAGCCTGACGACCGAACTCGCGTCCGCCCTGGCCCAGCGTACCCCTGGTCGAATCGAAGCCATTCTCCAACTGGAACACCGCGCTCAGACCGCCTCCCAGATCTTCCGTTCCCTTCAGGCCCCAACGCGATCCCTGCAGGTTACCGCTGTTCATGCCGAACAGTTTCTGATTGCCATCGGCGTTATGCACGTACGTCAGCGCGGTATCGAGGACGCCGTAGAGCGAGACGCTGCT
>JBPBQT010000512.1:0-10807 GCA_050955065.1 Janthinobacterium lividum | reverse complement strand
ACGCACACCAGGCAAGTCCTTGACCCGTCCGCCGCGAATCAGCACGACCGAGTGTTCCTGGAGGTTGTGGCCTTCGCCACCGATGTACGAAATGACTTCGAAGCCATTCGTCAGGCGAACCTTCGCCACCTTACGGAGCGCGGAGTTCGGCTTTTTCGGCGTCGTGGTGTACACACGTGTGCACACGCCGCGACGCTGGGGGCAGTCCTGCAAGGCCGGGCTTTTGCTCTTCACGACTTCCGAAGAGCGGGCCTTGCGAACCAATTGATTAATGGTTGGCATTGTTCATCCTGCGAGATAAGTGTTTCAGTCGAAGTCCCGGCCGGGCAAGCAGCCGGATTCCATTTTTTGGAAACGGAACTGCGTATTCTATATCGGGCGAAGTTGCGGAGTCAAGTCACATTCTTGGTCAGCCAGGCGTCCTCCGCCTCCGCCGCACGGCGCGCCTTGCCGATCGACGGCCACAGCGACGCCGCATCGTGGGTCCACTGGGCCGAGATGCGTTGCAGCGGGTCCGGGTCGCCGCGGCGCCTGGGCCGCGACAACGCCATCACCCGGTTTTCCAGATAGACGCGCAATCCCCGGTTCAGATGCGGTTCCATCCACGCCGTCATCGCCTCGGTGGCGGGCGTGATCAGCTCGATCAGCGCACCCGCCAGCCGCCGGTCGTCGTCCAGCAACCGGGGACCCTGTTGCGACGCATGGAACAGCGGCTCCTCGTACAACACCAGGCTGCGCGTCTCGCGATTGACGGACCAGCCCCGCGCCGGGTAGGGCAACGGGTGCCGGCTCCACCGCACGCTCCATTCCGGTTGCCGCCCCGCGTCCACGTACCAGCGATTCATCAGAAAGCAGATGAAATCGTCCTCCCGGTACGCCTTTTCGATGAGCCGCACGAACCGCGTGCCGCGCGCGATCACGGCACCCAGTTCGCTGCCCGCGTTCACCGATACCCGGAAGATATGGCGCAGCGAGGCGAGGAACTCGTGCAGGCGCAGGGTCGCCTCGTCGCCCATCCACCCTTCGATTTCCTGGCGCAGTCGCCGCACCTGGATCACGGTCAGTCGTTGCTCGACGGGCGTGCCGAGGATCGTCTCCGCCCCGCCCCATTTCATGCGGCGACGCAGCAGCGTGTCGAGAAACGTGTCTTCCGCCAACGCCGTCTCCACCGCCTCCTGGCGTGCCGCGTCGATGACCGGATCGGGCGCGCGGGCATGCCCCGAGGCAAACGCCCCCTTCGCATGCTGATACATGACCCTTTCCGGGTAGCCCGGCCCCGCCTCGAACAATATCCGGTCGGTGAAGTAGACGACCGCGCCGCGATGGCCCAGGCGCTCGTGGCTGCCGACGTCCTCGATGCCGGTCAGCGCATGCACCAGTTCGTGCAGCCAGGCGCGTTCGCGCTGAAACGGCGTCACCCCGCGCGCGTCGACATAGCGCGTATCGAAGCGCTGCGCCACGCGCGGCAGCACGATCAGGTTGCGCTGCAAGTCGCAGCGCGGCGGCGCGCCTTTCATGAAGCGCAGCGAAAACGGCGGCGCCGTCGAAGAGGACTTCGGGTGCGCCTTCAAGGCGGCGCGCATCAGGGCGCGCAAGGTCTGCGAACTCTCGCAGAGCGCCTGCAGGGTGTCGCGGACGATTTGAAAATCGTGCTGCGTCTCTGTCGCCACGCCCGTTTCGAGGTGCAGCAGCTCGCTGATCTGCGGCATGGCGACGCTGAAAGCGTCGCTGCGGATGCGCTCGATGAAATCGCGGGCCCGGATGAATTCCCGGGTCCGGGCGACCGTGGCGCGTTCCAGAAACCGCGTGGAGCGCGTCGCCGTGGCGCCGCCGTGGCTTCCGTTCCTCGACAGCGTTCGCCCTGTTCGCGCCGAATGCATGCGCACAACCTTGCCGCGCGACGACGGTCGCCGCCGCACGCTCGAATGGAGAAAGCCGTCCCCGGCGCCTTCCCAGCTCGCGCCACGCCCGATGCGGAGCAGGCCGGGCGCGCTCGCCGGGAAACGCCAGGATGCGCTCCCGGTCGACAGGGTGTCGCCTTCCACCGGTTCCATCGAACGCCGCGTCAAGGCCCCGTCGAGGGAAAAACCGCTTCCCGTGCGCGCGTCCGCCGCGGGCGCCGGGACGCTGCGGGTCGACGACCGATCGCCGTGGGCCGCGCTGGTGCTGCTGGCCGGGCTGCGTCCCTCACCGGGCGTGGCGGCGACAGTGCCGGCGTCGCGCGCCGGCGGCACCTCGGCCAGGCGCTCCACCCCGCAGGGATCCGTATTCACGACGACATTGCCCGCGGGCAGCTCGCCCGGGCGCGTCACATCGAGCACCTCGCCCAGTTCCGCCAGCATCGCGAGCGCGCGAGGCTCATGCGGGGTCAGACCGACCTCGCTGACGAGCCGCGCCGCCTGGCGGGCGACCATCCGCTCGGTCGCCCCGCCAACCCAGACGAACAGGACATCGATGCTGAAGCCGAACGCGCCTCGCAAGGCAAGTTTGGCATCGCGTTCCCACAGCCCCTTCCCCAGGGTATAGATGGAACCGGCGAACGGGACGAAATCGATCAACGCGACCTCGCCCTCCTCGGTTTGCTCGACGAGGCGGGAAATGATCAATGCGCGTGTGAGCGCGTGGCGCGCATCGGCGAGCCCGGCGGGGTCGGCAGGGTTGGCGAGGCCGGGGACCGGAACGGAAAAGGCACCCGCGCCGGCGACAGGACCGGGACCGGAACCGGGAACCGGCGCAGGACCCGGAGCAGGACCCGGAAACGGGCCGGGGTGCGCGCTCGCGGCGCGACGCTGACGCGGTGCGGCGACGCCCGCGTCCTGCCGCGCGAGCTTGTGGCGGTGCAGACGCTGCATTTCCGTCGTGCGGGCGCGCATGATGGCCAGGGTCGCGTCGATGAAGCGGGTCGACGAGGGGGAGCGATGCCCGGTCGGAACCGTGCTCGCGGTGGGCACCGCGCCATACGCCACCAGGCGCTCGGCCAGATACGCGCTCAGGGCCCGCGCGCCGGCCTCGCCCGCCGGCACGGCCAGCTGCTCGGGAAGCGCCAGCAGCCGCCGGTATTCGTCCGTGGCCTCGCGCAGCGCCCGGGGGGCGCTCGCCAGGTCCGGGCGCTGCGCGAGCGCGGGCAGATCGGCCCAAAGAACGAGCCTGCGCCCGGCAAGCCAGGCCCGCACGGCCGGCAGCCTGCCAGAAGCGTCGATGGCCGGCGCGAACGCCCGCCGCACGCGCTCGACCATCTGCGGCTCGATCGGACTCCCGTCGTGGATCAGCACATCGCTCGAGCGTGCGAGATGGAAAGCGGCGACGAGGTGTGGCGCGACCGGATAACGCGGCGCGGCTTCCCAGGCGGCCTCGAGGACGTGATATCGCTCCACCAGCGTCTCGGGATGGCCGAGATTGTCTATGCCGACACCGTGCAACGGACCGAGCCGCAGCACGGTGGTCGCGAGGGACTGATGCGGCGTGCCGAAACGATAATCGGTATTTTCGTGCAGGACGTGCAGGCGCATGCGCAGGAGCGCTTCCCGGTCCTCCCGGCCCAGGGCCACGCGCCGGCAGCGGGGCGACACGGCGTCGGCCACGCTGTCGCCACGGGCATGCGGCGGCGCTGCATGCGACGCCAGATACCCCGTCAGTTCGGTCAGATTCATGCCGGCCGCCCCGTGCAGGGCGGACCCGTCGAACCAGACGCGCGTGACGTTCGGCGCGCTCGCGGAAATCGGCAGGACGGCGACGCCGTGGGCACGGGTACTCAGATCGCAGTGCAATTCACGTGCGAACTCCGCGCCCACGGCCGCGAAACCGGTCAGTGAGGCCAGGTCCGGGACGACGCCCCGGGCCTTGCCGTGCAGCACCGCCGCGAGTTCGCTCGCGCATCGGTCGAACGGCCCGGGCGCCGCATACCCGGGACTCAGGTCGACGGCCAGATCGAGCCCGCACCATCTGTACGCATGCCCCAGCGTCTCGACGGGGGACCAGCGCCGCTCCCTGAGCGCCGCGACATCCAGCCAGTCATCCACGTCCAGCCAGAGTTGCCGCGCGTACACGGTGTCGATGTCGTCGAACGCGATCCGGGCGCCCTTGAGCAGCGAACGCGCCTCGGCGACGATGGCGTCGGCCGACGCGGCCGGCGTCTGTTCGACGAACGCCGCCAGCCGCGTCAGGGTCTGCACCCTCGCGCGCATGGCGTCCGGCGCGGCACGCCACACGGCCGCGCGCGCGAACGTGGTGTTGCCGGCGCGCCAGCTGTCGACGACCCACCGCCGGCTGACCCGGACCGATGCGACAGCGTCCTCGAAAGTACCGTTCGCCACCTGCGTCGCGCACGCGAGGCCGCGTCCCGTCTTCTCGTTCGCGGCCAGGCCGCGCCAGTCCGCGTCCACGCAGACGGCCGCGCGCGACACCCCGCGCGGCACGACCGGCATGGATGCGAGCGTGCCGGTCCACGGCTCGTCCGGCTCGTCCGGCTCGTCTGGTTCGTTCGGCGCGCGGGTCGTCGGCGCTGCGATGTGGACCGGCCGACGATAGGTTTCGCGGATGCGATCCAGGCGATTCGCCTCGCGCCGCAGGCGCGCCCGGTCCTCCGGGAGAGGCGCCGCGCCATGGGCGACGGCATGCTGAAGCAGCGCCAGGTAGAGCGCCAAACGCAACAGCCCATGCGGTCCTGTTCCCGCCGGCGCACTGGCCGGACCACGCACGCGCCGGCGCACCGGGCCGTCATCGGCAGACGCGAAAAACGTGCGTGCCGGGGATGTGAACGAGGTTTCGGCGCAGCGCGCCGCGCCGCGGGCGATGCATTGGCCACGACCCGCCCGCGCCGTTGTTCCGTGCGGCGCGCGCCACGCAAGATCCGGAAGCGTTTTCAGGGCGGCGCGGGAATCGTGCGACGCGCACGGACGGATCTGGTGGGAGACGTTGATGCGCGGCATGGACGATCCTCACACGGCGAAATGCCGCAGAACGGTCCTACGCAGTGGGCAGTTGCGCGAATCGAGTTGCAATGCGGCCATTCGACCCGTCTTCGCCGCGCGGCCCGCGTGCGCGCGGAAGGCTGTTGCCACCGGCGGCACCGGCCGCCCCTGCGTCACACGTCGCTCACGATGCGCCGCCCTCAGCCCTCGGCACCCACCAGCGCCACCAGCTCGTGACCGAAACGTTCGAGCTTGCGCGCGCCGATGCCGGGAATCTCCTTGAGCGCGCTGATCGAATCGGGCGCGCGCGACGCGATCTCCGCGAGCGTCGCGTCGTGGAAGATCACGTACGCGGGCACGCCGTCGGTCTTCGCGGTCGCGCCGCGCCACGCGCGCAGCCGCTCCCAGCACGCGCGTTCGCGTGGGTTCATCGCCGCGCTGCGGTCGGCGGCCGCCGCGGTCCGGCCTTCGGTGTTGCGCTGGCGCTGGCGCTTCACATAGCGGCGCAGCGTGACCTGGGCCTGCCCCTTCAGCACGGTCCGGCTGCCCTCGGTCAGGATCAGCGAGCCGTGGCCCTCATGGTCGACCGCGAGCAGGCCGTAGGCGACCAGTTGCCGGAAGACCGCGCGCCATTCGGGCTCCGACATCGCCGCGCCGATACCGAACGTCGACAGTTGCTGATGGCCGCGTTCGACCACCCGCTCGGTCGCGATGCCGCGCAGGATGTCGATCAGATGACCGGCGCCATAGCGGATGCCGCCCGCCTGCGCGGCCCGATAGACGCAGGACAGCGCCATCTGCGCCTCGCGCGTGCCGTCCCAGGTCGCCGGCGGCTCCAGGCAGTTGTCGCAGTTGCCGCACGGCGTGCTCTGCTCGCCGAAGTAGGCGAGCAACTGCACGCGCCGGCAGGTCGCCGCCTCGCACAGCCCCAGCAGCGCGTCGAGCTTGCCGGTGGAGATGCGCTTGTGCGCGTCGTCGGCCGGCGACTCGTCGATCATCCGCCGCTGCTGGACGACGTCGGCGAGCCCGTAGGTCATCCAGGCGTTCGCCGGCATGCCGTCGCGCCCCGCGCGGCCGGTCTCCTGGTAGTACCCCTCGACGCTCTTGGGCAGGTCCAGATGCGCGACGAAACGCACGTCGGGCTTGTCGATGCCCATGCCGAACGCGATCGTCGCGACCATCACGACGCCCTCCTCGCGCTTGAAGATCTCCTGGTGCCGCTGCCGGGTGGCGGCGTCCATGCCGCCGTGATACGGCAACGCGCGCAACCCCTTCTCGATCAGCCAGTCGGCGGTCTCCTCGACCTTGCGGCGCGACAGGCAGTAGATCACGCCGGCGTCGCATTCCTTGCCGCGGATATGCTCGGCGCGGATGAAATCGTAGAGCTGCGTGCGCGCGTTGTCCTTCTCGACGATCCGGTACCGGATGTTCGGACGGTCGAAGCTGGAGATGAAGACGCGCGCGTCGTCGAGCGCCAGGCGCTGGATGATCTCGCCGCGCGTGAGGTCGTCGGCGGTGGCGGTCAGCGCGATGCGCGGCACGTTCGGAAACCGTTCGTGCAGCACCGACAGCTGGATGTATTCGGGCCGGAAATCGTGCCCCCACTGGGACACGCAGTGCGCTTCGTCGATCGCGAACAGCCCGACGCGCGAGCGCCCCAGCAACTCCTGGAAGCGCGCGGTCATCAGCCGTTCGGGCGCGACGTACAGCATGTCGATCTCGCCGTTCTCGAACGCGCGCTCGGTGGCGAACGTCTGCCGCGCGTCGAGCGTCGAGTTCAGGCAGGCCGCGCGCACCCCCAGCTCGGTCATCGCCGCGACCTGGTCCTGCATCAGCGCGATCAGCGGCGACACGATGATGCCCGCGCCCAGGCCCGCCTCCGCGCGCACCAGCGACGGGATCTGGTAACACAGCGATTTGCCGCCGCCGGTGGGCATCAGGACCAGGCAGTCCCCGCCCGCCGCGACATGTTCGACGATCTCGGCTTGCGGACCGCGAAAGGCGGGATAGCCGAAGGTTTCGTTGAGGATGGCGAGGCAGCGGGACATGATTTCCTTGACGGCGCGACAAGGCGGGCCGGGTATGCGGGCGGACGGCGGGCGGATTCGCGAAGAACCCGCATAGCGCGCATTTTACTCCGCCTGGACATTCCCGGTCACGGTCCGACGCGCGGCCTGGCCATCCGGCCTGATCTCGCGCAGCGGCAGCGGCTCGGCGGCAACGGCTCGACGGCAACGGCTCGGCAGCGACAACACGACAGCAGCGGGCAGGTCCTGCCGCTTCATGTCCAGCCGGGTCTCGCAGTAAAGGAAATCGACAGCCACTGATCGAGGCGGATCGCCGGTCCGAGTTCATCGGCGATTTCCTGCCGGATCGCGTCGTAGCGCGAGATTCCGGCCAGAAAGTCCGCCGGCACCAGGATGTGGATCTCGACCAGATGCATCCGGCCGCTTTTCGCGACATAGCTCTTGAAACCGACCAGTCCGTGCCGCTCGACCACCGCCGCCACGACCTGCCGCACCTGCCGGTGCAGGTCCTCCGGCGCGATCAGGAACACATCGCGCATCGCGCTCGCCACGATGCGCACGGGCAGCGGCAACAGGCCCAGCGCAAGCAGCAGCAGCACCAGCGAATCGGCATAGGCCCGCAGCTGCGGCCAGCCCCACCGCTCGACGAGCGCCGCCGCGGCGAAACCGAAGAACAGCGCGATGGTGATGCACCCGGACATCATGAAGCTTTGCATGTCGATGCGGATCAGCGCCGAATCGAGTCGCCGGTTCGCGCGGCGCTGATACAGGTACAGCGCGACGCATACCGCGCAGACCAGCACCGAGTAGACGGCGGCGCCGTCGAGCGAGACCTCGCCGCCCCCGCCCGTGAGCAGGCCGCGGATGCCGTTGACGATCGCATACAGGCACAGCAGCAGCAGGATCGAACCGTTGAACGCGGCGACCAGCGGCTCCAGGTGCCAGTACCCGTACTGGAAGCGGCGGCTGCCGTCGCGCGCCAGCAGGCGGGCGACGAACAGCGACAGCACCGTCATCGACGCATCGATGACCGCGAACACGCCATCGAAAATGATCGCCTGCGAACCGGCGGCCAGTCCCAGCACGATGCCGAACGCCGCCATGCCGAATGTCGCCCAGATCGATACGAGCAATACCTGTGGTTCGGTTGGCGTATTGAAATAGGAAGGATTACGCATTATTCAGTTTTCGCCCGTCTTCCGCTGTGTACTTGCCAGCCGCCATACTACCGCAGCCGGCCGGGGAACACTACCGACGCCGCCGGCTCAACCACGCCCATGTTCGCGCTCTCGAGCCTGGGCATTTACCGGCCGTGCCGCGCCCCGGAGCGCGCGCGCCCCGCCGGCTGCTCGACATTGCCGTTGACGTACACGGTGCTCAACCACAGTCCCGTATCCTTGCTCGCAGCGCCGCCGGGTTGTGTTCGCGTGACGATCTCCACCTTCTCCAGCTTCTTGCGCAACCAGCCATCGCACACGACGAAGATGTTCAGTTCCCGCGCATCACCCCGCAACCGGGATGCATCCGTTCCGGCAATGCCGGCAATGGTGCGCCACAAGTCACCTCTTTCAGGAGCGAAACGGTCGACGAGGCCAAAGTCTATGTTGACGGTCTGAATCGCGACGTCGAATTCGCGCATGCTGCGGCAGGAATACACACTGGGATTCGCTTGTGCCGCCTGACCTTTCCTGTAATTCAGATAAGCCACCACCTCGGCCGCCGCGGCGGCACTGACTGCCGTGGCACCGTCTTTGATCAATTTTGCTTCGCTGCCTTGCCCGAACAAGCTCAATGAGGCACGCATGTGCCACGGCAACGCCAGGCGGAATTTGTCGTTCGACATATATTGCGGCATGGTTTCTTTCCTCATGAAAAATAGGCGCCCCATGACGGTGCGCCATCGGGACAAGTGACATTCCAAATATATTACGGACAGCGAAATTCATGGGCCGGCAAACGATCTCATGTTGGCGGCGACCAGCATCGAAGGCCGCCTGACGCGGCGCCGTTCGTCGTCAGGCGGGGACGAGGCCGCTGCGCTGCGCCACCAGCGTCGCCTGGGTGCGATTGCTGACATCCAGGACCTGGAATACCGCGGACACATGCGCTTTCACGGTTTTTTCGCTGGTATGCAGATGCTCGGCGATCGTGCTGTTGCGCCAGCCTTGCGCCAGCAGTCCGAGCACCTCCATCTGACGGGGCGTCAGACGCTGGGGACCGAACGGGGGCCGCGCGGGCATGATGCCGCCGCGAGGGCCGTCCAGACCGGCGCCGGCAGGCTCACGCCCCGCGCCGCGCGCATCGGCGCACGGTTCCGGAAGATCCGGCGAGCCGGATGCGGAACGGTCGGCGGCAGAGGGCCCCGCGCCCGGGCCGGTTGCCGGGCGCGGCACGACGGCAAGGTCCGGAAGGATACGGTGGATGGCGTCGATGATGCTCGCGATGCTGCCGCCGGACCGATCCGCTGCGCCGTCGGCCGCCGGCGTCGACGGGTACGCCGCGCCACCGGCACGCGCGGCGTTGCGGCGGCGCGCCAGCGCCGAATCCACCATCACGGCCCGGAGCTGCGGCGCGTACCAGCGCAACCGTCTCACCAGCAGATCCCCGGGAATATCCGGCAGCACGTCGCTGATCACGACGATATCGATCTGTCGTCCGGGCGCCGTGACCAGGCACAATGCGTCGGCGCCATTCGCGCTGCTCACAAACGTCGCGGTCGGAAAATTCTGCTGCAAGACGATCGTCAGCGCGTCGCGCAGCAAGGGGGAATCGATGATCAATGCGATAGTCGGATTACGGTTCATCGTCAAGCATCCAGGGTCGGCCGCGCAAGGCGGCAAAAGCACAAACGGCACAGACGGCACCGGCGGTCGCGAAGCGGAAGTCAGGAATCCACATTCATGTGTAACCCCGTACCGGCTTTAGTTCCCGGGCGCGCCGCACTAGGACTCAAAGCGGATGTACGACGCATGTGGCAACCTTACAATAGCCCGGTTTTCCGACTTTCCCAGTCGGCCACGTCGACCGGCGTTTCGATGCCGGATTCGACTTCAAGGATAATCGGCATGGCGCTGGACATCTTTCTCAAGATGCGGGACATCGCGGGCGGATCCATCGACGCCGCCCACCGCGGCGAGATCGACGTGATCGAGTTCGGCTTCGGCATGTCGCAAAGCGGCAGTCTGTCGAGCATGGACAGCGGCGCGGGCAAAGGCACCATCCAGGAACTGTCGATCACCAAGTTCCTCGATCGATCCACGCCGCTGCTGATGAGGGCGTTGATGAAGGGCACCCATATCAGCGAGATGACGCTGAGCGTGCGCCAGGCGGACAGCGCCGATCTGCACGATCATTACCAGATCATTCTGGAAGAAACCATGCTGGGCAGCTATCGCATGACGCCCGAGGTCAAGGACGAACGCTGCATGGAGAACTGGTCCATCGCGTTTCGCGAAATGCGCGTCGTTTATCGGCCGCAAGGCGATGGCGGCGCGGAGGAAGCGGGCAAGGTCGAATTCAAATGGAATGTCGTGACGAACAGCGAGGCTTGAGAAACGCGCGTCGGCAACGGAATCGCCCATAAAAAAACCGCCAGCAAGTCACCTTGCTGGCGGTTTTTCAGTCAGCCGGCAGTCGAGCCGGCTGCATCGGTGGGGTTCATGCCACCGGCTTCGTCACCTGCTTACTCGACCTGCGACCCGCTCGACACCACGTCCGTTTCCGGAATCGAGAAGTCGAAGTTGTCTTCGGCCGCGATCTGGTCGTGACGCTCGCGATCGGCCGCTTCCTTGGCCTTGCGCGCCTTGTGGAACGCCAGACCCGTACCCGCCGGAATCAGACGACCCACGATCACGTTTTCCTTCAGCCCGC
>JBPBQT010000511.1:0-11027 GCA_050955065.1 Janthinobacterium lividum | reverse complement strand
CCGCAAGATGTGGTATCCGCGCGCGAAATATACGCGCCGCAGCCGAATCAAAATTGGTGCTGCCATTCCCCGGTAACGCCGTAGCTTCCGTTTTCGATCCCCGCGGCGGTGGCGGAGGCGAACTCGCGCCTACCGCTGACGTGGTGGGTGAGGCACCCGGTTCCCTTGCGGTTCCCGATCCTGCGCCAGCCGAACCCGGTGAGGATCCCCGTGCGCACCGCGGATACGTCCGAATTCAGGCAATCGCGACGGAAAGGCGGAAAATCGGACGCTTTGGCGGCGCGAGACGTACTGCCCGCGTCCCGGCGCCATCCCGTTATCTTTGGTAATATCCATGCATTTTGCCGCCCGGCAAGCCACTAGCAGGTTCGCCTGCGCACGTCGAACGACGGATGGCAACAGATAAGGAACTCGCCGATTTCCTGGCCAGCGTGGAGCGCCGCGCGCTCAAGCAGACCATTTTCGCCGTACGCGACGAAGACGCCGCGCTGGACATCGTCCAGGACGCGATGATCAAGCTCGCCGAGCATTACGGCGACAAACCCGCCGCCGAACTGCCGTTCCTGTTTCAGCGTATTCTCCATACGACGGTGCTCGATCATTTCCGGCGCAAGAAAGTGCGGGACGCGCGCATCAGCCTGTTCTCGAGCTTCCAGTCGGACGAGGACAGCGACCCGATGGAGCGCATCGACGCCCAGTCGACGACCTTTTCCGCCAGCAGCGAAGACACGGTCAGCCGCGAACAGATCGTCGGCATGATCGAGGCCGAGATTCAAAATCTCCCTGCGCGTCAACGGGAAGCGTTCCTGATGCGTTATTGGGAGGATATGGACGTCGCCGAGACCGCAGCCGCGATGGGCTGCTCGGAGGGCAGCGTCAAGACGCACTGTTCCCGCGCTGTCCGCGCCCTGTCCGATGCACTAACCGCCAAGGGAATCACGTTATGAGTTCCGCTCCCGACTTTAACGAGGTCATTCTCGCCCGAAAGATTCGTCGGGCGCTCGACGAGGGCGCCGCGCAGATATCGGACTCCGCCGCGACACGGCTGGCGACGGCGCGGCAATCGGCGCTGGCGCGCCGGAAGGCCCCCGCGCCGGCACCTGCCTGGCAACCGGTGCTGGTGCCTGCCCTCGCGGGCGCTTCGCGCTCGTCCAAACCGTCCGACTCGTCGCGCCCCGGCCGACCCGCCCGGCTGCGTATCTGGTTGCCGCTGGCCGCCCTGGTCGCCGCGCTGTTCGGCGTGGCGCACTGGGAAGATCAGCAACGCGTGGCCGAGCTGGCGAGTCTCGATGCGGAAGTGCTCAGCGATGCGCTGCCGCTGGACGCCTATCTCGACCATGGTTTCAACGAATACCTGGCGCGCAGCCGTTGAGCCCGAGCCGCGACGACCGCCTCGACCAGGGCACCCGCGGCGCGACGCGCGTGCCGGCCCTGGTGCTGACCGCGGCCGTGACCGCCGCGGTATGCGTGCTCGCCACCTGGCCACGTTGGCATCCGGCGGCGGCCACGACCGCTGCGGCCGTGGCCGCGGTGCCCGCTCAGACGCCGGCGTTGAGCGTATCGGGCCCTCTTCCCGTGGCTGCCACGGGCCCGATGCCGGGCGCCGTTCCGGCGCCTCTGCCGGGCAACGCGCCCGTGGGCATGATGCGCGGCGGACAGCCTGCGTTGCCGGCCGTCGCCTCCCCCGTCGCTCCTCTGTCATCCGCCCCGGCGCCGAACATGCCGCCCGCCACGCGGCCGGCCCGGTTGATCGTGGAGGTACCGGACACGGTGGTGAGCTGGCGCCATCTCGATGAGATGCAACGCATCGCGCTGGCCCCCTTCGCCTCCGAATGGGAGCGATTTTCGGTCCCGCAACAGCGCAAGTGGCTGGCGATCGCCTCGGTCTATCCGCGGATGTCGCCCGAGGCCCAGCAACGCCTGCACGCGCGCATGCTGCGCTGGACGCAGATGACGCCCGACGAGCGTCGGGTGGCGCGTGAAAACTACGAGATGTCGCGCGTCCTGCCGCCCAATGCCCGGCAGCAGGCCTGGCATGCGTATCTTGCGTTGCCCGATGCGCAAAAGGAAAAGCTCGCGGCGGCCGAACGCAGCCACCATCGGCCGCTGGTGGTGAGCGCCCCGCCCGGAGGCAACACGGCGCCCCGCCCGCGGCACCCCGCGCCGCCGCGCATGGCCGCCCATGCCGCCAGCGACACGCCGGCCATCGCGCCCGTGCCCCCGCCCGGCGTCACGGACGGGGCAGGCGCCGGCGCACCGGCCACCATCTCCGCGACGGCACCTGCGTTGCGCGGTGCGAGCCCCCGGCATGCGGGCGCTGCCGCGCCTGCGGCCGGCGGCCCGGACGACGGCGAGCCTTTCCGACCCTGACCTGCCGCACTGCCGTATTTTCCGCTGCAGCCTGCCCGCGCGGCATTTTCGTCGCAGGCGCGCTGCACAACCTTGTCCGTACTTCGCCTGCACGTTGCCCGCACCATGCCCGGCCCCCACCCCATCCGCACACCGCCCGACGAGTTATGGCAGATTAGCGGGATATCGCGCGACGCGCGCCAACGGAGAGACCAGATGGGCGAAACGAAGAACGATCGACGCGAGGTCGACGTCGCCGTGATCGGCGCCGGCTCGGCGGGCATGTCCGCCTACCGTGCCGCCGTCAAGCAGGGCGCACGGACGGTGCTCATCGAGTCGGGCGAGTACGGCACGACCTGCGCGCGGCATGCCTGCATGCCTTCCAAGCTCCTGATCGCCGCGGCGAACGCCCTGCACGACACGACGCTGCTCGACGGCTTCGGCATCGTGCTCGACGCGCCGCCGCGCGTCGACGAGGCGCGCGTGCTCGAACGCGTGCGCCGCGAACGCGACCGTTTCGCGGGCCTGGTGGTCGAGGAAGTCGAGGGGTTTCCGGCCGCGGACAAGCTGCGCGGCCTCGCGCGCTTCCTGTCGGACACCGTGCTGCAGGTGGGCGACGACATCGAAGTGCACGCCCGCGCGATCGTCATCGCCACGGGCGCCGCGGCCGTGATTCCCGACGAATACCGGGTGCTCGGGCCGACGCTCGTGACCAGCGACGATGTCTTCGAATGGCGCACGCTGCCGCGCCGCCTCGCGGTGGTCGGTACCGGCGTGATCGCGATCGAACTGGGACAGGCGCTGTCGCGGCTGGGCGTCGACGTGACGATGTTCGGCAAGCGCGACAATCTCGCCTCGATCAGCGATCCCAAGGTCGCCGACTACGCGCTGCGCACCTTCTCCCGCGAATTTCCGATCCATCAGCATGCCGAGGTCCAGGCCGCGCTCGGCGACGACGGGCGCGCCGAGCTGCGCTTCACCGACGCCGAGGGCGCCGCGCGCCGCGAGTCCTTCGATCTCGTGCTGGTGGCCACGGGTCGCACGCCGAACCTGGGCAAGCTGTCCCTCGAGAACACCTCGGTGCGACGCGACGCGCACGGCGTGCCGCTGTTCGACCCGGATACGCTGCAGTGCCTGAGCGAGCGCAATGGCCGCGAAGGCGATGACGCGTCCGGGCACGCGGGCACCAGCGCCCCTGTGCCGGGCGCCCCTGTGCCGGGCGCCCCTGTGCCGGGCGCCCCTGTGCCGGGCGCCCCTGTGCCGGGCGCCCCTGTGCCGGGCGCCCCTGTGCCGGGCGCCCCTGTGCCGGGCGCCCCGATCTTCATCGCCGGCGACGCGAACCACCAGCGGCCCTGGCTCAACGACGCATCGAACGAAGGCCGCATTGCCGGCGAAGGCGCCGTGCACTGGCCGGCCGCCGCGCCGCAGACGCGCCCGGTCGTGCTCTCGCTGGTGTTCTCCGACCCCGCCGTGTTGCTGGCGGGCCAGCCGCTGTCGGCGCTCGACCCGAACACGATCGCCATCGGCGAGGTCAGTTTCGAGAACCAGGGACGCAGCCGGGTGATGCAGCGCAACCACGGTCTGCTGCGCGTCTACGCGGACCTGCGTTCCGGCCACCTGCTGGGCGCCGAGGGCATTGCCCCCGCGGGCGAACACCTCGCGCACCTGATCGCCTGGTGCGTGCAGCAGCGCATGACGCTCGACCAGATCCTGACGATGCCGTTCTATCACCCGGTTTTCGAGGAGGGGCTGCGTACCGCGCTGCGCGACGCGGCGAAGGCGCGGGTGCGCGCGCACCCGTGCGCGGACCCGTCGCTGAGCGATGCCGTGGGGGCGTGAGCCGGGTGCGGCGCGATCGGGGTGAAAACCGGCGCCGGGGCACGCGTATAATCATCGGACAGCCGCAACCGTCATTCGCATGCGCGCAGCCGGCACGGGACGCCGTGCGCGCCTGTCGTGTGCGCTCGATGCATGCCCGGTGCATGCGCAGCGAATCCGCGTCGATCCGCAGGAGACCATGGAAGCCAAACCGCGCCGCCGTACACGCGAACGGATACTGGAGTTGTCCCTCAGACTCTTCAACGAGCTTGGCGAACCCAACGTCACGACGACGACGATCGCCGAGGAAATGGAGATCAGTCCGGGAAACCTGTATTACCATTTTCGCAATAAAGACGACATCATCAACAGCATTTTCGCCCATTTCGAAAACGAGATCGAGAAGCGGCTGCATTTCGCCGAGCGTCGCCCGACCATCGACGAGGTCTGGCATTACCTGAAATACATGGCGGATTTCCTCTGGACCTACCGTTTTTTCTACCGCGATCTGAATGACCTGCTGTCACGCAACCGCACGTTGGAGTTGCACTTCAAGCAGATTCTCGGCCACAAGGTGCGCTTCGCGCGCGATCTGTGCGAACAGCTCGTCGTCGATGGCGAAATGCAGGCGACGCCCGCGCAGATCGGCCTGATCTCGACGAATATCGGCGTGATCGCCACCTACTGGCTGTCCTATCAGTTCGTGATGAATCCACGGCAATACAACGATCAGGACGCGATCCGCACCGAACTGCATCAGGTCAGCGTGCAGATCCTGTCGATCATGGCGCCCTATCTGAGAGGCCGTTCACGGCAGATCTTCGACGACATCGCCAGCGGCACGCTGCCGCTCGCCGCGTTGCGCACCGCGTCCGCCCCCACGTCCGCCTCCGTGCCCGCTCCCGCATCACCCGCGCGCACGGGCGCCCCGACGGGCAACGCGGCCGTGCCGCGCCGCGATCCGGCCGACGGCGCCGCCCCCTCTCCCCTCGCTCCAGAAAAATCATCATGATTCAAGCCCTCTGTGTTTATTGCGGCTCCGCCTTCGGCACCCGGGACGTTTATCGCGACGCGGCGACCGCGCTCGGCCAGGCCATGGCCGCCGCCGGCATCACGCTGGTCTACGGTGGCGGCCGGGTCGGCCTGATGGGTGGCATCGCCGACGCCGTGCTGGCCGCGGGGGGACGCGCGATCGGCGTCATTCCGCAGTTGCTGGTCGACAAGGAGGTCGCACATGCCGGCCTGAGCGAACTGCACGTGGTCGCCGACATGCACGAGCGCAAGCGCATGATGGCCGACCTGTGCGACGGCTTCATCGCGATGCCGGGCGGCGCCGGGACGCTGGAAGAGCTGTTCGAGGTCTATACCTGGGCGCAGCTGGGCTATCACGACAAACCGATCGGGCTGCTCAATGTCGACGGGTTCTACGACCCGCTGATCGCGATGCTGCGGCACACCGCACAGGAGGGTTTCCTGCGGAACGATTTCGTCGATCTGCTCCTGGTCGAGGACCGCGCGCCGACGCTGCTGGCGGCGCTGCGCGAGCGCCGGCCGGTCAAGCTCGACAAGTGGGCCCGTCATCACGACGCCGTCTGATGCCGGCACCGTCTCCGACCATGACCGATTCCGTCCGTGACACCGTTCGCGATCCGTCCGCCGCCGCCGCGCCCCCGCCGCTGCCGGCCGCGCCCGCCCCGGCAACGCCGCCCGTGCCGTTGCGCGTGCTGTTCCATATCGTCGATTTCGGCCGTGGCGGCACGGAAACCGCGTTGATCGGCTGGCTGCGCGCGTTGCCGGCCGAACACTTCACGCTGGGCTTGTCGATCGGCTATCCGACGCCCGAGTTCGAGGAGATCTACCGGCAGCAGCTTCCCGCGGGCGTCGCCGTGCACGTCCTGCATGCGCACCCGCTGCTCAACGGACTGCATACGCGGCGGCGGGAGGGACGGCTGGGCAAGCTCGGACGCCTGGCGCGCACCGTGTTCGCCTCGACGGTCAGCAAGCACTGGGCCGGTCGCCGCCTCGCGACGATCGCGCCCCGGTACGACGTCATCATCGATTTCGATTTGTCGTTGCGGCATCTGGCGGGCCGCTTCGAGCGGCCGTGGATCGGCATCAGTCATTTCAGCTTCGCCGCGCGTCTCGCCGGCCGGCCCGCCAAGATCGCCCGTCTCGCCCGGCAATATGGCCGCTACGACGGCATTGCGGTATTGAACCGGGCGATGGCCGACGAGGCGCACGCGCTGTTCGGCGACGCGATCCGGCAGGTGCTGATGCTGCCCAACGCCATCGACATCGACGAGATCCGGCGGCGCGCCACCGCCCCGGGGCCGGTCCTCGACAGGCCGTACATCGTCTCGGTCGCGCGGCTGGACGAGGCGCAAAAGGATCATGCGACCCTGTTCGACGCGTACGCGCGGCTGCTGCGCAGCGGGCGCGCCGATGTCGACCTCGTGGTCGTTGGCGACGGGCCCGACCGGGCGCAGGTCGAAGCCGCCGCGCGGGCGAGTGGCCATGGCGCGCGCATCCATCTGACCGGCTACCTGGCCAATCCGCACCCGGTCGTCGCCGGCGCGCAATTGCTGGTGCTCAGCACGCGTTACGAAGGTCTGGGAATGGTGCTTGTCGAGGCGCTCGCGCTGGGGCGGCCGGTGGTGTGCAGCGACTGTCCCACCGGCCCGCGGGAGGTGCTGGACGACGGCCGGGCCGGCGTGTTGGTGCCCTGTGGCGATGCCGCGGCGCTCGCCGACGCGCTGGCCGACGTGCTGACGAACGACGCGCGGCGCGTCAGCCTCGTCGCGGCGGCGCCGGCACGCGCGGCGTTTTACGGCGGTCCCGCCAGCACCGCCCGCCTGCAGGCCTACTGCACCGCGCTACTGGCCGCCCATCCCGCCCGATCCGCCTGATCCCCCCGATCCGGCCATTCCGGCCGCTCCATCCATCAAGCGCTCACGTCTCGCGCAACGACTGCAACGCCGGCCGGCTGAGAACGCGGCGCAGGCTCCACCAGCCGCCCACGATCGAACAGGCCAGGCCGGCGGCCACGCCCACGACCAGGATCCACGGGTTGGGCGCCAGCGGGAAATCGAACACGCGCTGGGCGAGCAACCAGGCGATCGACTGCGCGCCCAGCGCGGCCATCGCCCCGGACAATGCGCCGACGATCGTAAACTCGGCGAGCTGCGCCGCGCGTACCTGACGGTGCGACGCGCCCAGCGCGCGCAACAGCGCGGACTCGCGCGAGCGCTCGTCACGCGATCCGGCCAATGCCGCGTACAGCACCACCAGCCCCGCGGCCAGTGTGAACAGAAACAGGAACTGCACTGCGTCGATCACCTGATCGAGCACCCGCTGCAGCTGGCCGAGGATCGCACCGGTATCGATCACGGTGAGGTTCGGGAACTGGCGCACCAGCGCGTCGATCGTCGGCTGCTGCGCCGCGTCCGCATGGAAGCTGGTGATGTAGGTCGCCGGGAAACCGGCCAGCGCGGCGGGCGGCATCAGCACGAAGAAATTGACCCGGAAACTCCCCCAGTCGAGCTTGCGCACGCTGGTCACCGGCGCCTCCACCGGCTGTCCGGCGATGTCGAAACGCAGCCGGTCGCCCACCCGGATGCCCAGGTCGCGCGCCAGTCCCGCCTCGATCGAGATCTGCGGCGCGGTGTCGGACCCGTACCAGCGTCCTGCGGTGAGACGGTTGTCCGCCGGCAGGCCGGTCCGGTAGGACAGGTTGAATTCGCGCTCGACCAGGCGCTGTACCCGGTCCTCCTTGAACTGCGCCGGCGCGACGGGCCGGCCGTTGCGCGCCGTCAGCCGGCCGCGGATCATCGGTGCGAGCGCCGCGTCGCTCAGGCCGTTCGCCGCCAGATACCGCGTCACGGACGGCATCTGGTCGGGCTGGATGTCGATGACGAAACGGTTCGGCGCATCCGGCGGCGTCGACTTGCGCCAGCCGGCGATCAGGTCGTTGCGCGTCATGCCCAGCAGCAGCAGGCACATCAGCGCGATGCCCAGCGCCGTGATCTGCACCGCGCTGGCGCCGCCGCGCCGTTCCAGCGACGCCAGCGCATAGCGCCAGCCGAAACCGCCCGCCGTCGCGCGCCGCGGTGGCGCCGGAGATCCGCGCTGTCCCGCATTCCCCTGTCCCGCATTCCCCTGTCCCGCCACCGCCGTGCGTGCGCCACGATGGCGCACGGCCCGACCGAGCCCCTTGATCGCCAGCCAGCCAATGACGGCGAACAGCAGGACGCCCGCGGCGAATCCCCCCGCGACGATCAGTCCGAGACGCAGCTCGCCGGCAGCGGCGACCAGCAGGCCCGCGAACAGCACGATGCCGATCGCATAGCTCCAGCGACCGGCGTCGACCGTGCCCCAGTCGCGTCGCAGCACCCGGCCGGGAGGCACGCGCGTCAACGGGAACAGCGGCGGCAGCGCGAAGCCCAGCAACAGAATCAGGCCCGCGCCCATGCCCTGCACCACCGGCCAGAGAGAGGGCCAGGGCAATGCGACGCCGATCAGGCTGCCGAGCCAGCGCAGCAGCACCCAGTGTCCGATGAAACCCAGCACACTGCCCAGCACGCCGCCGATGAGGCCCAGCATCAGGAATTCGAGGACGAAGAGACCGCGCAGCGTGCGTTCACTCGCGCCCAGGCAACGCATCACCGCGCAGCCGTCGATGTGCCGGCGCGCGTAGCGCTGCGCGGCCATGGCGATCGCCACCGCGGCGAGCAGCGACGTGAGCAGCGCGACCAGCCGCAGGAAGCGGTCCGCGCGTTCGAGCGTCTCGCGTACCTGCGGTTGCCCTTCCGAGAGGGACTCGAGCCGCACGCCGCGCAGGGCGGCGCCGTCGGGGCCATGCGCGATCCGCGCCGACGCCCACTGCTCATAAGCGGCGAGCGCGCGCGCGTCGTCGCCGGCGACCAGCAGCCGGTAGGTGACCCGGCTGCCGCGGCCGGTCAGACCCGTGGCGGCCAGTTCGTCGGCGCGCAGCATCACGCGCGGCGAGAAATCGAGAAAGGAGAAGCCGCGGTCCAGTTCCCGGACGATCACGGCGGCAATCGTGAAGCGGCGATTGCCGAGCTGCAACGCGTCGCCCACGCGCAGTTGCAAGGCATCCAGCAGCGCCGGGTCGACCCAGACCGTGCCGGGCGCGGGAGTCGCGCGGGCATCGGTTTCGGAAGCATGGGGCCCGCGTTGCGTGGCGACGGTCACCGCGCCGCGCAGCGGATAGTCGGCGGAGACGGCCTTCACGGCGGCCAGGCGCGACGCCGGGGCGCTGGTCTGCGGTCCGGCGGCGGAAGCGGCGGCGGAAGCGGGCGCAGTGGCGCCCGCCGCAGGGGCGGCCATGCTGGGGAACACGGCGGTCGTGGCGGTACGCAGTCCGCGCCGCCGCGCTTCCTCGACGAAGGCCGGATCCATCGGCTGATCGGATCGAATACGGAAATCCGCGCCGAACATCTGGCGGGCGTCGCGTTCGAGTCCCTGGCGCATGCGGTCGGCGACGAAACCGACGCTGGTCAGCGCGGCCACCGCCAGCACCAGCGCCAGCAGCAGGGTGGTCAGTTCTCCCGCGCGCCAGTCACGGCGCGTCATCGTCAGCGCGAACGCCAGCAGCCGGCGCGTTCGCACCGTCCGGGAGCGCCGGGCGCCCGGGTCGGGCACAGAATGAAGCGGATGCGACGGTGACGGAAGCGAGGGGGCCTGCGGTGACGCGGACGATCCGGACGGCTTGCCGGCATCCGATCCGGAAGGTGGCACGCGGCTCAATCGCGCTCGCCAAGCGAACGGTAGCCGCCGCGCGAACGGATGCGCACGCCGACCATCTGCGTCGACATGTGCTGCCAACCGCCCTGCACGCCGCGCCACAGCCGCGGCAGCGCCCACCCGGCCACGATCAGGAAGGCCAGCATCAGGGCCAGGAACGCGATCGGCACGAAAAGCGCCAGGGTCAGTCCCGCGAGCACCAGCATATCCTCGGCCGAAGAGGCCAGCCAGTTCGATAACGACGCCGGGGAAAAGTTGATCAGCGCGCGCGTGCCCGCCTTGGTCAGGTGGGTCGCGCCCGCGAGACCGGCACCGAAGATCGCCGCCACCGACAGCACGGTCGCATCGGCATGGCCGAACGCCGCCGTCGCCAGCACCGCCCCGGCGGGGATGCGAATCACGGTATGAAAGGCATCCCAAAGCGAATCGAGCGCCGGAATCTTGTCGGCGAGGAATTCGAGGGTCGCCAGGATCGCGGCGAGGCCGATGATCCACGGCGACGACAGGACATGCAGGCTGCCGGGCAGATCGGCGATGCCGCTGCGCCCGGCGAGGCCGGCGAGAAAGACGGTGAGATAGAGGCGCAGACCGCTGGCCCATGCCAGGCCCGCCGCCAGCGAAAACGCTTCGATCATCGCCGTCTCCATGAAAATCCGTGCCAACCGGTCGCGATCAGAGGTCGGCGTCCCTGGTGATAGGGGATGCCGGGCATCCGGACGGCCCGGACTGCGACCCGCTTCCGTGCAAAAGGAAGGCAGGCCGGTAAAAGTCCGTGATATTCCCAGTATAGCGCCACGATGTGCCCGGGGGCTTGCCCTTGCGCATCGATGACCATTGACGTGTCAGGGCGTCGCGACGCCGCGACAGCGCCTGCTGCGCCGGCATGCCGGCGCGCGGATTCGCCGGTACGCTGTCGCGGCTCCCTGCCCTGCGGCCCTCCGCCCGTCAGTTCTTCGTGCCGAACAGGCGATCGCCCGCATCCCCGAGGCCGGGAATGATGTACGCGTGCTCGTCCAGACGCTCGTCGAGCGCGGCCACGTAGAGTTTGACGTCCGGGTGTTTCTGCGCGAAGACGCTCACGCCCTCGGGCGCCGCCA
>JBPBQT010000510.1:0-11352 GCA_050955065.1 Janthinobacterium lividum | reverse complement strand
GGCGGCGCCGCGCATTCCGACCTCTGGATGCAGATCATCGCCGACGTCACCGGCTTTCCGGTGCTGTCGATCGCCGAGGATGTCGAGGCCGCGTTGGGCGCCGCGCTGCTCGCCGCGCTGGGCACCGGCCTCGTCGACCGCGACGCGGCGAGGAAAGGCTGGGTGACGCTGGTCGAAAGAGCCCGCCCCGACCCCGAACGCCGCGCGCGCTACGACGACCGGTTCCGGATCTACGCCGATCTCTACCCGGCGCTCAAACCGCTGATGCACCGTCTGCAGGGAAGCTGAACGATGAAGACCCAGTTTGATTTCAACGGCGCCGCGATCCTGGTCACCGGTGCATCGAGCGGGATCGGCCGGACCATCGCCGCGCGCCTCGCCGAAGCGGGTGCGCGGGTCATCGCCGTCGCGCGCAATCGCGAAGCGCTCGCCGCGCTCGCACAGGAAACCGGCTGCGACACGCGGGTCCTCGACGTCGGCGCGCCCGAGCAGATCGCGGCGGCGCTCGCGTCGTTGCCCGCGCTCGACGGCCTCGTCAACTGCGCCGGCACCACGGCCCTGGACCTCGGCATCGATTTCACCGCCGCCGACTTCGACCAGGTGATGGCCGTCAATGCCCGCGGCGCGGCACTCGTCGCGCAGCACGTCGCTCGCGCGATGATTGCCGCCGGGCGGCGCGGCAGCATCGTCAACGTCTCGAGCCAGGCCGCGCTGGTGGGCATCGACGCCCATCTCGCCTACTGCGCCTCGAAAGCCGCGCTCGACGCCATCACGCGCGTGCTCTGTCTCGAACTCGGCCCGCATGGCATTCGCGTCAACAGCGTGAACCCGACCGTGACGCTGACGCCGATGGCGCTACAGGCGTGGAGCGAACCGTCGAAACGCGACCCGGCGTTGAAGGCGATTCCGCTCGGGCGCTTCGCGGAATCCGCCGACGTGGCGGAACCGGTACTGTTTCTGTTGAGCGATGCCGCGGCGATGATCAGCGGGGTGTCGTTGCCGATCGATGGGGGGTTCACCGCGCATTAGGATGCGCATTCGCATGATGCCGATCCGCAATCCAGGCAACCAATTTTCCAGGAATGGCGTGCTTCCGAACTCGCGCCTGCGCCCTTATCCTGGAAAACATCAACAGTCGTCCGCCGGCCGGACAGTGGCCAATAACGATACGGGCAGCTCCGACAAACCGTCGGAATATCCCCCCGCAGGCCTGCTGATTTTTGGAATCGGGCCGACTGAATTTCAGGATGATGGATTGGACCATCCTGACGGGACAGGGCTTGCCGACATCGTCGGCATGGCTCGTATGGCACCCATGACCGCCAATTTTTCATCTTCTGCAAAACTAATCCCTCCGGATCTACCTCTCATGAAAATCGTGACGATCAACCGATAGGTCATCCCGAATAAACGGATCGCCGCCAAACGTACATCCGGCAGGGAGAACGGCGCCACGGCGTCCGCCTCTTTCGCTTTATTTCAATCGTTTACTCAAGTAATGGCAAATGAAGTCGCTAAAACGATTTCATCGGGCAAAGCCGCGAGCGGAAAGCGGCTTCTCCCGCACCTGCAAATTCAAAGAATCGAATAGTTGCGCCACGAATGAGAACAACAATGAGAAAGCGACGAGTCATACGGCGGCTGTCCCTTGGCGGGTTTTCCTGCGCGGTACTTTTGACGACCGGCTGCGCGTCCATCGTCGGCGGAATGCAGCAATCGGTTTCCGTCCAGACACAATCGGCCGATGGAAAAATGATCAGTGGTGCCAGCTGCAAGCTCCAGAATGCGAAAGGCACATGGTATGTGACCACGCCAGGCAGTCTTGTCGTACACCGGGCTTATGGCGACCTGTCGATTGCCTGCAAAAAATCCGGTGAGCCGTTCGGCAACACCACGGCGATATCGTCGGTTCGAGGCTGGATGTTCGGCAATATCGTGTTCGGTGGTTTCATTGGCGCGGCCGTCGACCTTGGCACGGGTGCCGGATTCAACTATCCGGTCGATGTCACCGTTTCGGGCGGGAATAACTTCAACTCGGGGGCGGATTCCGCGTTCGTCGCGAAGGCGCCGCGCGCCGCGGCCTGGTCGCCAGCCGCGAGAATCGAGCAGGATGACTCCGACAGCTCCGTGACCGAATTGCTCGACGTACAGCGCGACGTGGCGAGCGGCACCGCGACGATGATTGCCGCGCATGCCAATTGGAAGCAACTGTGCAATACCCATGGCGCAGCGCCCATGGTCAAAATGCTCGATGCGCCGCGACACGGGACGCTTGATATCAAGCAAGGTGCGTTCATCGCGCCCGACGGCGACACCACCGCGCTTTGCGACAATGGAAAAATCTATGGCACGCAGCTTTTCTATGCGTCCGACCCTGGATTCCACGGCACCGACCACTTGCGTTACGAGATTACGACCGCGACGGGGCGATTTTCGCGGGTGGTGAATATCGTTGTGGAGTGAGATGGGCGGCAGGCGGCGCGCGAGGTGAAGGCGAGGCGCATGGTCAGGGTCCGGTCCCCTGCACCAGCGCTGCATCGACAAGTCTCATCGTCGGCAGCGCTTCAATTCCACTTCGCATCCGTCCTGCAGCGGGTTGCGTGCGTCATCCCCTACCCGCTCAGGCCGACGCGATGCGTATCCTCCATGAACTGCGCCACCAGTTTGCCGGTACACGTCTGTTGCATGTTGGGAATGGTGACGAGAGGCACGCAGGCGGGCACGGAGTACCGGGCGCGATAGATCGATTTGAATCGATGTACCTGCTTTCCCTGGGCTTGCAGTGCTGTTGACGTCGTCGCATCAAGATCCTCCTGCTCCACATCGAACATCCAGTGCGCTTGATACGGCGCAATGCTGCGGCTCATTTGGGACATCTGCACGACATGCAAACGCAGAACGTGTGTGGGCCTTATCTGCGCAATTGCGCGCCCGACACCGTTCGACAGGTCCGTGGAGTTGGTTTCCACCACCTGGACGGTGATTCCCTGCGCTTCGAACTGGCTTTTGATGGCATCGCGCAGATCATGGATATAGGACATGCCCGACGAATGAAGGGTGAGGTTCGAATAGACCTCATCATTCAGGATGACTACGACCCGCTGCATCGGCCGCGCTGGCGTGGGAAGTTGCTGGGTCTGCGACACCAGTGTAGGCGCGCATGCAGGGAGGGATGCCACGATAAAAGCCAGCACGAACAACGAAGCACGCCTCCTTGATGCAACTGCAACATGAAAATTCCAAGGCATATCGACTTTTCCCCATTCGCGGTTCTTTGGAATACGCGTATTTTTAGATAAACATCAGCGTTCGCAGAGGTTGTCCAGCGACATGACCGCAACGGAAACACCTTTTCGCTCGCCTGGCAGTTATTACGGCGGATTACCATTCGACTTTAGATGTTTCAGCAATTGGCGCTTCCGGAATTGAAAAAGCGATGGCTTACGAGATTCAATTCGTTCAATGGGAAGTCTGGGAGTCAGGGAAAAGGGAAGAATCGGTTGGATCCGGTATGTGAAACGCTGAATTCGGTTACATTGCTCCGCAAGGTGCGACAATCAAAAAAACAGGGACGATCACGACACAGGCGGATTGCCCGCCATACAGCGACGCGTCGCACCTGGGGCGTCCCAACGATGGTCGCCGCTCCTGCCGATCGAGAAAATTTGTGCAAAACCAGCAGCGCGGCGCCCGCTATCGACGTGCGCGATGAATCGCAACACGGCACGCTTGAAATCACACAAGGTGCGTTTGCCGCGCCGGGGAAGATAGCATCTCATTGGCGTAAGATCATTCGTGCCACCTTCGGCCCCCTTGCCACTCTGAAAAAGACGCGTAAAACGGTGAATTCCGACGATCTCGATTTATTTTCCCGGGTCGCGAAAACCCGCAGCATTTCCCGTGCTGCCACGGAAACCGGGACCAACCAATCGACCGTCAGCCGCCGCATCGCATTGCTCGAAAGCCAGCATGGCGTCCGGTTCTTTCGGCGCAGCGGCCGGGGAATGGAGTTGACGGAGCACGGCGAGTTGCTTCTCGGTTACGCGCTTCGGGTGGAGCGGCTGCTCGAAGAAGCAAGTCTCAAGATACGCGACAGCTCCGAGTCGGGTCCGGGGAAGATATGCATCGCCGCGCAGCCAACAATCGCCTGGATCATGTTCGGCGGGCTCGCCCATGCCATCAAATCGCGCTACCCGAAGATTCAAGTACGCTTCATCGAAGGATTGGCGAGCCAGATCCTGAGCGCATTGCACGAGGGCGATATCGATATCGCCGTCATGTATGTGCCGGAACGGCACGGCATGCTGCAGTACGACTTGCTGCTGCAAGAAGGGATCGACCTGATCACGCCGGTCGACTATCCGCTCCACGGCGAATCGATTGATGTCAGAACCCTTGGCAAGGTTCCCTTGATTCTGCCCAGCACGCATCATGGGTTACGGTTGCTCGTCGAATCACTGGCGGCGCGGCACGGCTTCAAACCCTCCATCACGCTGGAATGCGACGGCTCGATCTCGATTCTGAAAAGACTCGTGCTGGCCAATTGCGGTTGCACCGTGCTGCCGGCCGCGGCGGTGATCGACGAGGTGGCCGCAGGCCGCTTGAAGCGTTTTCAGATCGAAAGCCCTCGCGTTGCGCGTGAAGTCGGCATCGTGTGGTCGCAAGGCTTGGCCAAGTCGGAGGACCTTTGGCATGTATCGCAGATCATCCGCCGTTGCGCGAGCGATCTGGTACGCAACGGCGAGTGGCCGGGGGCCGTTCTTGCACCCACGCAATCGGGTACCGAGTCACCAGGCGCAGGGTGATCCGTCATTCACGGACCATGGCTGGCGATCGCCTCCGTGGTTCGGCATCACGCCTGGCTCAAGCGGTTTGCCGGCGTGATTTGCAGTGGATCCGTGCGAAGTTCTATCAAAGCGACGACGCCCGCATTCCGTGCACGTTCAAAGGCGGCGGGGAAATCCGCCGTTTCGGTGACGCACTCGGCATGGGCGCCGAAAGCCTTGGCAAGGGTCACGAAATTCGGATTGACGAGGCGGGTCGCCGATACCCGACCGGGGTAGTTTTTTTCCTGATGCATCCGGATGGTGCCAAGCATGCCGTTGTTGACGACGATGACGATGATCGCGGCACCGAACTGCATCGCCGTCGCGAGTTCCTGCGGATACATCATGAAACAGCCATCGCCCGCGAAACAGACCACTGTGCGTTGTCGATCCTGAAGTTTGGCTGCGATGGCCGCCGGGAACCCGTATCCCATCGCGCCGTTGGTGGGCGCGAGTTCGGTCGCCGGCTGCCGGTAACGGTAAAAGCGGTGGACCCAGACCGTGTAATTGCCGGCACCATTCGCGATCACCGCATCATCCGGCAGGATCTCATTCAGATGCGCGACGACACCCGCGAGATCCACGCCGCGTAGATCCGGGCTTGGCACCGGTGGCGTGGAGTGCGCGATGTAATCGGCGCGTGCCGACGATGTCCACGCCTGCCATGGCTTTGGAACGTCTTCCCTGTCACCCGGCTGCCCGGTACCCACAAGATTCGTCAATGCCGCCGCAAACCCGCGCATGCCGGCATTTATCGGTAATTGCGCCTGAAACGCCCGACCCAGTTCCTGCGGATCCGGATGAACATGCACCAACGTCTGCTGCGGGACCGGGCTCTCGATAACGGTATAGCCCGACGAAGTCGTCTCGGCCATTCGCGAGCCGATCACGATCAGCAAGTCGGCGTCACGGACGCGGGCCGCCAATTGCGGCGACACGCCCAGGCCGAGCTGGCCGATGTAATGGGGATCGCGATTATCGAACAGGTCCTGTCGACGAAACGACGAGGCGATCGGCAGATCGTACGCCGTCACGAAACGCTGCAGCGATGAGGTGGCGTCCCGATCCCATCCCGTGCCGCCCACCACGACCAGCGGCTGACGCGCCGCCTCGAGCAGAACCTTGAACTCGGCCATCGCGGAAGTATCGGGCGCCGCCTGCGTGACCCGCACGGCGGGTACATCGTTCACCACCGCCGTATCGAACAACACATCGTCGGGTAGTCCGATCACCACCGGGCCGGGCCGTCCGGACATGGCAATGCTGAACGCCTTCGCCACGATCTCCGGGATCCGGGCGACGCTATCGACATCGGTAACCCACTTCGCCAGGCCGCCGAACATTTGCCGATAATCCACTTCCTGGAACGCGCCCCGCCCCATGAAGCCTCGCTCCACTTGCCCGATGAAAAGAATCATCGGTGTGGAATCCTCGGAAGCGGTGTGCACGCCGTTTGACGCGTGAGTCGCGCCAGGACCGCGTGTGACGAAACAAATACCGGGACGTCCCGTCAGCTTCCCGTACGCGTCGGCCATATTGGAGGCAGCGCCTTCGTGGCGAGTAACGATCGTCTGGATACCGTCCTGGTCGTACAACGCATCCAGCACCGCCAGATAGCTTTCGCCGGGCACGCAGTAGACAGTGTCCACGGCATTTTCGACCAACGTATCAACCAGAATTTGCCCGCCGTTGCGAGGCAGTGATGTGTCAGACATGAACGTCTAGCTCCTTGTTACGCGTTTCCGGCAGAAAAATGGCAACGATGAACACTAAGACGTAGGCCAACGCCGCCCATACGCCAATCGACGGCGCGAGGCCGAACCGCGTGCTGCTCAGGCCTACGGCCGCCGGCACGAGCGCACCGATGCCCCTTCCGAAGTTATAAGAAAAACCACCCGCGGTGCCGCGGATCGCCGCGGGAAACAGTTCAGTGAAACAGGCACCCATTCCCGAGACGATACCGGACTGAAAAAGTCCTAGCGGAAAACCGAGAATGAGCAGACTGGTCATCGACAGGTGAACTTGCGTGTAGATGATCACGGTAAGCGTTGCCCCGGCGGCCGAGAGGGCGAACGTCTTGCGACGTCCCAGACCATCGCTCAGATAGGCCATGCCGATGTAGCCGCAGAAAGAACCCAGGATATTGACGGCCAGGTAAATGGATGTCATCGAGACGGTCAGGCCCTGCGTTTGGCGCAGATACGTAACGAGCCACGTGAGAATGGTGTAGTTGCCGCCCAGCGCACCCGTTGCCATCATCGACGCCAACACTGTTAGTTTCAAAATCTTCGGCGAGAAGATCAGCGCGAAGGTATCGAAAAGGCCATTCTTTTCACGGAACGTCGACGTCACTTCGAACGCGCTCGATTCGGCGATATTCCGGCGCATCCATAAAACCAGGAATCCGGGCAACACGCCTAGAACGAAGAGCCAGCGCCAGGCCGCCGTTTCCGGCAAAAAACTGTACAGGACGTAGTACGCGATGGCCGCCAGCGCATACCCCACCGGCCAGCCGCTTTGCACGCTCCCTACTGCACGGCCCCGAATTTTCTTGTCGACGACTTCGCCGATCAGCACCGCGCCGGCAGCCCATTCGCCTCCGAAGCCGATGCCTTGCAGGCTGCGCGTGATCAGTAACTGATGAAAATCGTTGGTGAGAGCCGAGAGCGCCGTGAACGCGGAAAACCACAAAATGGATATTTTCAGGACCCGAACTCTGCCGATACGATCCGACAGCACGCCGGCCGCCACCCCGCCCACCGCCGAGAAGACCAATGCCGACGTACCGATCACGCCCGCTTGCGTCTTCGTCATGCCCCACACCGTTATCAACGTCGGAATGACGAATGCAAAAATCTGCACGTCCATCGCATCGAGTGCCCATCCTAAAAAGCAGCCCCAAAACGTTCGTCGCTGCGCCGGCGCCATGCTGCTATACCACGATTCCATATGTCTTCTCCATGAACTGGCGGCGATCTGCCGGGGGCGTCGCTCGCTTCTTTGTCATCGCTTCGCCGCGCTACGGCGTCGGTGCGATATATGCCCCGATTATGGTCGTTATCGGCGACGCCCTTACGACCTGTCGCGCATAGCAGCTATGCGCGGCGCGGGAGTACCGAGTACGGTGCCGCTGCCTGGCCAACTCGGTATGCCAGGTCATTTCAGACAGAAGCCGACCGGGGTCTGAAGGCAGGTCAGCATCTGATACGAACATGAGGTCCGCGATTCGATGAGATCGAAGCCGCCAGTGACGCCGCGCTGCGCCGATCACGTGTCTCAATTGGTGATCGACCGCCATGACGCATGAGTTCTCAGGCTGGCATCTCGCGCGTAGCGGGAAGGCCGGCATTCCATCAGGCACCACGGAGCATGCGCTGATTGCACGCTTCGGCACGCCGGGGCGCATGCCGCAATTCTCTTTGCCGCGCTCGGACTCGGGTACTGGAGGAACAGACCACCTGCACCCCAGCGCAAGTCCGGGCGGGTTAGCTACATATCAACAGCGAGCAGTTCACCGCCCTTGGTGAGTAGGTAAAAGACGAAATTGGGCCATTCGGCCGAATGCCGAATCCAGTTGAAGCCTTCAGCCATGAGCGGAACTACGCCATATCAGCTCATTTCGTGAACCGTTTTCTGCTCGCCGCAGGTCAAACGCAATCTGCTGGACAATTCGTTAGCACTCACCGTGACGGGGGCGAACCGACACGATTCGATTGCCTTCGAGTCCATGCTGGACGCCATACCCGCTGTGTCTGGCCTGGATGGTCGACCGCGAGAACGCCCTGACAAGTTACACGCCGACAAAGGCTACGACTGTCGTCGATGTCGAGCTGATCTACGCCGACGAGGCATTACAGCGCGCATTGCTCGAAAAGGGAACGAAAGTCGCGAGCGCCTGGGAAAACATCGCTGGGTCGTGGAGCGTACCCATGCGCGGTGCGCCAGGTTCGGCAAGCTACGCATCCGGTTCGAACGCCGACTCGACATCCATCGCGCTCTGCTCGCCCTCGCCGCGGCCATTACCCGTTCTAGATTCGTCGAGCATGTGTGCTGGCCGCTCTAAACTCAATGTGGCGCCGCGCGAAAGCACGTGCCGGCGTTACCTCCGATGTTCAGTTCAAGGATCCTCAGGCATGGGGGGCAACCGATGCGGCACGGACGGGTATGGCAAGGAAAGATATCCAGACTCGACTTGCACATGCAACCGCGAAGACAACCGAAATCTACATCGAGGAAGCCAGCCCGGAACTGTCTTCCATTGATCTGAAACTGCCCTGGTAAAATTCTTGAACGAAGCGAATCAATGAGCATGAATTTTGTCCACGATAAGATGTCTTTACCGAGGTCCTACTGGTTAGTCCCGTCTTCTGATTCGCCACATGTGGCTGCCAAGTTGGTGTACGGGCCTGTGGCTCACCTACCGTGCTCCGCATGATGTTCCATCGAGGATGTCCGGACCATTGCGCGGTGTCTGACACGATGCTTGCCAAACCGCTGGAAAACACCGCCCGAGGATAGGCCATCATGCCGAATCTGTTCAGTCCCTACACGCTCAAGGATGTCACACTGCGCAACCGCATCGCGATGTCGCCGATGACCATGTACAGTTCCGTTGACGGCAGGCTCGATGACTATCATGTGAGCTATCTCGGTGCTCGCGCCGCCGGTGGCTTCGGTCTCGTGTTCGGCGAGCAGATGGCGATCACGCCGGATGGACGCACCACGAAATCCTGTGCCGGGATCTGGAACGATGACCAGATCGAAGGTCACGCCCGGGTTGCCGCGATCATCGAGCGCATGGGCGGCGTGCCGGCGATCCAGCTTGGCCACACCGGGCGCAAGGGCAGCGAGCTGCCGCCGCACAAGGGCACGAATTCGGAGGGCACCTGGCGGCAGCTGCCGCCCGACCATCCGGACGGCTGGACCTGCAGCGCCCCGTCGGCGATCCCCTATGGTGGCGGTGGCCACACCTACCCGGTGCATGCGCTGACCGTCGACGAGATCAAGGCGCTGCACCGGTCCTATGCCGATGCCGCACGCCGTGCGCTCGAAGCAGGCTACAAGTGGCTCGAGATGCACTATGCGCATGGTTATCTGGGCGCCAGCTTCTTCTCCCCTCTCGCCAACCAGCGCACCGACCAGTATGGCGGCAGCGTCGAGAACCGGGTTCGCTTCCATCTGGAGGCGCTCGACGCGGTACGGGCGGTCTGGCCGGAGCGGTATCCGCTGACCATGCGACTCGGCTCCGACGACCTGCATCCCGCCGGCACGCAGTTCGAGGATTCCATCGTCGCCATCGGGATGATGAAGGAGCACGGGCTCGATCTCGCCGACCTCTCGCTCGGCTTCAACACCGACGAGATGGTCGCGCCGCCGATGAACGAGGTCGGTTTCATGCTGGAGCGGGCGCACCGCGTGCGACGCGAAGTCGGCATCCCGGTGGCGACCAGCTGGAACCTCGGCGTACCGGCCAATGCCGATCGGGCGGTGCGCGAGGAGCAGGTCGACCTCGTCATGCTGGGCCGTCCGGCTCTGGCCAATCCGCACTGGCCGGTCTGGGCCGCACGTGAACTCGGTCACGACGATCCGTTCTCGCTGGTGCCGCAGGACTGGGCCTGGTGGCTTCGCAACTTCCGCGGTCACCAGGGCAGCATCGGCTGGCCGGACGCAGGCGCAAATGCGGAGCAAGCATCCGCAGCGCGCGAACGTAGTTGATGTCGCCGCTCACATTCGCCGGCGACGACTTCGATCAAAGCAGATGGGCCGGTCGGGCCGAAGGCCAGGGGCGTGGGTATTGGCTTGAGGGCCGAACGAATCGGTGGACCCACCCGGTCGACAAGACGCTTTTCCTGGAACCTTTATCCGATGCCTCGAGCTATGTGCCATGAAGGACCCACATACTTGCGTGATGCTGCCGGCTGTATTAGATAAGCACTACAAACCATCTCGGGGGTACGAGAGGGTCGATAACGCGACTTTATACTACTGCGCTCCGTGCCGTTGCAAGAGGTAAAAATAATTTTAGCGGGTTGCTGGGAAAGGTTATAAACCCATGATGGTTGTAAAAGCATGCTGCAATTCCGTCTTTTGCGTCAACGACCAGCGCATACGCAGCAATCTCTGCACATACAGCCCGACTCAACGCGTCGGCTAACAATGCTCCTGCTAATCCCTTGCCTTTAAAATACTGATCGACCGCCAAGCGTCCCAACGATATAGCAAGCACGGAAGGATACCGAGGTAACTTCTTTGCAATGGCAGAAGGCAAATCGGGAAGGAGTACGCTCGTAGACGCCAAAGTGTAAAACCCGGCAACTCTCCCGGCATCAGTCACCGCGACGAAGCAGGCCGCAACCCGTCGACGTACATCTTGCGAGACTTGCGTTCGAAAATATCGATCCAGCGGCTCTGAGCCACTATCGAACTGTGATCGTTCGATATTGCTGTTCAAAGTAACAATCCTGAAAGTCTCGTCGGTCATTCGGGCCTCAAAAGCTTACGGCGACGCGCCACGGCCCGTACCAAT
>JBPBQT010000509.1:0-11566 GCA_050955065.1 Janthinobacterium lividum | reverse complement strand
GCACGCCTGCGTCGAGGCGACCAAGCTCGCGTTCGAGGTCCGCGACGCGCACATCACCGATCCGCTGCACATGACGCTGGACATCGACGCAGCGTTGTCGGCGAGCGCGCTCGACGCGATGGCGGCCCGCGTATCGATGCAGCGCGCCGCGCCCTGGGGCGCCGGACGCGGGCCCGCCGACACCGTCTGGATGGGCGTCATCGACGGCGACGGCGTGGCGGTCAGCTTCATCCAGAGCATCTACCACGAGTTCGGCAGCGGCCTGGTGCTGCCGGGTTCCGGCGTCAACTGGCAGAACCGCGGCTGCAGTTTCTCGCTCGACCCGGCGTCGCGCAATCCGCTGATGCCGGGCCGTCTGCCCTTTCACACGCTGAACCCGGCGCTGGCCCGCTTCGCCGACGGCCGCACGATGGTCTACGGCAACATGGGCGGCGACGGCCAGCCGCAATCGCAAAGCGCGGTGTTCTCGCGCATCGCGCATTTCGGCTGGAATCCGCAGGCGGCGATCGCTGCGCCGCGCTGGCTGCTCGGCCGTACCTGGGGCCAGAGCTCGGACTCGCTGAAACTCGAATCGCGCTTCAGCGCGGCCACCGTCGACGCGCTGCGCGCGCTCGGGCACGAGGTCGAGATGCTCGGCGAATTCGACGAGGCGATGGGACACGCGGGGGCGATCGTGCGCCACCCGAACGGCCTGTTCGAGGCGGGCGCCGACCTGCGCAGCGACGGCGCCGCCGCGGGCTGGTAAGCGACCTCAGGCGCGACGCTGGTTCATGGATCTGGTTCATGGCGCCGGTTCCTGGCGCCGATTCATGGATCTGGTCCATGGCGCTTTTCTGTAGCGCTCATATGCGCTGCTCGCGCACCGCTTACCGGCGGCGCTTCCCCATCCTCGGCAACGCGATGCCGAGCGCCGTCAGCAACGCCAGCACCACGAGCGCCATGCCATAGGCGTCGGTCGCCATGCGCAGGCCGACCTTCGGCACCAGCACGCCGACGACGATGGCCGGGATGCTGAACGCCAGATAACTCAGGATGTAGAACGCCGCCAGCAGGCCGGCCCGCTCGTGCGGTTGCGCGAGCGGCAGCAGACTGCGCAGCGACCCCTGGAAAGCCACGCCGAACCCCATGCCGGCGATCGTCGTGCCGATGAAGAACAGTCCGGCCTGGCTCGCGTGCACGCTGACCAGCGTCACCAGCACGCCTGCCGCGAGCAGCAGCGAACCGGTGAACAGCATTTTCGTCGCGCCCATGCCGCGCAACAGCAGAATCGCGGCCACCCCCGCGACCGTCAGCGTGAAGACCACCCAGCCGCCGGTGGTCACCGCGGTCGAGCGCGTCGCCGCACCGGCCAGAGTGGGCCCGAGCGACAGGTAGAAACCGCCGAGCGCCCAGACCGCCACGTCCACCGGCGCGACGCGCCACAATGCGCTCCGCGCGCCGCGCGGCACGACGATGCGCGGACGCATCGCGGCCAGTGCGCCCGGGCGTGGTGTCACCGTTTCGGCGAGGGCGAACGCGCCGCCCGCCTGCAGCGCGAAGATCGCCAGCAACAGCAGATAGACCAGCCGCAGCGGCGCGGGCGCGTACTGCACCAGCATGCTCGATCCCAGCGCACCCACCGCCATGCCGACGAGCGGCGCCACGCCGTTGAGCAGCGGCCCCCGACGACGGTCGACGTCGAGCGTCGCCGCGCCCAGCACGCTGGCCGCCATGCCGGTCGCGAAGCCCTGCACCACCCGCGCGGCAATCAGCATGCCGACACCCCCGGCACCGGCGAACAGGGCCATTCCGGCCATTTCCAGTGCCAGCGCCGCGAGGATCACGGGACGGCGTCCCAGGTAATCGGACAAGGGCCCGGTCGTCAGCAAGGCGAGCAACAGCGACAGCGCATAGATGCCGAACACGAGCGTCAGCATGCCGGGCGAGAACCCCCATGCTTCCTGGTACAGACGATAAAGCGGCGTCGGCGCGCTGGATGCGGCGAAGAACGTCGCGAGCGTGACCGTCAGCAGCGCCAGCGCGCGCAACGGCGAATCGCGCGCGAGCGCGCGCGCGGCATGATTCGGCATGACGCTTTCCGAAAATCCATCATGATACGCGTCGCGCGCGTTCGTGCATTTCGTGCGGGCGCGACATCGGCCGGTACGCGGTCGAGGCGCGTTCTGTACGGAATGGTTTTCAGAAAAATCCGAGAACAGACTGGGTGGATGGAAGCAGAAGAGGACTGGAGGGGCGGGATGAAAAGCGGAAGGAGCAGCAGGGAGAAAAGCGCAGAAGAACGGCAGCGATACCGGGTGGAGAAATACGGCGCGATGCGGGCGACGTCGAGACGCCGGCATCGCGCGGGGTGAGGCACGCGCGGCCCCGACAGCGGCCATGGGGTCGCACGCATCGTTACGTCCGCGTCGAGGCGACAACACCGGGACAAGACGGTCAGGGGCTTCGGACAGGCGGCACGGGCTTTCCGGCCCTGCCGTCACGTCCGCGGCATCAGGCCAGGACCAGCTTCACATCGATGTTGCCGCGCGTCGCGTTCGAATACGGGCAGACCTGATGCGCCTTGTCGACCAGTTCCTGGGCCTGTTCGCGAGGCATGCCGGGCAGCGAGACCTTCAGTTCGACTTCGATACCGAAACCGGCCGGAATCTGGCCGATGCCGACCGCGCCGTCGACCGCGGTATCCGCCGGCAGCGCGATCTTGTCGCGCGCGGAAACGAATTTCAGTGCGCCGATGAAGCAGGCCGAATAACCGGCGGCAAACAACTGCTCGGGATTGGTCCCGGTACCGCCCGCGCCGCCCAGCTCGCGCGGCGTGCTCAACTGGACGTCGAGTGCATTGTCCGAAGACGTTGCCCGGCCGTCGCGGCCGCCGGTGGCGCGTGCATGGGCGTTATACAGAACTTTTTCGATCGACATGGGTTTTCCTTTTTAGTAACAGGGTAATTCGGGCGCAAGACCTACGACCGTATCCCGGTGACGCGCCACACACCGTGACCGGCGACCCGCAACAGGTCCAAAACAAAACACTACTGCAATATGTGAAAAAGGTCTCGAACACACGTTTCTATCTACTGAAAGATAGTTGCATCGACAAATTTTTTTCCTTCCGATTCCGGGTTCCCCGCGCTCACCGCAGCCACGCGTCGATCACTTCCGCGACGCGGGACGGCTCGCCGAACAGGCGCGCCGCCAGCACACTCCCCTGGAAGGCCGCCATCAGGGTACGGGCGGAGGCCTCCGGTGTACCTCTCACCACCAGCACGCCCTCGTCCCGCCCGTCGGCCAGCACCGTCGCCAGCCATGCCTCGTTCATCTCGAAATACGCCCGCACCCCCGCCTGCACACTCTCGGGCAAAGAGGCCATGTCCGCCGCCAGCATCCCGCACAGACAGACGTACTCGCCACGCCGCAGCCAGTGCGCCGCGCCGTGCGCGAACAACCGCAGGCGCGCATCCGCGGAAAGATCCGCCGGAATCCGCGCCATCGTCTCGCGCGCCGTCGCGCTGTAGACCTCGACGGCCGCCAGCGCGAGCTGGTCTTTCGACGGAAAATGGTAATGAATGCTCGACGTCTTCACGCCTACCAGCAGCGCGAGGTCGCGGTAGCTGAAACCGTTGTAGCCGCGCGCCATCAGCAGCGTTTGCGCGTGCGCCAGCAATTGTTCGCGGACAGTCGATGTGTTCATGACAAGACATTCTACCTATCTGTCGGTAGACAAGCAAGTCCCGCCTACGCGTTGCCGGCGAATCTTTGCAGGAGTTCGCCCACCGCGTTCGCGCCGACCGGCCGCGCGATGAAGTAGCCCTGCGCCTCCTCGCACTGCCACTCGCGCAGCAAGGCCAGCGTGGCCTCGGATTCGACCCCTTCGGCGACGGTGCGGTAGCCCAGCTCGCGCCCGACGTCGAGAATGGCGCGCACGATGGTCTGATGCCGGTCGTTCTCGGCGAGATCGAGGATCAGCGAGGGATCGATCTTGAGGACATCGGCGGGAATGTCGCGCAGCACCACCGAATTGCTCAAACCCGCGCCGAAATCGTCGATCGCCACCACGATGCCGGCCGCCCGGATGGCGGTGAGTTGCTCGAAGACCGCATTGCCGCGCACCCACTCGCCTTCCTTGACTTCCACCTCGAGCATGCCGGGGGCGATCCGATGGCGCTCGCAGGCCTGCGTCAACGCCGTCGTCAATTCACCCGTCTCGAAATCGCGCGACGACAGGTTGATCGACAGGTGCAGCCCGGGGAACGCCACCTGCCAGATCGCCAGTTGCGCGAGCGACGCGTTCGCGACCCAGTGGGTCAGCGCCTGCATCAGCGCGGTGCGCTCGACGATCGGAATGAATTCGCCCGGGAACAGGGTGCCCAGCACCGAGTGCTTCCAGCGCACCAGCGCCTCGACCGACGCGATGCGCCCGGTCCGCATGTTCAGGCGCGGTTGATAGACCAGATAGAACTCGTTGTTCGCGAGCGCGCGTTCCAGTCCCGTCGCCAGCGTGTACGAACGTTGCGACACCGCATCTTTCTCGGCGTCATAGGCGGTCCAGGTGCGATTCGATTCGACCGACGCATCGACCGCGGCGACGGCCTGTCGGATCGCCTCGGCGACCCCCTCCTCGCGCAGACGCAGCTTGACCAGACCGGCGCGAATCGCCGGACGGATCGGGATGCCGGCCGCGAGCGCGGTGCGTCCGATGAAGTGCGACAATTCGGCGATGAACGGTTCCGGGTCGTCGGTTTCCCGACAGGCCCTGACGAATCCGAAGCGCGTCTCGTCGACCCGGTAAACGTCCGACAGGCCTTCGAGATGTCCTTTCAACCGTTCCGCCATTTCCACCATCAGCGCATCGATCGGACCGCTGCCGAGCGATTGCGTCAACGCGCGGGCGCTGGCCACATCGAACGTGTCGACGAAGACCAGCAGACGGTATTCGCCGCGCGCGAGCGTCGCCGCTTCACGCAGATCGGCGACGAGTTGGCGCTCATTGGGCAGACCGGTCATCACGTCGCGGCGGCCATCCGACTGGCGCAACGCGATCTCGGTCATCGCCAGGCGGCCCAGCGCCGTGAGCTGTTCGCGATCGGCGGCGCGCAATACACGCGGCCGGGCGTCGAAGATGCTCAATGCGCCGACCGTGCGCCCATTGTCGTCGACCAGCGCAATGCCCGCGTAGAAACCGAACCGATGCGCGTCCATGCCTGGTGGCAACCGCGCATGCGCGGCGCCGGCCGTCTCCTCGGCGCCGGTCGCCGTGCCGTGCGTCGGCGCGTTCAGGTCGGGAATCTCGATCAGTCCGCCATGCCGCATCGTATCGCGGCAGAGCGCTTCGGCCGCCGCCGCGTTCTCGGGCGCGATGCCCAGACTGGAGCAGAACCAGCACTGGTCCAGATCCACCATCAGAATCAGCGCGCTGGGCACATTGAAACAAAAGGCCGCCAGACGCGTGATCTGATCGAAATTTTCCGAAGCAGCCATGGCGGGAGTAGCCAGACCGGACGATGCCCCGGGTCCTTCTTCAAAAGCCTGTGGATTGCTCATATGTCTTCAACGTGGCATACCCGGACATTGCGTCGGCGCAATACGGGCGGTTCGGACATCATCTGCGGACGCCAGTTGCGGACGTCACCTGAGGACGTAACCAGGTTTCGCGCGGGTTTCCCGTCATCGCCGGGTTGCGCAGCGGCCGGTGCACCGGTCTCTCCCAACCGGGCGGTTATAACATGCGCGGCAGGCGGGCGACAGCGTTCCGGCACTTGACGCGGGCAGGCGATCACTCCACACAACACACCGCCCGAAGAAACATGAAATTCCCCCGCACGCGGTGCAGTTGTGAGTGAAAATCCGCCGCCCCCGCCAGGGCCGCCAATGAACGCGTCGAGCGGGAGACACCCACACGCGGCCCGTCCTGTAATTCGACGCGGACCGCGCATGCGCCGCACGCATTACGCATTACGCATTACGCATAGCGCATAGCGCAACGCATGCGGATCACGCATATAGCGTCGAATCGTCGAAATCGTCGCTGTCGAGGACCCGTCCCACGAGAATCAGCGCCGTGCGGGGCGACACGTCCACCGGGACACGGGCGCAGATGTCCGCCAGCGTGCCGCTCACCGTGCGCTCGTCCGGCCAGCTGGCCCGGTAAACGATGGCGATCGGGCAATCGCTGCCGTAATGCGGCACCAGCTCCGCGACGATCTGCGGCAAGTGGCGCACACCGAGATGGATCGCCATGGTCGCGCCATGTCGCGCCAGGTCCGCGAACCGCTCGCCCGGAGGCATTGCCGTTTTGCTTGCGTATCGGGTGAGTATCACCGTCTGCGAAACACCGGGCAAGGTCAGTTCCTTTCCCAGCGTCGCCGCGCTGGCCGCCGTCGCGGTCACGCCGGGCACGATCTCATACGCGATCCCCAATGCCCGAAGCCGGCGCATCTGCTCGCCGATCGCACCATACAGAGAGGGATCGCCGGAATGGACGCGCGCCACGTCCTGGCCCGCGGCATCGGCGCGCGCGAGCAGGTCGACGATACGGTCGAGATCGAGATCGGCGGTGTCGATCACTTCCCGTGCGGCGTGACCGTCGAGCACGGCGGACGGCACCAGCGAGCCGGCGAACAGAATCACCGGGCATCGACGGATGAGCCGTTGGCCCTTGACGGTGATGAGTTCCGGATCGCCCGGTCCGGCACCAATGAAGTAGACGGTCATATGCTGTTTCGGGAAAGGTCGGCCAGCGCGCGGCGTATCTCGTCCACGGAGGCGAACACCCGCTCGGGCGCAAGCGGAACCGGGAGGAAGGGACCGCGCGCGGGCGGGAGGTCGGACATGCGGTCGGGTGTGAGGTCGGACATGAGATCGGACATGAGATCGGACGCGAGGTCGGATGCAAGGTCCGAGGCACGCGAGGAGGTCGAAGCGGTGCCGGACGTGAACGACGGGCCCTGTGCCGGCATCTCGTCCGGCGCCGGCGCGTTGTCCTCCGCTCGCGGCCGCGCGAGCATGACGACGGGCAAACCGCGCTCCCGGGCCACGTCGAGCTTGGCCTGCGTCGCCGCGCCGCCGCTGAGTTTGCTGACGACGACATCGACGC
This sequence comes from Janthinobacterium lividum, assembly GCA_050955065.1. Taxonomy (GTDB): domain Bacteria; phylum Pseudomonadota; class Gammaproteobacteria; order Burkholderiales; family Burkholderiaceae; genus Robbsia. The sequence goes on along the minus strand of JBPBQT010000509.1, from coordinate 4,479 downwards.
GAACATCGGTGAAAAACGCCCGCTCGTCGTCGAGGGTGAACGGACCCCGCGCGGCGACCAGCGTGGCGCGCCGGGCATGCAGCGCCGCCGGGCGAGACGCGGCAGCCGTGCCGTCCGTACCGGCCCGGGCGGCGCTGTCGTCGGCCTGCGCAAGGGCGGCGGCAGGATCGAGGCAACGCACCACCCAGTGCTGATGCGCGGGAATGGTGTCGAGATGCGCGAGCGGCGCGCGGCCGAGCGTGAACAGCGGGCGACCGAAGGGCGCGATCGCCGCGACGATTCCCGCCCAGTCGGCCACCTCGCGCCAGTCGTCGCCCGGCTCGCGCCGCCAGGGGGGGCGTCGCAGCGTCCAGCAGGGGATTCCGGTCGCGCGCGCCGCGACCAGCGCGTTTGCGCTGATCCGGGCCGCATACGGATGGGTCGCATCGATGATCGTCGTGATGCGGTGCGCCAGCGCGAAGCGCGCCAGCCCGTGTGCGCCACCGAATCCCCCGACGCGGACCCTGCACCGCAACGACGTCGGCGTGACGCCCAGACCGGCAATGCTGTAAATATCGTCGACACCGAGCTGGCAGGCGATCGCCAGGCCCTCGCCGGTGCCCCCCAGCACCAGGAGACGTCGTGCCGTCACGTCAGCATGCCTCGCCCGCAGGCGCCAGCCGTGCCAGCCGTGCCAGCCGCGCTGTCTGATGCGCTGTCTGATGCGCTGCCGTCCGATGCAACGGCGGGAACGACAGCGGAAGCAACGGCGGGCTTGCGCGACACCAGCATCGTGACCGGCAACGCCGGCCGCCAGGTCTCGAACCCGCCCAGCGGCGCGACGTGGGCAAGATCGATCCGGCTCAGATCGCCGCCGTGCCGGGCGCGCCACGCCAGCAGGACGGCCTCGCTTTGCAGTGTCACCGCGTTCGCGATCAATCGACCGCCCGGTTTCAGACGGGCCCAGCAGGCGTCGAGCACGCCGGGTGCGGTCACGCCCCCGCCGATGAAAACGGCATCGGGCACGGGCAGGCCGTCGAGCGCGTCCGGCGCGGTACCGGCGACGAGCGTCAGCGCGGGGACGCCAAGGGCGTCGCGGTTCGCGGCGATCAGCACCCGACGTCCGGCGTCGGCCTCGATCGCGATCGCGTGGCAGCGCGGATCGCTGCGCATCCACTCGATCCCGATCGAGCCGCAGCCCGCGCCGACATCCCACAGACACTCGCCCGGCACCGGCGCGAGGCGTGCCAGCACGATCGCGCGCACATCGCGCTTGGTCAGTTGGCCGTCGTGCCGGTAGGCCTCGTCGGGCAGACCCGGCGTGATGGCGAAGGACGCGAACGCCGCACGCGCCGCGGGGTCCTGCGCGGCCGGATCCGCTTCGCACGCGATGGCCAGCACATTGAGCGCCGCACCTTCGGCGGGCGGCCAGTCGCGTGCGCGCGCGGCCACGACCCGCTGCCGCGGCCCGCCCAGATGTTCGAGGACCGTCACGCGACTCGCGCCCAGACCGCGCGCGACGAGCAGCGCGGCGACCGCGGCGGGCGTGCGCGCGTCGGCGCTCAGCACCAGGACGCGATTGTCCGGCGACAGCGCGCGTTGCAGCGTGCCCAGGGGGCGCCCGACCAGCGATACCAGCGCCACCTCGTGCAGGGGCCAGCGCATCCACGCCGCGGCCAGCGAGAACGACGACGGTGCCGGCAGGATCCGCATCTCGTCGGGCCCGAGCCGGCGGGCAAGCGTCGCGCCGACGCCGAACAGCATCGGGTCGCCGCTCGCCAGTACACAGGTCGGCGTACGCCCGGCCAGCAGCGCATCGATGGAGAACGGCCGCGGCCACGGGTGGGCGCGTGCCGCCAGACGTGCCGGCAGCATGGCGAGGTGGCGTTCGCCGCCCACGATGCGTTGCGCGCCGAGCACGCAGCGGCGCGCCTCCCGCCCCAGGCCGGCCAGACCGTCTTCCCCGATTCCCACGATGGTGAGCCAGCAACCCATGCTTCAAGACCTCGTTGTGCGATATGTGCGTCGGCGCAATTGTAATGCCATCGTGCGCCTGGAAATACACCACCCCGAGCGCCACCCCAAGCGCCGGCACCGGTGCGCGCGCAATGCGAGGCATAATACGGCCCTTGCCCATCGCCGGGCACCTGCCTTTCGGAACTTCCTTGGACGCACTCCTGCCACCGCCGCCGCCTGTCGCCGAATGCCCTTCCGGCTGCCCCGGCATGCTGCGCATCGTCGCCGCGCGGGACGGCGGGATCTGCCGCGTCCGGCTGTCGGGCGGCGAACTGAGCGCCGCGCAGGCACGCGCGATCGGCGCCGCCAGCGAACGGTTTGCGAGCGGTGTGCTGGAACTGACGAACCGGTCGAACCTGCAGTTGCGCGGCGTCGACGCCGCGCACTACGCGGCGTTGCCGGCCGCGTTGCGCGCCGCGGGCCTCGGCGCCGCGACGCCGGGCGCGGACGAAGTGCGCAACGTCATGCTCAGCCCCGCCGCCGGCATCGATCGTGGCGCGTGGCTCGACACGCGCGCGCTCGGCCGCGCCGTGCTGACGCGGCTGGAACAGGGGTTCGCCGCGTCCGGCGACGGGCCGTCGGCGTTCTCATCGGGCCTGTCGCCGAAATTCTCCGTGCAGATCGACGGAGGCGAGACGCTGGCGATGACCGGCCATCATCACGATATCTGGCTGAGCGCGATGGCGCCCGATGGCGCGTGGCTGGGGATCGGTCTGGCCGGCTCGCCTCCGTTGCGCCCGGACGACCTGCCCGCCCTCGCGGCGGTGAGCGTCGCGCAGGCGCCCGATCTGGTGGTCGCGCTGATCCGGCTCTTTCTCGAACGCCGCCACCCCGACGAGACCCGGATGCGCCACCTGCTGCTGCGTTATCCGGCCGCGACGCTCCTCGCCGACGCGCAGGCGCGCGCGGCGCCGACATTGACGCTGCGGCGGGATCCGGCAATCGCGCGCGCGCGCCGCGCGCCGGCCGACCCCGCCGCGCGTTTCGGCGCGGTCCCGCAACGCGCCACGCCCGACGATCCGCTCGCGCGGCGTCGCCATGTCGGCGCGCAGGCGCCGCTCGGCCGACTGGACGCCACGCAATTGCGCGCGCTCGCCGCGCTTGCCGAGCGCCATGGCGACGGCACGCTGCGCCTCACCCCCTGGCAGGGCGTGCTGCTGCCGAACGTGGACGGCGCCGCCGCGACGCTGGCCGCCGTCACCGCCGGATTGCGGCACGCCGGCCTGATCGATGACGCCGACGCGCCGCTGGGCGCCCTGCTCGCCTGCGCCGGCGCGCCCGGCTGCGCGAAGGGACGCGCCGACACGAAAGCCGATGCGCACCGGCTTGCGGCGCACCTGCGACAGCCCGTCGAGGTGCACCTGAGTGGTTGCGAGCGCGGCTGCGCGGCAGGACACATCGCGCATTACACGCTCGTCGCCGTTCCCGGCGGGCGGTACGATCTCTACGACGCGCGGCAGGCCGCGGACCCCCCCGGCGATCGCCCGGCCGCGCCGGCAACGCCCACCGCGCCCATCGCTTTCCCGACCCACGCCGCTGCCCGGGACGTGCCCGCGCGCCGCTTCGGCCAGCGCGTCGCCGCCGACCTCACCCTCGACGAAGCCGGGCGGCGCATCGCCGCCGCGGCGGCCTCCCCGAACGCCTTTCACCCGACCGCCCATGCTTGATTACATCCGCGACGGCAGCGAAATCTATCGCCGCTCGTTCGCGACGATTCGCGCCGAAGCTTGCCTCGAAGGCGTGCCGCCCGATCTCGAAAAACTCGCCGTGCGCGTCATCCACGCGTGCGGCATGGTCGACATCGTCGACGACCTGCGCTTCTCGCCGGGCGCCGGCGCCGCCGGACGCGCCGCGCTGAGCGCGGGCGCGCCAATCCTGTGCGATGCGCGCATGGTCGCCGACGGCGTGACCCGCAGCCGGTTGTCCGCGAACAACCGCGTCGTCTGCACGCTGAACGATCCGCGCGTCGTCGGGCTCGCCGCGGACCTCGGCAATACCCGTTCCGCGGCCGCGCTCGAACTCTGGCGCGACGATCTCGCCGGCAGCGTCGTGGCGATCGGCAACGCTCCCACCGCGCTCTTTCATCTGCTGCAGATGCTCGACGCCGGCGCGCCGCGTCCGGCGCTGATCCTGGGCTTTCCGGTCGGCTTCATCGGCGCGGCGGAGTCGAAGGCGATGCTGGCCGCGGACAGTCGCGGCGTGCCCTTCGTCGCGATCGCGGGCCGCCGCGGCGGCAGCGCGATGGTGGCCGCCGCCGTCAACGCGCTTGCCACGGAGACCGAATAAATGACCGCGTGCGCGGGACGCCTGCTGGGGCTGGGCGTCGGTCCCGGCGACCCCGAACTGATCACCGTCAAGGCGCTGCGCCTGCTGCGCGCAGCGCCCGTGGTCGCCTACTTCGTCGCGCGGGGCAAGACCGGCAACGCGTTCTCGATCATCGAATCGCACCTCGACCCGGCGCAGCAGCGGCTCGCGCTCGTCTAC
>JBPBQT010000508.1:0-13401 GCA_050955065.1 Janthinobacterium lividum | reverse complement strand
TTACAGAAATACTGTGCCTGCCTAGCATGGCGGTCTTCCTTGGAGACCGATCGTGCAGCCTGGCCGTATCGCCCTGACGGGCTTTTGTGTGTTGATTGCGGTAATGGGCATGGGCCGCTTCGCGCTGACGCCGCAGTTGCCGTTGATGTTGAACGAAGGCAAGGTCACGCTCGCTTCGGCGGGGGTGCTGGCCTCGCTCAACTACGTGGGGTATCTGGTGGGCGCCGCCTGGGCGATGCGCCTGTCGTCCGGCCATGCGCGGTATCTGCGGCTGGGATTATGGTCGGCGACGCTGGCGACATGCGCGTCCGCGCTGTCCGGCGATTTCTACTGGCAGGCCGGGTTGCGCTTCGTGGCGGGCGTCGGGGGCGCCTGGGCGCTGGTCACGGTCACCACCTGGACGCAGGAGCAACTCGCCGCGCGCATGCCGCGGCTGTCCGCGATGGTGTTCGCCGGGCCGGGCATCGGCATTTTGTTGACCGGCCTGCTTGCCATGGTGCTGGGTCGCCTGCACTGGGGCTCCGCCGCGGACTGGCTCGTTTATGGCGGCGTGGCCCTCGTCATCACCGTGCTGTTTTCCGGCGTGCTGCCACGGGACATCGCCGCGCGTCGTGTCACGGCCGACGGCATCGACGACCCCTGGGTGATGACGCCGCCGCTGCGCAAGCTCCTGCTGGCATACTCGCTGGCGGGTTTCGGCTATATCCTGCCGGCGACGTTCCTCGCGCAGATGGCCCACGCCCGCTTTCACGACAGCGTTGTCGCGGACCTGTTCTGGCCGGTGTTCGGCACGGCGGCGGCGCTCGGGGTGATCGGCGTGATCCTGATCGGGCGGAATTGCGCCGCGCGGCTGCGGCTGGCGGCGGCGCTGCTGACGCAGGCGGTGGGCGTGGCGAGCGTGATCGTACTGCCCGGCGCGGTGGGACTCGCGCTGGGCGCCTTGCTGTGCGGCGGCTGCTTCCTGGCCGTGATGCTGCTGACGATGGGCATGGGACGCGCGTTCGCGCCCGCGCATGCGCCGAAGATCGTCGGGTTGCTTACCACGGGCTATGCGCTCGGTCAGTTGCTCGGGCCGCTCGTGTCGTCGGCGATCGCCCACGTGACGGGCTCGCTGACGCCGTCGCTGTGGCTGGCGAGTGCGGGACTGGTCGCCGCGGCGGTATTGGTCTGGGTGGCGGGCGCCCCGGCTGCTGCTGAAGTTGCCGCGCTTCGCGTGGATCGTCGTTTGCGTCCCGGCATCGAAACGAGAAAGAACGCCAAAGGGGCAAGCAGCTGAAGATGGATCAGCCGGGAAAGAAGCGGTTCGCGGGCCGGGCCAGACCCAGATGCTCGCGCAGCGTGCGGCCTTCGTATTCCGTGCGGAACATCCCGCGCCGCTGCAGTTCCGGCACGACCCGATCGACGAACTCGTCGAGCCCGCCCGGCAGCCAGGGAAACATGATGTTGAAGCCGTCGCACGCGTCGGCGTCGAGCCAGGCCGCCATCTCGTCGGCGATGCTTTGCGGCGTGCCGACGAACGCCAGTCCCGCGTAGCTTCCCGCGCGCTCGGCCAGTTGCCGGATCGTCAGGTTCTGCGAGCGCGCCAGGTCCACCATCCGGTCGCGCTGACTCCTGCTCGCATTGGTTTCCGGGATCTCGGGCAGCGGGCCGTCGGGATCGAAGCCGGAAACGTCGTAGTCGAGCGCGGCGTTCAGCGAACCGATGCCGCTGTCGTAGTGGACCAGGCTGTCGAGGTGCGCGCGTTTGCGCTGCGCGTCGGCGATGCTGTCGCCCACGACCACGAAGGCCGCGGGCAGGACCTTCAAGCTTTCCGGCGCGCGGCCGATCCTGCGCATGCGCGCGCGGATGTCCGCGTAGAACCGTTGGCCTTTTTCGATCGAACCCTCCGCGGCAAAGATCACCTCCGCGTGTTCCGCCGCGAACTGTCGTCCCGATTCCGACGACCCCGCCTGCACGATCACCGGCCAGCCCTGCACTGGCCGTGCGACATTCAGCGGCCCGCGCACCGCGAGGTTCGGCCCCTTGTGGTTCAGCACATGCATTTTTTCGGGATCGACGTAGATACCCGACGCGACGTCGCGCACGAAGGCGTCGTCGGCGAAGCTGTCCCACAGGCCGGTCACCACGTCGTAGAACTCGCGCGCGTGCTGGTAACGCGCGTCGTGATCCATCTGGCTGTCGTAGCCGAAGTTCAGCGCCGCGTCCGGGTTTGCGGTGGTCACGATGTTCCAGCCCGCACGGCCGTCGCTCAGGTGGTCGAGCGACGCGAAACGCCGCGCCACATGGTAAGGCGCGTCGAAGGTCGTCGACGCCGTGGCGATCAGGCCGATGCGCTCGGTCGCGCCGGCGAGCGCCGCGAGCAGGGTAAACGGTTCGAACGAGGTCACGGTATGGCTGCGCATCAGCGCGGCGGTCGGCATGTTCAGCACCGCCAGATGGTCGGCCATGAAGAACGCATCGAATTTCGCCGCCTCCAGCCGCCGCGCGAAATCGCGCAGGTGCGCGAAATTGAAATTCGCGTCGGGATACGCGCCGGGATAACGCCAGGCCCCCGTATGAATGCTGGCGGGTCGCATGAAGGCCCCGAGATGCATGCGCCGAGTCGTCGTCATGGCTTTTCCTGCCGGTGGAAGCGAAGAGAGGGGTGCACCGCAAGCGTCCCGAAAGGCACGAACGGCGGGAACCGGTTTTATCTTAGCGCAATGTATTACGCCTCGTCATGCATGTGCCTCGTCGTGCACGGCGCCGATCGACAGGATGCGATGCGCCCGGCAAGCCCGAGGATCATATTTCCTTCAAAAGCGTATCCGCCACCCGGATGCTCAACGCCGCCCCGGTCAAGGTAGGGTTCACACACCCCACCGCGGGCATCACGCTGCATCCGGCGATGAACAGATTCGGGTGGTCATGCGTACGGCAGTGCGCATCGACAACCGAGTCCCTCGGGTCCGTTCCCATGATCGTCGTGCCCATGATGTGCTGGCGATTCTGGTGATTGACATCGGTCGCCGTCACGTCCGCGTTCAGGAAGCCCGCCATCCGCTGCAGGTCCTTGAGGGCAAAGTCCCGCCCGGCGTTCCAGTAGTCGTCGACGCTGTAGTGGATCGACGGTACCGGCAAACCCAGCGCGTCGGTCTTCCTCGTGCTGGGCGTCACGCGGTTCTGCGGCAACGGCAGCATCTCGAAATCCACCGCCCAGTTCATGTCCCGCGCGGAATGCAGGCGGATCTGCTCGTCGAGCTTGCTGCCCAGCATGCCCTTGGCGATCAGCTTCGACGTCAGTTGCGCCGTCGGCACCGTGTTGCGGACCTTGGTCTTGTAGCTCGGGAAATCCTTGCGGAACGCGCCGTCCCGGTAGTTCATGTAGATCAGCAGCTCGGTCGGGCCCTGACCGGGCCACATGTCCTCGTGCGCGAACATGCTCACGCTGATGCCGGTGTTGTCCATCAGGTTGCGCCCGACCATGTCGGACGAGTTGGCGACGCCGTTCGGGAAATCGGCGGAGGTCGACATCAGCAGCAGCTTCGGCGACTCGATCGCATGGGCGGCGAGCACGAAATAGCGCGCGGTCAGGCGATGCGACGTGCCATCCGGTTGCTTGTACAGGATCGCGCTGATCTCCCGGTCGGGTCCGACCTCGATGCGGTAGACGACCGCGTTCTCGAGCACCTTCGCGCCGTGTTTTTCGGCTTCGTCGATATGCATCGAACCGTCATATTTCGCGCCGATCGGGCAGACCGGATTGCAATTGTTGTTGCCGGCACAGACCGGCCGGTTGCCGTACGGACGCGAGGCCCGGCCGTTCGGTTCGCTGAGCGGATGGTAGCCGCCCGCGCCGAGCAGTTGCGACGCGCGATCGAAGAAATAGCTGTTCGGCAAACCTTTCATCGGATAGGGCTTGCTGCGCGCCGGAAAAGCCGGGCCGCCGGCGCCGCTCTGGTCCTCGGCGTCGACGCCGCTGACACCCAGCGCGTACTCCGCACGCGTGTAGTACGGTTCGAGATCGTCGTACGTGAAGGGCCAGTCGCGACCGCGGCCGTACAGCGTCCGCAACGTGAAATCGTTGGGAATCATCCGCCACAACGCCGAGCCGAAGTGCCAGGTGGTGCCGCCCACCACGCGCAGATAGGAGGTCTTGTAGGGAACGGGTCCCGTTTGTTGCAGATAGTCGCCATAGGTGGAGGGCGCATGCGGCATGCTCGGAAACGGCGAGCCGCCGCCCTGCAGCTTCATGTTGGCCAGCGACAGCTTGACCGGGGCATTGCGGAAGGTCTCGACGATAGCGGCGCGCGTCACGCGCGGTCCGGCCTCCAGAACGATGACCGACTTGCCTTCGCGGGCCAGCGTGGTGGCCACGAGTCCGCCCATCACCCCCGATCCTATAACGATCACATCTGCGTCGAAATTGCTCATGGCTGTCTTCCCGATTAACCTTTCTCATGGACGGCGCGAGGGCCGTGGCGCAGGCCGCCGCGGTCCTCGCGCCAACCCGCTACCTCACGCCTGCGCGGGTTTGTCGCCCCAGGCGAGCGGTCCGGCACCGTAGGTGGGCACCACCAGCACGCCCCGCGTCGGCCGGTACATCAGCGCGTCGGCATAGGTGATGAGCTCCGCATCCGCCGCCTCGCCCACGATGCCCAGGTACCATGCCGACACGATGCCGGACGCCGTGGCCCGCATCGGCGCTTCGGCAGGCACCGCGGCGAGAAAGGCGTCCATATCGATGAACCTCGCCTGATCGACATGGGCCAGCAGCGCGCCGATTTTCGACGGGAAGGCGGGGTCGCGTCTGGAGAGCGCGACGAAATATCGCCTGCTGGTTTCCGGGTTCAGGTCCCGCTGGCCGGTGACGAACATCGACAGGCGCAGGAACCCGGCCGCTATGCCGCCGGATGCGGTTTCAGCCGCATCGGCACGCCGTACTACGAAAGGCAGCAGCGGCGTGGCGCTCAGCGCGGCGAGCGTGGCGCCCGCTGCAACGGCGAGAAACGTGCGGCGCGACGGACAGGGCGCGATCGCGGTTTCCTCGCGACCCTGCCCGGCATGTATCTGAGGCATCTGACGTGGTGGCGCTTTCACGTGTTTCTGTTGCGACATGATGAGGTCCTTCCAGCGGCGCCCGGCGTGAAGTGGGGCGAGTCGATGTGTAGTGGGTCCGATGGTGGGCCCGGCAGCGCGCCGGGCGTTACTGTCGCGTGCGGCTTCATGGTCCAGCGTCACGGCCTGGCTTCATGGCTCGATTTCATGCCGGGTTGGCGCGCGAGCGCCTGCGCCGGACGAACATGAATACCAGCAGCGCGATCGCGAGCGCGAGGCCCGGCAGCGCATAGTGGCCGGCCTGCACGATCAGCGGCGGCTTGCCTCCCTGGCGGATCGTCGCGACGTCCGCCGCATTGACCTTCACCCCCGGATTGCCATACTGCAGCAGCACGAAGTTGGCGACATCCGCGACATCCTGGTCGGAGAGGCGATCGGTGAAGCTGGCGCTGGGTCCGAAGGCCGGCATGAAGACGGGCTTGCCGCCGGTGCCGCGCTGGACGCCGAACAGGATCGTGGCAATCAGATTGTCGGGGCGTGCCGCGCCCGTGGCGGTGTTGTGATACAGCGAGGGATAGTCGTGGTTGCCCACCCCCGCGCCATCGACCTGATGACAGGCGGCGCAGGAACCCGAGAAGATCCGCCAGCCACGGGACGGCGGCGTCGCGTTGCCGCGCAGCGCGGACTCGTCCAACGGCCGGCCGTAGGCGTAGCGCGGCATCGTCTCGCCGTCGTGCATGGGCCGCGTCTGCTTCAGATAGGCGACGATGGCGGCCACGTCGGCGTCGCTCAGGTATTGCAGGCTGTGATCGATCGCTTCCGCCATCGGTCCGGCCGCCTGCGCCTTGCCCGGCACCCGGCCGGTTTTCAGATAGCGCGTGAGCTCCGCGTCGGTCCATCCGCCTATGCCGCTGCCGGGGTCCGAGCTGATGTTCGGCGCGTACCAGTTGCCGAGCGAGCCCCCGGCGAAAGCATGCGCGTCGTTCGGGCCCATCAGCGCGTTGCGCGGCGTATGGCAGGCACCGCAGTGTTCGAGCGCGTTCGTCAGATAGGCGCCGCGGTTGACGAGCGTCGACGCGCCGGGGTCCGCCCTGAACGGCTTGCTGTCGAGAAACAGCGCATTCCACGCCGACATCGCGGCGCGCACCGAGAACGGAAAGGGCAGGTGCGTCCCGGGTGTGGCCGTGTCGACCGGCACCACTGCCTGGCGGAAGTAGGCATACAGCGCGTGGATGTCCTTGTCCGTCAAGGCTGCATACGACGCGTAGGGCATCGCCGGATAAAGATGCCGGCCGTCGCGGCGCACGCCCTGGCGCACGGCCCGGGCGAAATCCGCTTCGGTATAGTCGCCGATGCCGCCATGCATCGAGGGCGTGATGTTCGTCGAGTAGATCGTCCCCATCGGCGAGCTGATCGGATAGCCGCCGGCGAAGGGTTTGTCCCGCTGCGCGGTATGACAGGCGGCGCAATCCGCCGCCGTGGCCAGATAGCGCCCCGCCGCGATCGACGGCGATTCTGCGCCATGCTGTTCGTCCGGGAGCGAGGTCGAGGTCGAGGTCGAGGTCGAGGTCGAGGTCGAGGTCGAGGTCGAGGTCGAGGTCGAGGTCGAGGTCGAGGCAACGGCTCCGCTCGCCGCCATGCCGGGCCGGGCGCGCGCGCTGGAGGCGGCCGTGCCCGCGTAGGCCGGTGCCGCGCCCTGTGCGAAGGCGGGGAGGGGGAGGGTGGCGGCCGTCGCCAACGCGGCGCCGGCAAGAACGTGTCTGAATCGCATTTTTCTGGTATTTCCCGACGTGCGGGACGGTTGCGCCGCAATGCCGTCGACAGACAGGGAACGGCCGGAGAAGGGGATGCCGGATCGCAGTACTGATCACTCGCCGAACAGGGGGCTTCGTGGCACGCCGGGAAAACCCGTCGCGCGCGTTCGACGATCAGAGCAACTCGTACTCCATGATTTCAAGCGGCGTTTCGCCACCGTTCGTGAGAGTCCGAATGCCCGCTTCGGTAAAGAACGCGTCGCCTTTGTGGAGCGTGGTCTGCCGACCGATGTCGCCGGGTGTTTTCTCGATCAGGCGCTCCCCTGACAACACGACCCGCAGCCCGGGCCCGAATTGCCGATAAGGCGTGGCGATCTCGCCGGGTTGCAGCCGCAGCCGCCAGCCGCGAACGCGGGCCTTGTCGAGCACCAGCGAGAATGCGCCGACGCTGGAGCGGTCGGCGTTCCCGTAATTGCCGCGCTCAAGCGCGATGACCTCGAAAGCGACCTGGTGGATCAGCGAATCCCCGATGTTGCTGACCTGATCGACGATGCCCGAAGTCTGATAGTCACCGAAGCGCACGGCCCCGGTCTTCATGTCGACGACCTTGCCGCCGCCCTCGCCTTTGCGCTCGATGAACGAACGCGAGCCATTGATGATCGTGTTGACGAAGGTCAGATTCTGCGCGTGCCACATCGTCGACTCGCCGGGCCGGATCAGGACGCGCATGACCCGCATCTGGCTGTTTTGCATCACGACGTGGTGCATGGGTTCCTCGGCGGTCGGGACGACCCGCGTGCCGGCCGCGGCGGCGGACGGCGGCGGCCCGGCCGGGGTCCGGTCGCTGTCGGTCTCGCCCGCAGCGCGCGCGGACGCGGGCAGCAATGCCGGCATCACCGACAGCAGCGCGGCGCCCGCGCTGCGGAACATCGCACTTCGTCGCTGGATGTCGACCCCCTCGTCCGTTTCCTGGGTCTTGCTCAATTGCTTGTCCTCCGTGTGAATCGGTGAATAGGGTTATGCGTTGGACGAATCGAAGGCAGGCGCACGGTCGCTGGTATGCGGCGTGATGAAGAACAGCATGGCAAGCACGCCCAGCAGGTCGATCGCGGCACCCAGCAAAAAGCCGCTGTCGTAGCCGCCGAGGCGTTCGACCGCCATGCCCATCACGACCGGACCGATGATCCCCGAGGTATTCGCGAGCAGGTGCACGAAACCGCCGACGCCGCCGACATGCTCGGACGGGATCAATTCGTGGATCGTGGCCCAGCAGCCCTGGCACGCGCCGGCGAGAAACATGACGGCCAGCGCGACGAGCGCGACGATCACCACCGTCGAATGAACATATCCGACGGCGAGGATCGAGAGGCCGGACAACGCCAGCGGAACGATCGCGGTCAGCTTGCGGGCGAGCAGCTTGTTGCGCATCCTCTTGAACAGGACATCGGCGAAAATCCCGCTGCCGAAGAAACCGAGGCCGCCGCACAGCCAGGGAATGATGCTGACCACGCTCATGGCCTGGATGCTCAGATGCAGGCTGTCGGTGAAATAGCTCGGCATCCACGAGATGAACACGTACAGCATGTAGTTGGCCGCGAACAGTCCCGCGGCCACGGCCAGCGTGCTGGGCCGCATCAGGAAAGACTTCAGCGGCGTGGCGCTCCGGCTGGCGACACGCTCGGCGGCAGGGTGCCGGCTCGCCTCGATCATCTCGCGCTCGGCCTGGCCGACGCGGGGATTGTCCGCCGGGCTGTTGGTGCCGAATATCCTCCAGGCCGCCAACCAGACGAGCCCCAGTGCCGCCACGACGACAAACGAGACGCGCCATCCCAGCGCATAGGCGGTCAGGCCGACGATCGGCCCGGCGATCGCGCTGCCCACCGTCTGCCCGGAGAACGTGAAGCCGATCATCGTGGCGGTTTCCTCGCGCGGAAACCAGTTGGTGATCGTGCGGTTCGTGGTCGCGTTCATCGGTCCTTCGCCAAAACCGAACAGCGTGCGCAGGAAGAGCAGCGAGAGAAAGCCGCTGGCCGTCGCGGTCAGTCCGCAGGCCACCGACCACCCGCCCATGGCCCAGGAAAAGACCCGGTGCGGGCCGTAGCGGTCCGCGAGGCGTCCGCCGACGAAGGCAAACAGCGAATAGCCGATGAAGAAGCTGCTGAAGATCAGCCCCATCTGGGAAGGCGAGACGTGCAGATCCTTTTTGAGCAGCGGGGCGACGACCCCGAGCGCGGCACGATCCATGTAATTGACGGCACCCGCCAGGAACAGCAGGGTAGCCACGACATAGCGGTATTTTCCAGGTTTCATCTCGTCTCCGAATCAACTAAGTTTTCTTTTTTTATGACATCAGGCAAAGCGCGCCATCGCCACCCAGTTGGCGTCGCTGCCACCGTCCACGTGTTCGACCAGCGTCAACTGGCCGCCATGCCCGTCGATGGCGTACAGCGCCAGGCGCGGATCGTTCTGCCCGGCCACCACGAGGAATTCGCCGTCCGGGTCGATCGCGAAGCTGCGGGGACTGGCGACGGTGGCGAATGTGTCCATTCTTTCGATACGGCCGTCTGCCGGATCGACCGAAAACCGGGTCATCAACCCATGGCTGCGCTCCGACGTGTACAGAAATCTGTCGTCGGGCGTCAGGTGAATGTCCGCGCAGTAAATCGAATCAGGGTCGGGCGTGTCGTCCGGCGTCGGCGCGACGCCGGACGGCGGGCGCGCCCGGCCGGGCACCATGCCGGCATCGGCCGGGATCGAACGCTCGCTCTGGCGTTCGACGAACGGCGCCGCCGGTGACGACCGTTCGAACATCACGACGGTCCCGAGCAGTTCGTTCAACACATAGAGAAAGCGATGGTTCGCCGACATGACGGCGTGCCGCGGCCCCGACCCTTCGGGCACTTCGAGCGTGTATTCCGGTGTGCCCGCGTAGCAGCCCCGCGTGGCGTCGAAGCGATAGGCGTGAATACGGTCGTCGCCAAGATAGGGTACGAAGACGAGATCGCTGCCCGGGTCCGGCAAGGTCGCGTGGGGCTGTTTGCCGCCGGGGAGCGTACTCGCCGGTTCGGCCTGCAAACGCCCGTCGGGGCCCACGCCGAACGTGGTCAGCCGATTGGCGCCATAGGAAGCCGCCAGCAGCCAGCGTCCGGAATGATCGAATCGCAGATTCACGAGACTGTTCGCGACCGGCGTGTCCGCCAGCAACGTCAGGTGGCCCGTTGCCGGGTCGATCCGGTAGCTCAGCAGCGCGTAAGGCGCACGACGCACGGCCGTGTGGAGCGTCGCGGTATTCGGATCGATCGCGATCGGCATGACCATCGGCGCGGCCCGTGTCCGCGTAACAGGCGACAACGTCTTGCGAACGCGATCGAGCCGGTATCCGCTGATATCGCCATCCTGCGCATTCGAGACAAACACAAAGGTTTCTGCCATGACGCTGCCAACGGCTCCTGCCGCGCTCCTATGGTGAAGTCCGTCGATCGGAAGGTCGTCGACAGACCTCTAAATATGACATCGGTTACATGTACGTACCGTTCGCTGGACCGCACAGCGTCGTCTCAAGGCCCTGTTTGCCTGGATTTCGCGATGTTGGCACTGTCGTCATCGCGACATTGACGAATGCCATGCGATCATAATACACTAAAATATGTAATCGATTACAAATTGAGGCAACTGTCCCGGCCATGCTGGCCAGGCAGCACCAGGAAAGCGGGCCATGAAGAACCCAACGGCAGACGAGATGCCAAGTGATATCGCGGAGCCGCCGCGATCGGAAAGCAAGCTGGCGCCTGCAGCGGTGCCGCGTGCATTTCGCGATCTCCTCGCGCTAGACGACTTCGAGCGCCACGCCCGGCGCGTTCTGCCGCCGATGATTTTCCAGTACGTCGCCGGCGGCGTCGAGACGCAAACCTCGGTGCGCACGGCGCGCGACGCCTACGCCCGCTACGCGTTCCTGCCGCGGATGTTCGTCGACGTGTCGGGCCGGGACCAGGGCGTGACGCTGTTCGGGCGGCGCCATGCCCATCCCTTCGGGATTCCGCCGCTCGGCGGCTCCGCTTTCGTTGCCTACCGTGGGGACCTGCGGTTTGCCGAGGCGGCCCGGCGGCGCGATATCCCGATGATTCTCAGCGCGTCCGCGCTCATTTCGCTGGAGGATGTGATCGCCGAGAACCCGCATGCGTGGTTCCAGGCCTATCTCGCCGGCGATCAGCCCCGCATCGACCGCCTGGTGGATCGCGTGGAGCGGGCCGGGTACGAAACGCTGGTGGTGACGGGCGACACGCCGATGCTGGGCAACCGCGAACACAACATCCGCAGCGGCTTCAGCATGCCGATCAAGATGACGCCGGGCGTCATGTGGCAGAGCGCACGGCATCCGCGCTGGCTGCTCGGCACGGTGGCCCGGACGTTCATCAGGCACGGCGCGCCGCACTTCGAGAACACCGATGCCGAACGGGGGCCGCCGATGATGTCGAAAAAGGTGCGCAACACCAACCAGCGCGACGAGCTGGCCTGGCGTCACGTCGAAGCCATCAGAAAGCGCTGGAAGGGCAATCTGGTCGTCAAGGGGCTGATGACTCCCGCCGATGTGCGTATCGCGCAATCGTGCGGCGCGGACGGCGTGATCCTGTCCAATCATGGCGGTCGGCAGCTCGACTACGCGATCGCACCGCTCGAAGCGCTGGAAGAGGTGGTGTCGTTCAAGAAGGACATGAAGGTCATGATCGACAGCGGCATTCGCCGCGGCACCGACGTGATGAAGGCGCTCGCGCTGGGCGCGGATTTCGTCTTCGTGGGGCGGCCGTTTCTGTACGGTGCGGCGCTGGGCGGCGTCGACGGGGTATTGCATGCGATCAAGGTGCTCGGCGACGAGATCGATCGCGACATGGCCCTGCTGGGCGTGCGGCGGCTCGACGCGCTGACCCCGGAGCACGTCCGGCGCATGGCGTAGCCGCGACGCACAGGCGCAACGCACAGGCGTAAAACAGCGAATTTCATGGAGACAGCAATGTCGATACAAGCATCCCCGGTAGGTCACCCCGTGCATCTGATGTCGGGATTTGTCGTGCAAACGCCGTTTGCCGTCGATGTGGTGCCGCGTTTCGAACAGTCCGGCGGGCGCGTGCAGCTGGAGTGGAATCCCACGTCCGTCATCGTCCTGGACATCGCGGCCGGCAAGCGCGCGGATGCATTGCTCGTCACGCGCGAGGCAATGGACACGCTCGTCGAGCAGGGCATCGTGGAGGCGTCGACGCGGGTCGAACTCCTGCGTTCGAATCTGGGCATCGCCGTCAGGCGCGGCGCGGCGCATCCGACCATCCCGGACGTCGACCAGTTTCGGGAGGCGTTGCTGAACGCGAAGTCGGTGGCCTACTCGACCGGCGGCGCGAGCGGCATCTATTTCGGCAAGCTGATCGCCCAGTGGGGCATTGCCGCGCAGATCGATGCCCGCGCCACCGTGATCAAGGACGGACTGGCCGCGGAAAAGCTGCTGACCGGCGAAGCCGATCTCGCCGTGCAGCAGATCAGCGAGTTGCTCACCGTCGAGGGCATCGAGATCGTGGGGCCGTTTCCGCCAGGCGCGCAGAAGGCGTTGTCGTTCTCCGCCGCCTGCTTTGCCGGCACGCAGAACCTTGCAGAAGCCAGGCGTTTCATCGCGCATATCAATGACGGCGCTGCCCGTGAGACCTATCGCCGGTATGGACTCGATCCGGTCTGAGCGGACCCGGTGCGCGCCGTCAGCGCACGCCGTCCGCACCCGCAGCGGTGGCGCCCGTGACCTTTCGCTGTCGCTTCACTGCAGAACGCGCCGGCGCCGGCCCGGTACTGCTGCGCACGATCAGCGCCGTTTCGATGCGCGCCGAGGTGGCCGGATGCGGGACGTTGTCGAGGCATCGCAGCAGATAGTCCGCCGCCTGTTCGCCGAGTTGCGCGAGATCGACGCTGACGGTGGTCAACGGCGGCATCAGGTGCGCCGCGAAATCGTAGTTGTTGAACCCGACGACCGACAGATCCTCCGGAACGCGCAATCCCCTTGACGAGGCGGCCAGCAGCACGCCGAACGCCAGCTGGTCGTTGCCGCAGACGATCGCCGTGGGCCGCTCCGACAGGCCGGACAACATTTTCAAAGCCGCCTGACGTGCTTCGTTGATGCTGAACGCATCGTCGACGATCCGCTCGCGCGGCAGCAGGCACTGGCTGTTCGCCAGGCGCTTGCGGATGCCGCGGATCCTGTCCGTGACGCGATCGTTGGTCGGCGGCGTACCGACGATCACGCCGATATCGGTATGCCCCAGCTGTACCAGATGGTCGGCTATCAGATGACCGATGGCCATGTTGTCATAGCCGATGCTCGGACGATGCGGATCGATCGCGAGGATCTGGATGCAGGGCACGCGTTGCTGATCGACGCGTTCCCACATCTTCGGGTCGTGCGTCCGGCCGACGACCATCAGCGCGTCCACGCCATGGCCGAGCAGTTTCGTGACCGCGTCCATTTCGACGGCGGGGTCGAAATCGGAGCTGGCCAGCAGCAGCGTGTAGCCCGCCGTGTGAAGCCGCCGTTGAAACGCATTGAGCGAGCGGGAGAACGTCTGCGTCTCGATGGTCG
>JBPBQT010000507.1:0-15024 GCA_050955065.1 Janthinobacterium lividum | reverse complement strand
GCCGTTTCCGGTTCCTGTAGATCATGTTTGGCGTCTGCCGCGACCACCAGCGGTTTTGCCAGCCGGCTTGCGATGACCAGGAAGAGGTGGTTGGCCAGGTTGCGAGCGCGGTTTCGTGCCGGGCACCTGCGCGGTGCCCGGCACGGGCTTCCGCACTTTAGGCTTTTTAGGTTTTTTGATGATCTGGCCCGTTGCGCTTGTTTCCGGCACGCGGTGTTCAGCTTCAAAACCTGGTTCTTCTTTACGCGGCAGCGTTTGTCGGATCATCGCTTCGATCGCGGCGAGTTGCGGCGCTTCATCGGCGCACACAAGGGACACCGCAACGCCGCTGGCACCCGCGCGGCCGGTACGGCCGATACGATGCACATAGTCTTGCGCCACGATCGGCAGATCGACATTGATCACCAGCGGCAGGTCGTCGATATCCAGCCCGCGCGCAGCGACATCGGTAGCCACCAACATGAGTACGTCGCCCGTCTTGAAGCGCTCCAATGCCCGCAGGCGCGCGGGCTGCGGCTTGTCGCCGTGGATGGTGTCGACCGAATAGCCCGCTTCATTCAGCATGGCCGCCAGATACTCCACGCCACTGCGGGTTTTGACGAACACCAGCGCATGTTGCCAATCGTTCTCGGCGACAAGGTGCACGAAGAGGTCGGGCTTGTTCTTTTTATCCACGACCACCACCCACTGCTCGATATTGCTGGCCGTGGCATTGGGCGTGCTGACGCTGATATTGACGGGGCTGCGCAGAATGCCCGCCGCCATGGCGCGGATATCCTCGGTAAACGTGGCAGAGAACAACAGGGTCTGGCGCTGGGCAGGCAAGGCAGCAAAGACGGCGTCGAGTTCGCGCGCAAACCCGAGATCCAGCATGCGGTCCGCTTCATCCAGCACCAGCGTCTGGATTTGATCGAACTGCACTGCGTTCTGTCGATGGAGATCCAGCAAACGGCCCGGCGTGGCGACGAGCACATCCACGCCTTTGCGCAACGTCATCATCTGGGGGTTGATACTCACCCCCCCGTAGGCAACGAGAAATCGTAAGTCGAGATCTTTACCGTACTCGATAAAGCTTTGCAGCACTTGTTCTGCCAGCTCGCGTGTAGGCACCAGTACCAGCACGCGCGCGCGGTTGCTGGACACTGCCGGGCCGTGTTGCACCAGTCGCTGCAACAGCGGCAACGCAAAACCTGCCGTCTTGCCGGTGCCGGTCTGTGCCGCGGCCATAACGTCCTTGCCACTGAGCACAGCAGGAATCGCCTGGGTCTGCACCTGCGTGGGTGTCTGGTAATTGAGGTCCTGCAAATTACGCAGCAAGGGATCGATCAGGCCAAGCGAGGCAAAAGACATTAGCGTTTTCCAGCCTAAAACCGCAATTCTAACGGTTGCCGCCGCCGTGTGCCGTGCGGATAAAGGACCGGGAAATCGACGCTGATCGCTATTGAAATACCGTAGCAATGTCGGCATCGCCGTGCGGTCGCGGTTACGACGGGTCTCCATCTCGTTCGCGCGTTTCGGCCATCCGTCCGGCATGCTGCGCGTCGGCGCCGAGGCGAGCCTCGAGAACGGCGAATGGACGTCGTGAAGGCCATCATGAGCCGCAGCGCCCGCGTGCTAGTGGAGGGCTGGGCGCGGGTGCCGGGCGACGCTTTCCGAGACTGGAGGCCCGAGAGCCCGAGAGCCCGAGAGCCCGGGAGCCCGAGAGCCCGAAGGCCCGTAGGTCCGTAGGTCCGTAGGTCCGGAGACCCGGAAACCCGGAAACCGGAAGAAAGTCGGAAATCGCGCTTGCTAGCCGATATCCAGCACGGCCTTGCCCGACTGCCGGCGTTCCTCGAGCGCGGCGTGCGCCGCCTCGACGTTGTCGAGCGTATAGCGGCCGTTGATTTCGACGTGCAGCGCGCCCTCGGAAATCGCGGCGAAGACGTCGTCGGCGCGGCGCTGCACGGTGGCGGCGTCGGCGATGTGGTCGGCCAGCCGCGGCCGGGTGAGGAACAGCGAGCCGGCCTCGCCGAGTTCGTAGGGATCGAGGTCGCGCAGCGAGCCCGACACCGAACCGTAGTTGACGACCAGTCCCCGCACCCGCGTCGCCCGGAAGCTGTCGCGCAGCGTCGTGCGGCCGACCGCGTCGAACACGACGTCGACGCCTCTGCCGTCCGTCAGCTCGCGGACCCGATCGGCGAAGGCGCCCTCCTCGTACTGCAGCACGTGATCGGCACCACGCGCTCCGGCGATGGCCGCTTTTTCGGGCGTGCTGGTCGTCGCGAACACCTCCGCGCCAAGCCGCTTCGCCAGCTGCACCAGCAACTGGCCGATCCCGCCCGATGCCGCATGCACGAGGCACGTCGTCCCCGGCCCGATCCGGGCGACATCGTCGAGCAGGTAATGCGCGGTCGAGCCCTGAAAGATCGCCGCCGCGGCAACGTCGTATCCAATGCCATCCGGCAACCGCGCGACGCGCGCGGCGGGAACGACCGCATAATCGGCGTAGGCGCCCCAGGAGATGCACCATGCGACCCGGTCGCCCACGCGACAGGCATCGACACCGGCGCCAAGCGCGACGACCTCGCCCGCGCCCTCCATGCCGAGGGTGCAGGGAATCCGCACCGGATAAGTGCGCGAGTCGCGGTATTTTCCCTGCCGCGTATGCACGTCCATGAAGTTGACGCCGGCCGCGACCACGCGCACCAGCACGTCACCGGGCCCCGGCTCCGGAATGGCGACCTCGACGCGGCGTAATACCTCGGGTCCACCGTATTCGTGGATCTGGATGGCGCGCATCGGGAGGCTCCTCTGGGTATGTTAGGTGTGTTGAAGGCCGGCATGGCACGCATTCGGAACGCCATGCCGGCGACGAAGCGGTCATTGTAAGTGCGTCCGTCACGGCTCTGCAATTCGATATAATTCGGCCAGGTCCCGAGAGGAACGATGGACCAGGGCGCCGTTCGCAAAAGCAACCGCAATTTCAAAGGATGGCTGACAGATGTCCTCGAGACGCATTCGCCGTGCCACGGCAGACGACGTGCCGACTCTGACAAAGATTCGAAACGATGCCCATGCGAAGAAAGTGGCCTGCCGCGATTACGCATGGGGCGCGGAAGGAGACGGGTTTTCGGAAGACTGGATAAGAAACAATGTCGATCAACAGGAAGTGTATGTGGTCGAACTGGATGCGATGTTGGTTGGAACGTTCTCGCTTGCACTGGGTGAGGACAAACACTGGGGGCCTTCGGAACCGATCGCCGGTTATGTGCACGGGCTTTCCGTCCGAAGCGGCTTCAACGGACGCGGACTCGGACGCTTCATGCTGGATTGGTGCGCTGAAAAGCTTAGTGGCTTGAATCGGCGCTTTGTGCGCCTCGACTGCCCCGCCCACAACGCGAAACTGTGCGCCTATTACGCGTCGCTCGGCTTTATCCGCGCAGGCCTGTACTCGGAGCCCGGGCCCGGCGGCGATGTCTGGTCACTGTACGAGAAATCGTAAAAGCAACAATCGGCAACCACGTCGACAAACTACTCAGATTATCGTCACGTCTGCCGTTACCCCGGGAGTGAACGACAACAAATCGCGAAAGGGGCGCGCGTGCCCTGCCGTTCGGCCGGACGCGTGGCGTCAGGTCGGGACCCGGAGCACTGGTGAACATGTCGTCCTCATACCCGCCACACCAGTCACATCGCCGAGCCGTCGGACACGAGCCGGCGGAAACCGTGCTGCAAGCGGCGCGCGCAGTCGGTCATCCGACCGCGTGGGCATGGTACCAGGCGGGCGGGCAACTTCACTTGTGCGCCCGGGGCGACACCGCCGCCATCTGGCCGGCATGCATTGGCGACCACGCGCTTCCCGCTTTCTGCTTCGATCAACGCCTGCACCGCTGGCCGACCGGGTTCGGCGAGACCGTGCTCGGCTGGCCGCTCGCACCGGCGCAAGACGCGGACAGGGCGGCGCTCGCTACGCTCGCCGAACGTCTCGGCCCGTGCATTCAAACCAATACGCTCGCGCGCGTGCAGAATACGCAGCGGGTACTGTATGAAATAGCGTATCTTGCGAGCTCCATCCGCGAGCGCGCCGCGTTTTTGCTTGGCGCGCATCAACAGCTCGCGACGTTGATCGACGCGGAAAATTTCTATCTCGCGCTTTACGACCGCGCAAGCGGCAAGGTCACCTACCCGTATTACGTCGACGTCATCGACGTGAGCGCGATCGAGGCCGAGCAGTTCGACTATCTCGATGCATCGCGGCCGTCGCTCACGGGTCAAGTGCTGCTGACCGGCCAACCCCCGTTGATCGATGCCGACGGCATACGCGCGGCCCAAGTCAAAGGCCAATTCTTCTGCGTCGGCGACTGCCCCGAGTTCTGGATGGGCGCGCCGCTGATGAACGCTTCCGACGAAGTCTTCGGCATGCTCGCCATGCAGGTCTACGAAAAGTCGCGGGTTTACAGCGTCGAAGACCGCGCGCTGTTCCTGGTCGTCGCGCGGCATGTCGCGATGGCGCTCGACCGTATCCTGCACCGTGCCGACCTGGAAGAAACCGTTTCGCGCCGCGCGGCCGAGTTGTCCGAACTCAACAGCGCGCTGCGCCTGGAAGTCGCTGAACGAAAGCGCGCCGAGCACCTGCAGACCGCGCTATTCAAGATCGCCGAACAGATGAAGAAACGACCGGGTACGAAATAATGGCGGGCGTTCCTGCTCAAAACGATCGCGGCTCGGCGATCGCGATGGGCGTACTGCGCGCTTCGATGGCTTCGGCGGCCTCGAGACACAGATCTTCGCGAAAGCGCGCGGCCACGATCTGTATTCCCACCGGGGTGGAGTTCTCCGTCAGCCCGGTCGCCAGCGATAAACAGGGAACGCCTGCAACCGGCAGGGCCACCATCGGCATCTGGGATTTCCAAACGGCGTTCTGATCTGCCTCGCTCCTTGCGTCCAGGCCGTCTGCGAAAGGGAGATCGGCACTCACCGGCAACAGGACGATCGCGTATTTTTCCATCAAAAAGCGCTGCCACGCGCGGGCGATCGTCGCGCGTTGCGCCAACGCACCACAGAACTCGGGCAGACCGATCGATTCGGCGAAAGCCTTCTTGGCAGCCAGAACCGCAATCGCGCCCGGGTCCCCTTCCTGCTCCGCCGCTGCGACCAGACCCGCGTATCCGTCGGCCAGCCACAGGATGATCTGAACCGGGACCGCCTCCTGGAGCGGCGGCAGATTGCCTACCTCGTCGACGATCCACCCTGCATCGCGTAATTTTTGCGCCGACTCGCGCAACGCTTCACACACCAGCGGATGCGTCTCCATCCCATCCGGCTTGAGACAGACGGCAGCCCGACGCGGCACCGCCTCACCGGCAAACGGCAGCGGCACATACCACGGGTCCAGGGTGCTCGGACGGGACATGGCCTGGAAAGCGAGACGCAGATCGTGCACCGATCGCGCCAGCGGTCCTGCAACCGACATCAATTGTCCGCCGATGCCGCGTTCCACCTTTGCCGTCGTACTGAATGTCGGCACGCGACCCAGCGACGGTCGCAGCCCGTGCACCCCGCACGCATAGGCCGGGTATCTGACCGAACCCGCGATATCCGTACCGTGACCGATCGCGCCCATCCCCGCCGCAACCGCGGCCGACGCACCGCCCGATGAACCGCCCGGCGTCAGGTCCGGATTGCGCGGGTTGCGCGTGTGCCCATGCAGAAGGTTGTCCGTGAACCAGCGATAACTGAACGCAGGCGTGTTGGTCCGGCCAAGGACGACCGCCCCCGCATTGATCAGGTTCTGGATGACCGGCGCACTTTCCTGCGCGATCAGATCCTTCTGGCCGAGGAGGCCGTTCGTGGTCGCATACCCCTTCTGATCGGCATTGACCTTGGTCGTGATGGGCACGCCGGCCAACGGACCCAATGGCACCCCGGCGGCCCGCTGCGCGTCGATCGCCGCCGCTTGTTCGAGAACATGCTCCGGCCGGAAATCCACGATGGCATTGACCGCGCCGTTCACCTCGTTCACTCGCTCGAGGGCCGCAAGTGCCACCTCCCTGGCGGACACGTCGCCACGACGTATCAGGATCGCCGTTGCCGATGCGGAAAGATGCCAGAGCGGATTCGTGGACGTATTGGACGACATTGGGTTCTACCTGATAAAGGCCTGATGGCGATTGACGTGGCTACCGCAGATACGCAGCAGTTCCGGGGTTGACATTCGGGCAAACGGTGACACCACCACCATTGATGGCCTCAGCGCCGTTCCACCGTCCGAAACCACCGCCAGCACTGCGCCACCACCGCCCGATATCCCTGCCCCTGATGCTTCGCGTGCGGCGCCACCAGCGCGTTGAGATCCTGCAAGGCGTGAAACGGCACCGACGGATAGGCGTGATGCTCGACGTGATACGGCATGTTCCACGCGAACCACCGCACCACGGCGTGGGTATAGGTCGTACGCGTGTTCTCGAACGCGCTGCGCGTGCGCGCGCAACCCGTGTGCTCGGCCAGCAGATACGGACGCAGCAGGGCCTGGCCAACGAACAAGGGCAGCAACCAGACCCAGATCAGCGCCGTCGTGTGCAGTGCGATCGATCCGACCAACAGCAGCAGATAGACGGCAACGTAGCAGCGCGCCTCGGCGACGATCGCGCCGCGCTTCGCTTCCGGAATCCAGCGCGCCGTCACCCGGCCTCGCAGCGCATGGCGCAACAGCAGGCGCAGACGCAGCGTCAGCTGCACGACACCGGAGAACCAGAGCGCAAGCCGCGGCGCGTTGTCGGGAATCGCACGGGCGGTCACCAGCTCGGGGTCGCGTTCGGGATCCTGCGTGTAACGGTGATGATCCCAGTGAAACAGCGAATAGTATTCGTACGGCAAGGCCACCGCGCCCGCGGCCGCATGGCCGACCCACGTGTTCAGCATGCGGAACCGGAACGCCGTCTTGTGCGCGCATTCATGCACCGGGTTGAAGAGAAAGGCGACGAGGTAGGCCTGGAGGACGATCAGCGGCGCGGCCCCGGCCAGACCCGCAACCTGACGGACATGACAGATCGCCACGCCCACCACGATCACCGCGCCGAAATGGGACAGCGCGCGGATGCTGCCGGCGGCGTTGGTTCGCACCGACAATTCGAGCAGCCGCGCGCGGCCGACCGGAGCCGCAGGCGCCGCGCCCCGCTCCGCGCCTCGTGGCGCGCCTGCAATGGAATCGGCTGCGCCCCCTGCCGGGGAAACCGCCGTGGAACCCGGTGCCGCGCTCATGACGCTCCTCCTAGACAGGTAGATCGAGAAAACCCTTGATTGCCGCTTCCAGCCACACCCGATCCTGCGGAATCTTTTCGGGATTGCCGGCGCGATGCCCCCAGAGCGACGGTATCGGCCGCAGTTCCGCGCTGCGCGCGTTGACGAGCAGCGGGAGTTCACGCGCGTTGTCGTCGACCTGGAAGTACTCGTCGGTCTCGCCCGGCATCAGCAGCACGCGCGCCTTCACGGCCGCCAACGCGCGCGTCAGATCACCGCCGAAGCGCGGCGTCGCGCTGATATCGCCGCCCTGCCAGGTCGCGAGCTGCGCGAGCAGATCGTTCGCGTCGCGGCGCGCGAAATTCGTATCCCAGGTGCCCACCAGAAAGTCTTCGAGCGACGTGTATCCGGCCTCGCGCCACAGTTCGTCGCGATAGAAGCCATGCGACAACGCCCAGCCCGCGTACACGCGCCCCATCGCCCGGTAGCCGCGTTCGGGCGGCGCGACGAAATGATTGTCCTGGAACGCCCGGTCGCCCGTCAGCGCGGCGCGCGCGCCTTCGAGAAAAACGTGGTTGTAGGGGGAGCACCGGGCACTGCCGCAGACCACCGCGACCCGGTCCATCAGATCCGGATACAGCGCAGCCCAGTGATAGGCCTGCATCCCGCCCATCGACCAGCCGTACACCAGCGCGATGCGCCGCACGCCGAGATGCTCGACGACGAGACGGTGCTGCGCGTGGATCGCATCGTGGTAGCTGACAGGTGGATAGTCCGCCGGACTCAGACGGGGCGTCGAATTCGACGGCGACGAGGACAGGCCGTTGCCGAACAGATTGGGAATGACGATGAACCAGCGCGCCGGATCGAACGGCGCGCCCGCGCCGATCAGCCATTCCAGGTCCGGATGCTGGGCGCCGAACGACGTCGGAAAAACGATGACATTGTCGCGCGCCGCGTTCAGCGTGCCATAGGTCGTATACGCGATCTGCAAGGACGGAAACACCCGTCCGCAGGCAAGCGTCACGTCACCCGCATCGAATAGCTGATGTTCAGTGGTCATTCGCGCTCCGCCGCCTGGCGGCATGGTCGCCGTGCCTTCGCGGGGTCGCCGGCACGGGTACGGTATCGTACCCGGCCAAAAATCGCGCTAGACGGTGGCCGGCTCGGCGTAGAAGCGCGCGCGCATCTCGTCCAGCCCGATGGTGTCGAGCAGCGCCGCGAGTCGTTGCGCCGGTTTGCCGCGCGGCAGGTCCTTGAATTGCGCGACGATGAGCTCGTTCTTCATCGAATGCTCCCAACCGACCAGTTCGGTGACGCTAACCTGATAGCCATGCGCTTCGAGTTGCAGACAGCGCAGCACGTTGGTGACCTGGCTGGCGAATTCCCGGGTGTGGATCGGATGCCGCCAGATCTCGGTCAGCACATTGTTGGTGGCGAGCGCCTGCCCCTTGTTCCTGCGCAGCACCGACGCCACCTCCGCCTGGCAGCACGGCACGACGACGATGTACTGCGCGTGTTTCTGCAACGCGAAATGGATCGCGTCGTCCGTGGCCGTATTGCACGCGTGCAGCGCGGTGACGACGTCCACGGTCTGCGGCAACCGCGTGGACAGCGTGGATTCGGCCACCGACAGGTTCAGGAAGGACATGCGCGCGAAATCCAGCCGGGCCGCCAGCGCGACGGACTTCTCCACCAGGTCCTCGCGCGTCTCGATGCCGTAGATGTGCGAGTCGTCCGCCAGATCCTTGAAGAACAGGTCGTACAGGATGAAGCCGAGATACGACTTGCCGGCGCCGTGATCGACCAGCGAGACGCTGCCCTGGCGCGCGCGCACGTCGGCGAGCAGCGGCTCGATGAACTGGTACAGGTGGTACACCTGCTTGAGCTTGCGCCGGCTGTCCTGGTTCAGCTTGCCGTCGCGCGTGAGGATGTGCAGTTCCTTGAGCAGTTCGATCGACTGCCCGGGACGGATTTCGTGCTTCTCGACGGGTTGCGGGGAATGCTGCGCGTGCGGGGAATTCGCGGATGGCAATGCGCCGCCGACTGCCGGAGGAGGCGTCGCGGACGCCCGGGACTTCTTGACCATCGTTTTGGTTACCGTAGAGAATGCCGTAGAAAATTTTTCCGTTGCTTCGGATTTTACTCCATGCACGGGTAATACCTAGCTTCAGTGCCGGCCTCTTCGGTCTACTCTAGCAGGATCGAGGGAGACACAGCCATGCGCAGAGCACTGTCCGGCCGGTTACTGTTCGTCGTCATCTTTTTGTTGCTGGCCTTCCTGGTCGCCAACCGGGCGCTTGTCTCGCACGGCTCCGGCAATTGCCTGCAGGGTGCCGGCGAGGTGAAACAGAAATCGCTGAGCGAGGGGTTCTCGGAGGCGGGATCGCGCAGCCAGGCAGAGAACTTCATTGCCCGCTGCCTGATCGACGGACGTTAAGCAGCCGGCGGGCCTCGTCGGGTCCGCAGAGCTGGCGGGCGTCGACAATAGGCCTGCGCACGACAGGGGAACCGGGCGTCGCCCGGCCGGGATCGCCGGTTCGGCCTATCATGGTGTTTTGAACGATAGGAATCGCGGCGCGCGTTCCACGCGCTTCCGTCCCGCCCCGCCATGACCCAGTATTCGCTTCTCGACCTCTCCCCGATCCTTCAAGGCAGCGACGCCGCGCAATCGTTTCGCAACACGGTCGATCTCGCGCGCCATGCCGAAGGCTGGGGTTTCCAGCGTTTCTGGCTCGCCGAGCACCACAACATGCCGGGCATCGCCAGTTCGGCGACGTCGATCCTGATCGGCCAGGTGGCGGCGGCGACGCAGACGATCAAGGTGGGTTCGGGTGGCATCATGCTGCCAAACCACGCGCCGCTCGTCATCGCCGAGCAGTTCGGCACGCTGGCCACGCTGTTCCCCGGGCGTATCGAACTGGGACTGGGCCGCGCGCCCGGCTCCGATCAGCTCACTGCCCGGGCATTGCGCCGCACGCTCCAGGACAGCGCCGAATCGTTCCCGCAGGACGTGATCGAACTGCGCGACTATTTCGACGACGCGGCGCCCGGTCAACGAGTGCAGGCCATTCCGGGGGTGGGCACGAAGGTGCCGATCTGGCTGCTGGGATCGAGCCTGTTCAGCGCCCGCCTGGCCGCCGCGCTGGGCATGCCGTTCGCGTTCGCCTCGCATTTCGCGCCGGATCTGCTGGACGCGGCGCTGGCGACATACCGGCATCATTTCGAGGCGTCGCCGACGCTGGCGCGGCCGCATGCGATGGTCGGGGTCAACCTGTTCGCGGCGGATACCGAGCGGGACGCGCAGCGCCTCATGACGTCGGCGCAGCAGCAGTTCCTCGCGCTGCGGCGCAACACGCCGGGACCGTTGCGTCCGCCGGTGGACAGCATGGAAGGGATCTGGCACGAGAGCGAACGCGCCAATGTCGAGCGGGCGCTGTCATGCAGCGCGGTCGGTACGCCCGCACAAGTGCGCGAGGCGCTGGAGAAGCTGCTGGCGCGTACCCAGGCCGATGAATTCATGTTCGCCGGGCAGATCTACGACCACACCGCACGACTGCACTCGTTCGAAATCGGCGCGGAAGTCGCGCGCGCCCTGTAACGCCCCATCCGCGGGGGTGGCCCCCCTGCGCGGTAGCCCCGACATACGGAGCCGGCGGTGAACCGGTGTGGGTCCCCGGGGTGTAACTGGTTTGATGCTGGGGTAGAACCGGTGCGTTACCGTGGGGGCACCGCTGCCACCCCGGCGCGCCCGCTGCGGCGATTGACCTCTCGTGCAAAGGACGCCCGACTCCCGCTCAGGAAGCGGCGAACACCAGCACATGCAGCACCACGGCGACCGCCGTCGTGGCCAGAACGCCGCCGCCATACAACGCTACGAACCAGAGCATCGGATGCCGCGCACGCGGCGCCAGGCCATCCGCGGCGCGGGGGCCGTTCTCGGGAACGTTATCCTTGAAAGCCTTGAACATGACGGTTCCTCAATGATAGCCAGGATCGTCGTGGCGTACCTTGCCGCGGAAGATCCAGTAACCCATGGTCGTATAGATCAGAATGATCGGCAGCACGATGGCCACGCCGACCAGCGAGAACATCTGGCTGGAATGCGGCGACGAGGCGGCCCAGATACTGACCGACGGCGGAATGATGTTCGGCCAGAGGCTGCAGATGAAACCGACGTAGCAGAGCGCGACCAGCGTGAGCGCCATGATGAACGGCATCCGGTCGATGCGCTTGCGTACGCCGTAACGCACTCCCGCGGCGCACAGCAGCGTGAGGATCGGCACCGGGATCAGGTACAGCAGCGTGGGCATCGCGAACCAGCGATGCGCGATCGCCGCGTCGCCCAGCGGCGTCCACAGGCTGACGATGGCGATGGCGGCCAGCATGACCAGCGTCAACGGCCACATCAGCAGGTACATCCGGCGCTGCAATTCGCCATCGGTCTTCGCGATCAACCAGCCCGCGCCCAGCACCGAGTAGGCAGCCAGCAGTCCCAGTCCGCAGAACAGGCTGAACGGCGTGAACCAGTCCAGCGCGCCGCCGATGAATCCGGAGGGACCCACCTTGATGCCGGAGATGTAACCGCCCAGCGCCACGCCCTGGCAGAACGTCGCCCCGGCCGAACCGAGCATGAACGCCAGATCCCACAGCGCCCGCGTGCGACGCGATTTCGCGCGCAGCTCGAATGCGACGCCCCGGAAGATCAGACAGATCAGCATCATGATCAGCGGCAGGTACAGCGCCGACAGGATCGACGCGTACGCCAGCGGGAAGGCGGCGAACAGCCCGGCCCCGCCCAGCACCAGCCAGGTCTCGTTGCCGTCCCAGACCGGCGCGACCGTGTTCATCATCACATCGCGGTCCTGATGCTCCGGAAAGAACGGAAACAGGATGCCGATGCCCAGGTCGAACCCGTCGAGCACCACATACATGAAGACGCCGACCGCGATGATCGCCGCCCAGATGAAAGAGATATCCATTTTTTACCCTTGGCTGCCTCAGCAAGTGTGATTCGTCAGTGTGCTTCGATGGATTCGCTCGACCCGGACAGCGGTCGCCGCGCGGTCTGCGCCTTGTCGCCATGACCGTCGTCGCCCCACTGGTGGGACTTGCGCTCGTCGGGCGTTTCCGGGAAGGCCGGGCCGGTGCGGATCAGCTTCAGGATGTAGTAGATGCCCGTGCCGAACACCAGGAAGTACACGATCATGAAGATCATCAGCGAGATACCGACCGCCTGCGCGCTGTTCGGCGACGCGGCGTCGGCGGTGCGCATCACGCCGTATACGACCCAGGGCTGACGTCCCGCCTCGGTGGTGATCCAGCCGGCGAGCAGGGCGATGAAACCCGTCGGGCCCATGAAGAGCACCCAGCGCTGGAACCAGCGCGATTCATACAGCTTGCCGGTCTTGCGCAACGCCAGGCCGACCACGGACATCAGGATCATCAGCATGCCGAGCCCGGCCATCACGCGGAAGGTCCAGAAGATCAGCGTCGAGTTCGGACGATCGGCCTTCGGGAACGTCTTCAGACCGCGGATCTCGCCGTTCCATTCGTGCGTGAGGATCAGGCTGCCCAGGTGCGGCACGGAAATGCGGTACTTGGTGATCTCGGCGTCCATGTCGGGAATGCCGAACAGGTTCAGCGCGGCGCCCTGCTCCGTGTCCCAGATACCTTCGATCGCCGCGATCTTCGCGGGCTGATACTTGCGGGTGTTCAGGCCATGCGCGTCGCCGACGAAGGCCTGGATCGGCGTGAGGACCATCAGGATCCACAGGGCCATCGACAGCGAATGACGGATCGCCGGGTCACGGCGTCCCTTGAGCAGATGCCAGGCACCCGTCGCGGCGACGACGAAGGCGCCGGCGATGAAGGCCGCCATCGCCATGTGGCCCAGGCGATACGGAAAGGACGGGTTGAAGACGATCTTGAACCAGTCCTGCGGCACGATCTTGCCGCCGACGATCGCATAGCCCTGCGGCGTCTGCATCCAGCTGTTCGATGCGAGAATCCAGAACGTGGAGATCAGCGTGCCGATCGCCACCATCAGCGTTGCGCCGAAATGCGCCTTGGGGCCGACGCGATGCCAGCCGAACAGCATCACGCCGAGGAAACCCGCTTCCAGGAAGAACGCGGTCAGGACTTCATAGGCCAGCAACGGCCCCGTCACCGGACCGGCGTAATTCGAGAAACCGCCCCAGTTGGTGCCGAACTGGTAACTCATCACCACGCCGGACACGACCCCCATGCCGAAACCCACGGCGAATACCTTCGACCAGAACATGAACATGTCCTTGTAGATGGGATTCTTGGTTTTGAGCCAGGCGCCTTCGAGCACCGCGAGAAAACTCGCGAGGCCGATGCTGAGGGCGGGAAAGATGATATGAAAGGAAACTGTAAAGGCGAACTGGAAACGCGCCAGGTCGATTGCACTGAAATTCACCGGCATGATGGGTCCTTAGGGCTGCGTCTTCAGGTCCGTCTTCAACCAACGGCGCACACCCTAGTTAGAAAAGCTCGTGCGGGAGCAGAAACGTTGTTTCGGCAACTTGACGCCGTGACGGGCGACAAGCGACATGATCGTCCAACCCCTGGCGTCGGACGACGCGACCGGGTGCCGCAGTAATGCCGGACATCCTCTGTCGGCCCATCCCTACGCCGGGGTAAGCATCTGATAACTATGCAGTTCCATTCTCCCTTCGCGCATGCTTTACGATCCTGAAAGCATCCGGCGATGCGTCGATCTGACGCATTGGCGGAAATGTCCGGGCAGCATCGGTTTGCCGGCCAGCGCCGTTCCCGCCGTCGGCGCCGTTCCCACCGTCGCCGCTGTTGCCGCTCCCATCGCCGCGGGCAGCGCGCGTTGGCCCGCGTTAGAATTGATGGAAACCAGGAAGACGCACAGGAACACCGCCCATGAAAATGTCCCCTCCCTTTCCTGCCCCGCGTGCGGACGACGCCGACCGGCCGATGGACGTGCCCCACGCATCGGAGTTGTCGAGCGCCCCGGCCTGGCACCTCGACGAAGTCGTGTCCGGGCTGCGGCGCTCGCGTGAAGTCACACACAATGTACGCCACCGGGGGCGCATCAGGGAACTGCCATCGCGCAAAGCCATCGGTGCGATCCTGGATGAGCTGTGCGCGGCGTTGTTTCCGACCCACTACGGGCGTCCGGACCTGACCGACGAGGATATCGACCACTTCGTCGGCAGCACGCTCAGCCATGCGTTGCGCGCGCTGGGCGAACAGGTTCGGCGCGGCCTGCTGTTCGGCGCCGAGGACGAACTCGACGGTCCGACCCCGCACCAGCGCGCGGAACAGATCGTCCGCGCCTTCGGCGCCCAGCTGGTGCCCATCCGCGCACTGCTCGTCAGCGACCTGCGGGCGGCGTTCGAGGGCGACCCGGCGGCGACCAGCATTTCGGAGGTGCTGCTGTGCTATCCGGGCACCATCGCGATTATCTATCACCGGCTCGCGCATGCGCTCTGGCACCTGGGAGCGCGTTTCGTTTCGCGATTGATTTCAGACATTTCGCATTCGATGACGGGTATCGACATCCACCCGGCGGCGAGTATCGGCGGCAGCTTCTTCATCGATCACGGCACCGGCGTGGTGATCGGCGAAACGGCGGTGATCGGCGAACACGTGCGGCTGTACCAGCATGTGACGCTTGGCGCGAAGCGCTTCCCCGCCGACGACGACGGCGTGCTCATCAAGGGCAAGCTGCGGCACCCGGTGGTCGAGGACGACGTCGTCATCTACGCCGGCGCGACCGTGCTGGGCCGGATCACGATCGGCCGCGGCTCG